>NZ_JBFTPD010000043.1:0-44719 GCF_056398305.1 Rhizobium sp. 01T444
TCTACTACGGACGCCGGTCCTTCGAAAAGACGGGTGGTCTCACACCAATCCTGTCGCGCAGGAATTCCAAGGAAACGACGCTCGACTACGAGGGCGGCTCATTCTATCGGCAGGCACTTCATTTTGCCGAAAGCCGCGGTCTGCACCTCGTTCGGGTCGCACGGACGCTGGTTGCGCATCGGCTGGAATGGATGGTCAGGCAGAAGCAGACGCTCTTGAGCCTCGCCGCCCGTCTGGCCACTGTCGGCGAAAGGCTCGGTGTCGCAAGAACCGCATCGACGGCTCACCTTGTCAGCGCAGACAAGGCAGCAAAGCCGATGGTATCCGGCATAACGATCTTCCCTCAGTCGATGGCACAGGCCATAGAGGCCAGGCTCGGCGCCGATCCCGGCCTCCAGAAGGAGTGGGAGGATGTCTCGTTGCGGTTTCGTCTCGTCTATGGGCAACCGGAGGCGGCATTCAAGGCGGTCAATGTCGACGCGATGATCCGGGATGCAGGGGTGGCTGCGAATACAATATTGAAGATCGCAAACACGCCGGAGATATATGGCGCGCTCAGAGGCAAGATAGGTTTGTTGGCCGGTAAGAGCGACAAGCGTGATCGGGAAACTGCTCTTCTTAATGTTCCCGCTCTATCTCGCTCTCTGGAGCGCTTTCTGAAGATACGCATTCAGACCGTGCAAAGGGCTGAGATGGCAGAGTACGCTCGACGCCAGAACTTGTCGGTTGAAATCCCAGATCTGTCGCAAAATGCCAAGGCTGTTCTCGAACGCGTTCGCGATGCAATCAATCGAAACGATCATCCGGCTGGCCTCGAATATGCGCTGGCCGACAGAACCGTAAAGGCAGAGCTCGAGGGGTTCGCACGCGCCGTTTCTCAACGGTTCGGAGAGCGCACTTTTCTCGGAATAGCGGCGAAGGATGCTGACGGCGAAGCGTTCAAGACCCTTACCGCCGGAATAAGCACTGCGCTACAGCTGGAGATCAAGGCCGCCTGGGCCTCGATGCGGACCGTCCAACAACTGTCTGCGCATGAGCGTACTGTCATGGCACTCAAGCAGGCGGAGGCAATGCGGCAGACGAAGAGCCAAGGACTATCCCTGAAATAGCCTATTGATGGATGCAGTCCGCAAAGCCAATCCATGGCAGATACATCGACCACCGCGACAGCGATTGACCGATATCTTATCGTCCCGGCCGAACCAGCGATCGTGCGATATCGATGATGTCGTCGCGTGAGGCGGTCGGGTCTTCCCGGTTCCAGGCGACACCGAGCCCGATCTTGAAGTCGACGCCTTTGACCTTCTTGAGCTCGAAGCCGCGGTTCGGCAGATCCTGCGTCCATTCCGGCACGAAGCCGATGCCAAGGCCGGCAGAAACCAGCGATACGAGCGAGAACGTGTCGTCGCATGTATAGGCGACATTGCCGGTCAGATCGTGCTCCTCGAACTTTTCCGCGAAATAGCGCTCGCTGTAGGAGAGGTTCTGGCGGGAAAAGGAAATGATCTTCTCACTACGCAGATCCTCGAGACCGATCTCGCTCTTCCGCGATAGCGGGCTCTCCTTGGCAACAGCCAGCAGGTAACGTTCATGGGCAATCGAGAAGAAGCGCAAGGAGCCGATATTCTCCACCGGCCGGATGAAGCCGAGATTGATGCGGCCTGCCTCGATATGGCGGATGATATCATCGGTGGTGCCGCTTTCGATATGCAGGCGGATATCGGGATATTTGCGGGCGATGCGCGCAAGGAAGGATGGCAGCACGCCGATGGTGGCAGGATAGACGGTGCCGATCGCAATCCTGCGTGTCGTCTTGCCGGCCACCGACCGGGCGATCTCGGTCGACAGGTCGACTTCGCTGAGGATCCTGACCGAGCGTTCGTAGAACGCCGCCCCTGCCCTTGTCAGCTCCACCCGCCGTGTCGTGCGGATGAAGAGCGCGACGCCGAGTTCCTTCTCCAGTGCCATCACCTGGTTCGACAAAGCTGGCTGGGCGATATGCACCTTGGCTGCCGCCCTGCCGAAATGCAGCTCCTCGGCCACTGCAACGAAGTAGGATAGCTGGCGTAATTCCATGTGCTGCCTAATGTCCTTTTTCCGGGATCTTCCAGACAGAAATCTTCCGCATCGGGTAACTCCATATCGTAGTTATAGCACTACATATCGTTCATGGCTAGACTCGTGTCATTGGGGAACAAGATGTTCCTATGGAAACACTCGCGAGACGATTGCAGGAACGAGCCCAGCAACTGGGCATTTCGAACGCTGAGGCGGCGCGGCGAATTGGGCTCGATGAACGCCGGTACGCGCACTACGCTTCAGGTCGCAGGGAACCAGATTTGGCGACCCTTGTGAGGATCGCGAACACCTTGGAGACCTCACCAAACTGGCTGCTGGGTGTGACACTTAAGACTGCAAAAGATCCACAGTTCGCGGCGCTGCTTGAGCGTTTTTCCAATGTGGCTAATGGAATGACCAAACAGGAACTAGAGATGTTTGTGATTCAGGCTGAAGCTGTCGTTGCAGCCAAGAAGCGCGATTAGCCTCTCCATGTCGCTTCCGCTGTGACTAATCTTGCCTGAATGCGTTTCGGGGAGCTGGTCTCGGTTTTAGGGATGCCCGCCAGGCTTGTCGGTCGCATGTCTAGACAGGCGACATGAGAATTATCGTTTTCCACGATTGCATAGCTGACCAATTGTCGACAGATCGCGCTCGGCGGTTGTTTATGACGGTTCCATGACAGAATATGTGCCCCGCTGATTTGCAAGGGGAACATGGAATATGAAAGAGAAAAAGCGGGTCTACGAGGCTCTCGTGGACGGCGCAATGGATGGACTTGTGGGCGATGCCCTTTATGAATTTGTCCGCAAGCGCTGTCCGAAAGCCTCCAGCAAGAAGATCGTTCGTGCCTCGCTGCTGGCGCTCAGCGATCCTCATCTAAAGGACCGCAATATCCTCGATGTCATCTATGCGCTGGCGATCAAGCACCGACTGGATGACACCAGCATCGATGACGAGCATGATGAAGAGGCCGAGGAACAGAAGAAACCCTCCGAAACGGTCATCAAGGAATAACCTCCGCTTTTCCTGATATGGCGAGGACGAGAAAAGCCCTGGATCTGGGCACCGGCCTCGTTAGGCGGCGCTATCCGAGAGCTCTTCGAGGATCGGGCAGTCGGGACGGTCATTGCCGTGGCAGGCATGAACAAGATGCTCGAGCGTGTGTCGCAACTCCGTCAGCTCGCGGATTTTCCGATCGATTTCCGAAAGCTTCGCCTCGGCGATCCCCTTGACGTCGGCGCTTGCCCGGCTTTTGTCCTCGTAGAGCGCCAGCAACTGACGGCATTCCTCCACGGAGAAGCCGAGGCCGCGCGAACGCTGCAGAAAGCGCAGCTTGTGTACGTCCGAGGCCGCATAGTCGCGGTAGCCGTTTCCGCCCCGGTCAGGACGGATCAGGCCGATATCCTCATAATAGCGGATGGTCTTTGAAGGCAGGCCGGACCGTTCCGAGGCTTCGCCGATATTCATCGCCTGGTTCCTTTACAGCTTTTCGACCCTCAGTCTCAGCGCATTGCCAATGACGGAGACAGAGGAGAGGCTCATGGCGGCCGCTGCAATCATCGGCGAGAGCAACAGGCCGAAGATCGGGTAGAGCACACCGGCTGCCACGGGGATGCCGAGAGCATTGTAGCCGAAGGCGAAGCCGAGGTTCTGGCGGATGTTGCGCATCGTCGCCTCAGCCAGCCGTCTTGCGCGGACGATCCCGTTGAGATCGCCCTTCACCAATGTAATGCCTGCGCTTTCCATCGCAACATCTGCACCCGTGCCCATGGCGATGCCGACATCGGCGGCTGCCAGCGCCGGTGCATCATTGACCCCATCACCAGCCATGGCAATGACGGCGCCCTTTGCCCTCAGTTCATCGACGAGCGCCTTCTTGTCCTCGGGCAGAACATCGGCGCGGACCTCGTCGATCCCGAGGCTTTTCGCCACGGCACGGGCCGTGCGTTCGTTGTCGCCGGTCGCCATGATGATCTTCAGGCCGCTGTCGTGCAGCGCCTTGATGGCAGCCGCCGTCGTTGGTTTGATGCGGTCGGCGACTGCGACGAGGCCGGCCAAAGTACCGTCGATGACGACGAACATGACGGTCTTGCCTTCGCCGCGGAGCACCTCGGTCTGGTCCAGGAGCGCTGCCGGATCGGTGCCGAGATCGGCGAGTAGGGCGGCATTGCCGAGGGCGACGGACGCGCTGCCAACCGTGCCCTTTACGCCCTTACCGGTCTGTGCCTCGAAACCTGTGACCTCGTGAAAGGTGAGGCCGCGTTCTTGGGCCCCTGAGACGATGGCTTCTGCAAGCGGATGTTCAGAGCCACGTTCGAGGCTCGCGGCAAGCGCCAGCAGATGTTTTTCATCAATGCTGCCCAAAGCCACAACGTCCGTCAGCTTGGGCTTTCCTTCGGTCAGCGTGCCGGTCTTGTCGACGATCAATGTATCGACCTTGGAAAAACGCTCCAGCGCTTCCGCATCCTTGATCAGGACGCCTTCCTGCGCACCGCGTCCGGTGGCGATCATGATCGACATCGGCGTTGCGAGGCCAAGTGCGCATGGGCAGGCGATGATCAGGACGGCGACGGCGGCGAGCAGCCCATTGGCCAGCCGCGGCTCCGGCCCGACAAAGGACCAGACGAGGAAGGCTGCGATGGCAGCGGCAACGACGGCCGGAACGAAGATCGCCGAAACACGGTCGACGGCGCCCTGAATCGGCGCGCGCGAACGCTGCGCCTTGGCCACCATATCGACGATACGTGAGAGAGTGGTATCGGCACCGACCTTTTCGGCGGTCATGATCAATGCGCCGTTCTTGTTCATCGTGCCGCCGGTCAGTGCGTCGCCTTTGGCCTTTTCAACCGGAAGCGGTTCACCCGTGATCATCGATTCATCCAGCGTCGACTGCCCTTCGGTGACGGAGCCATCGACCGGTACGCGTTCGCCGGGGCGCACGCGCAGCCGGTCGCCGGTCTGGATCTCATCGACAGGCACGTCGCGCTCGCTGCCGTCGGCATCGATGCGGCGCGCAGTCTTTGGCGCAAGATCGAGCAGGGCGCGAATTGCAGAGCCGGTGCGTTCACGGGCTTTCAATTCCAGCACCTGCCCGACGAAGACGAGCGCCACGATGACGGCAGCCGCCTCGAAATAAACGGGGACGGAGCCGCTATGACCGCGGAAGCTGTGGGGGAAGAGGTCCGGCGCCAAGGTCGCGACGACGCTGTAGAGATAGGCCGTACCGACGCCGAGGCCGATCAGCGTCCACATGTTGGGGCTGCGGTTGACGAGCGATGCCCATGCCCTGCGGAAGAAGGGAAGTGCTGCCCAGAGGACGACGGGTGTCGCCAGCAACAGTTCGACATAGCTCGCCAGCGGCTCGCCGAGCGCTTCACGCGGCCAGGACAGGCCAAGCATTGGGCCCATGGTAAGCATCAAGAGCGGAATTGAAAGAACAGCGCTGACCCACAGGCGCCGGATAAAATCCACGAGTTCCGGGTTCGGACCTTCATCTTCAGGCGGAATGCCCATCGGTTCCAGCGCCATGCCGCATTTCGGGCAGTCGCCGGGATGGTCGCTGACGACTTCGGGATGCATCGGGCAGGTATAGAGCGTGCCCTTCGGCATAGCGGCTGCCGTTGGCTTTTTGCCATGGCGATAGGTTTCGGGATCGGCCTCGAACCTCGCCTCGCAGCCCGCGGAGCAGAAATAGAATTTTTCGCCCTCGTGCTTCAGGAAGTGTTTCGCGTTCGAGCGGTTGACGGTCATGCCGCAGACCGGGTCCTTGGCGGTCAGATAATCCTGCGGTGCCGCCTCGAATTTCTGGCGGCAGCCATCGCTGCAGAAGTGATAGGTGTGACCTTCATAATCGAGGGAAGGCTTTCCGGCGTTCGGGTCGACCGTCATGCCGCAGACGGCATCGCGCACCACCATGTCTTCAGCCTTTTCGTCGTGGCCGCAACCGCATTGCGTGCCGTCGCCATGATGGTGATGGCCGTGATCATGCCCATGATGATCGTGGTCTTGATGATGATCGTGCTTGTTATCCATAAACTGCGCCTTTCATGCCTTTCTGGCATCCGGACAGCTTTATGAACCTTCCAGCAACTGGAAGGTCAACGTCTTTTTTCGTCCGTGCAGATTTTTTCGCGATTGCCGTCAGGCCGGCACGATCAGAGCCGCCGGCTGGTCTCCAAGTAGCGTGGCAAGCGAGATCTTGTTTCCCGGTTCCAGCATCTTGCCGGTCAACAGATCGGCCTTGAGGCCGTGCATGGGCGAGGGCACTGATATTGCCGTATCCTCCCAGAATTCCGGTCCGGCAAAGAGCACGCCGGGATCGAGCCAGCCGAACATCAGTCGCGGCACGACTGTGATGGCGAAGTTCTCCTGATGCAGACGGGCAAAGGCGACGACATGGTCACTCCTTGTCCCGTTGACGGCAACCGGCAGGTAATCGCCTTCCGCAAAAAGCCGGGCGCGCTCCATCCGGAGCCCCAGGCCGATCTGGATGATGCGCTGTTTCAATGCCGCGGCCTGCAGCCGTGCGAGCGCACCGCCTTCGGCAAGCCAGCCGCTCAATGTCTCGAAATCCGGTAGGCGCCTGTTATCGGGATCGACGAAACTGAAATCGAAACCCTCTGCCCCCTGGTAGATGTCGGGAATGCCCGGTGCCGTCAGTTTGATCAGCGTCTGCGACAGGCTGTTGACGTAGCCGGCTTCGATGAAGGGCTGCAGGACTCGAGCGAAATCCTCGGTGAATGCGTCATCGTCGATTGAGAGGAGCGCGGCCGTATAGGTTCGCACCGCCTCTTCATAGTCACTGTTCGGCGCCGTCCAAGTCGTGCGCAGCTTGGCTTCGCGAATGGCCTTTTCCGCAAAAGCGGTGAAGCGGTCGCGTAGCGCATCGGCATGATGGCGGTCGAAATCCTCGGGCCAGGCGCCGGCAAGCGCCTGGTAGAGCATCCATTCCAGATTGGGCTCAGGTGCTGCGCCATCCGGCAGTTCCGTGCGGTGGCTTTCATTCAGTCTTCGCCAGTGTTCGACGGCGTCGGCAAAGACGCCGGCGCCTTCGCTGACAGCATAAAGCCGGGCGCGCGCATCCTCGCCGCGCTTCGTGTCATGCGTCGATGTTGCCGAAAGACCTGAGGGCTGGGAGCGTGTGCGCGCTTGCATGAATTGGTGAAACGCTTCGACGCCGCCTGGCACATGATCCGGCTCGCCGCCGACCTCGTTTACCGCCAGCAGCCGGTTGTAGCGATAGAACAGCGTATCCTCCATTGCCTTTGCCATGACGGGGCCGGAGAGTTGCTGGAAACGGAGGCGGAATTCGCGAGCCGCCTCGTTGTCGATCGTGCCTTCGAGTATGGCCGCGATGCTCTGCAGGGGCTGCGCATAGTCCAGATGTCCGGCGGCCGCCATCTCGGCTTTCTTCAGGAGATCCGCATCCCGCGTATCGAGCGGGCCATTGGCCCCATAGGTGCGGTAGACGGAAAAGGCGATCAGAAGCTCTGAGATCGCCCCAGTAATTTCCTCCTTCGACAGTTCGGGAAAGAGGCCGGCTGCAATGTGTGCAAGGCGGGCCGCCTCGCCGGCGAAATTCTGTTCGACCATCAGCCGCTTGGCCGTCCGCCGCCCGGCTTCAAAATCGCCATTGCCATCCGCCAGTCGGCGATAGGCTTCATCGAGCTTCTGTAAACCATTGCCGTCCACGAAAAGCCCACTTAAGGCTGTGATGAACTCGTAGCCGGTCGTTCCCTGCACCGGCCAGTCGGCGGGAAATTCCTCACCTGCGCCGAGAATCTTTTCGACGACGATATAGGTGTCCGCGCCGACCGCTTCCCGCAGGCGGTCGAGATAGGCTCTCGGTTCCGCCAGCCCGTCAATATGGTCGATGCGCAGGCCCTGCACCTGGCCCTGACGCACGAGATCGAGAACCAGGCGGTGGCTCTCTTCGAAGACCCTGATATCCTCGACCCGCAGGCCGACCAGCCCCGTCACCTCGAAAAACCGCCGATAGCTCAGATGCTCCGAGGCCTCCTGCCAGCGCTGAAGCTGCCAGTGCTGTCTCCCGTGCAGCCGTGTCATAAAGGCATTGTCTTTCGAAAGCGCTGCAAGCTTTCCACTCAGGCTTTTGAGATCGCCGGCCTCGAAGATCATATCGCGCAGGCCACGATGCAGGTCACCGCCGTCGACAGAGGCCGTCAGTTCCGCCATCCCGGCGAGAACCGGATCATCCAGTTCCGCCGAGAGCAGAGGGTAGCTTTCCATGCTCAGCGGAAAGAGGTTGTCAAAATAGCTGATCGCCAAATTGCCATGCGCCTCGTCGATGGTGATCGTCAGTTCGCCGGCAGCAACGCTTTCATCGAAGCTCTTGCCGAGCTGGGGCAGGGTCAGCCGCTCGCGCCAGTCTATGTCGAAATAGTCTGCAAACGGGCTATGCCTGCCGAATTCCAGGACGCTCCGCCACCAGGCATTCTCCAGTGAAGCGGCCATATGGTTCGGCACGATGTCCAGGATCAGGCCCATGCCTGCTTCTGACAGCGTCGCCGTCAGGCGATCGAATCCCGCCCTTCCTCCAAGTGCTGGATCGATCTCGCTGGCGTCGGTCACGTCGTAACCATGCGTCGATCCCCTGGTAGCCGTGAGGACCGGCGAGGCGTAGAGGTGGCTGAGGCCGAGCGACTTCAGATAGGGTACGAGCCCGCATGCGTGATCGAATGTCATGCCGTTGCGGAACTGGACCCGGTAGGTCGCGGAGGGGAGTGTCATGGGGTCATTTTTGCCGTTTGGAGGAGACATCTTCCAACGGTTGTGAAGCGCTTTTGTTCCCGTCCCTTAAGGGTGGGTTCGTGATGGTAGTGAATTCGAAATCATGGGGAATGGGCGTCTGAATCGTATCCGCACCGTGACCGTTCCAATCTCCAGCGCGCACTTCTGGACCGCTTACTCACCATAAAATCTTGCCCCGACGTTCAACGCTATATATACTCTGTTCAACACAGGGAGAATTTCATGGCTGCCCGATCACATTCTGCCGCGGAAACTGAAGCAAAGGTCGCATTGAATCGCAACAAACTTGTGCTCGAGCAAGCGAAGGCCATTGGTCTTCTTGGCGCGGCGAAGAATACGAGACTGTCCGGGCGCGTCCCCTCAGAGTTGATCGAGGCGGCCAAGAAGCGTGCCCATGTTACCTCCGACACCGAGTTGCTGGAATTGGCGCTTTCCCGCCTTGCTCTTGAAGATGACTTTGGCGTGCGTCTGGTGGACCGAAAAGGCATCATCCCGGCGGATATCGATCTTGAGATTTGATCTTTCCGAAAGCCTTCGCGCGTTAAAACCCGAAAAGCACAGGGGAACGCTCGAACGCAGACCCGACGAAACTCTCGCATGGGCTGCTGACGAACCGCCAATCGGCGGGCCTCTGTTCTTGGACACCAGCGTTTATCTGGACGTGCTTCAGGGCCGCTCACCGACGGAGGTCGATACGCTGCTGACCTATCGCCTCTGCCACCATTCCGCAGTGTGCCTTTCTGAGCTGACCCATGCCTTCGGTCGGCTGAACCCAAAACATCCCTCTACAAAAGCGGCTCTGGCAGCGATCGCTGCGACGGTCGAAGACATTCCGGTCCACCGGCTTCATGCCCCGGATGCGCCCATCTGGGGACAGGCAGGCATGTTGGCCGGGCTCCTCTTTCGCCTGAGCAATCTGCCCAAAGGCGAGGGACATGAGCGCCGCTTCGTCAATGACGCCCTCATTTTCCTGCAGGCGCGGCAGCTGGGCGCGAGCGTATTGACCGGCAACGTGCGGGATTTCGACTTCCTGTCGCAGCTTGTACCGAGTGCTCGCGTCATCCTCTATCGAGTGCCTCTGTAGCCGCGCTTATCAGGAACGCTGGGCTTCTACTGATGGGCCATCGTCCGGGAGCCAAGGTCAAGTTTCGTGCTCTGCCAACAGAACGCTTCAATCTGGCCAGGTAAGGCTCTAGTCGACGAAGACGCCGACGCTTGCCGCCCGGCCCATGGAATCGATAACCGTCAGCTTGGAATAACCCCCGCCATCAGGCATCCAGCTTTGCGTGCGCCGGCGGGAAAGATCCGGCAGCGGCTTGCCGTTGGCAAGCCAGCGGAAAGGCGCGCGGCCGCCCTGCAGTTTTAGCATCAGCGGCGAAAGATCGCCCGCCTTTGCCCCAAGATCGACATGGGCGCCCTCCGGGGGATAGACGATCTGGGGCGACGGCTCGCGGCCGGACGCGACGAGCAGCCCGTTGGCATTGACGGCAAATCGCCTCTGGCTGATCGGCAGCTCGGTCTGGGCGATGCGCACGGCGCCTGCCGGCGGACGCGGCAGCGGCGTGGTGGCGATGCCGGATTTCGCAAGCGCCTCGAAAAGGATGGGGGCGGCCGTGCCATATCCCGTCAAACCGGGTACGGCGCTGTTATCGGGCCGTCCGACCCACACACCAAGCACATAGCGCCCATCATAACCGACCGACCAGGCATCGCGATAGCCGTAGCTCGTGCCGGTCTTGTAGGCGATGCCGCGTTGCGGCGCGCCGGCCGGCGGTATGACGCCCGAGAGTATGTCGGCGACATTCCAGACCGCGACCGGCTCCAGCAGGGGCTCGCCTTCGATCTTGCCCGGCGCATTCGTTACACCGTCACCGATCCTTACCGGCTGGCCGCGATTGGCAAGCGCTGTATAGAGCTGCACGAGATCCTTCAGCGTGATGCCGACGCCGCCAAGGCCGATCGCCAGGCCCGGCGTCTCGTTTGGCGGCAAAACGGGGCGCACCTCGGCGCGGCGGAAACGTACCATAAGGCGAGACGGGCCGACCGCATCGAGCAGCTTGACGGCCGGCACGTTGAGGGAGAGCTGCAAGGCCTCGCGCACTGTCACGTCGCCCTGGTAGCTCATGTCGAAATTGCGCGGCCGGTAGCCGAAGAAATCGGCCGGCCGGTCCTCGATGATGGTCTCCTGGCTGACCAGTCCCTGCTCGAAGGCAAGGCCATAGATGAAGGGTTTGAGCGTAGAGCCGGGCGATCGGTTGATACGCGTCATGTCGATCCAGCCGGAGCGGCTTGCATCGAAATAATCAGCGGAACCCACCTYGCCGACGATCTCGCCGGTCTCGGCGTCCGCCATCACCATGGCGAGCGACAGTTTTGGTCCGAGCTTCATCGTCGCGGCACGCGCGACGGATTCGAGACCCGTCTGGACCTGTTTCTTCAGCGTCGTCTGATACTGGATCGCTTTCGGATCCTTGCGCAGGGCGGCTTCCGCGACATGGGCGGCAAGGGCTGGAAGCTGCAGCCTGCGGGCGGGAATGGCGAGACCCTCGGCGCGCTCGGCCTCGCCATCGCCGACCACCTCGGCCACGGCGATACGGTCGAGCACCCGCTTGCGCGCCGCTTCCGCAGCTTTCAGGTTCCGGTCCGGGCGGCGCTTTTCGGGCAATTGCGGCAGCGCGACGAGCAGGGCGGCTTCGGCCACCGTCAGCCGCTTCGGCTCCTTGCCGAAATAGGCAAGGCTTGCGGCGCGCACGCCTTCCAGATTGCCGCCATAGGGCGCATGGGTGAGATAGAGATCGAGGATTTCACCCTTCGAAAGCCGCCGCTCGATCTGCACGGCGCGCATGATCTGCAGGAGCTTTGCCGAAAACGACCGGCTTTCGCGCGGCTCGATCAGCCTTGCCACCTGCATGGAGAGCGTCGAGGCGCCAGACACGATTCGGCCGTTGCTGACAAATTGCAGTGCCGCGCGCCCGAGCGCCCAGACATCGATGCCGGAATGCTCGTAGAAACGCCGATCCTCGTAGGCGACCAGCATGCGAGTGAACTGCGGATCGACGTCGGAAACGCCGGTCTTCAGCCGCCAGCGCCCCTCCGGTGTGGCAAAGGCGCGCAGCAACTGCCCGTCGGAATCCAGCACTTCGGGCGAGACGGCTTCTGCTTGCTCCAGCGGCGGCGGATAAGCACGGTCGGCGGCATCGAGCGCGAAAAGACCTGCGCCGGCAATGATGATGCCGGCCGCTGTCCCGATCGCAAACTTTTGCCACCGCCTCATTGTCGAGCCGCAACGACCTCCATCTTGCCGGTCGCCGTCCGCGCAGACATATCGGGACGGTACATGTCCTCGACTGTCGCTGCCGGATGATCGTAGACGCCAGGTGTTACGGCGCGCACGACATAGGCGACGTTGAAGTCACGCGCTGAACTTTCGTCGCGGTTGAAGGCGGCGACGAAGCGGTCGTAGCGGAATTCCGTATGGGCGGCGGACATCTCGCCAACCCAGTCGAAATTCGTCATCTGGGCGCTGTCGACAAGGTTCGGATTGTCGATCTCGAAGCCGGCCGGCAGGAGATCGGTGATGACGATGCGCGAGGCCCAGTCGTTCTGCTCGGTAACATGCAGCACCACGACGTAGCGCTCGTTCTGCTGCGCCTCGCTGACATTCGCCTCCTCGCCATCAAGCGTGTAATAGGTCCGCTCGATGGTAAAGCCGTTGCCGCCGGCCGGCAGCGGCTTGACAGGGGCGGCGACCGTGGTGACGACAGCCGAGACCGTGTCGCTCGTGGCACTCGTCAATGTCAGCGGATGGTCGATCAGCGCATCGCCGGTCATCTTCGCCATATAGGCGCCGGTCCGCTCAGCGCCGTTGACGTTGACCTTCAGATCGTCGTCGCCGTTCTGCAGGGCACGCGCCGCCAGCAGCATCCAGGCCTGTTCCTGGGTGCTTGTATATTTGCTGCGATCCCATTCCCGCGCGACCGCCTTGGCAAGTTCCGGAATGACGGGCGGAACCGGCCGGCTTTCGGCGGCGAGCGCCAGGATCGCCGCGCCATCGCGCAGCACCGAGCCATAGTCCGTGCGCGAGAAATTCACGCGGGTCACCATCGACTGTTTCGACATTTGGAGCGCATCGACGAAAATGTTCTTCGAGCGCGTTGCATCGCCATAGAGCGCCAGTGCTGCAGCGATATGGGCCTTGGCAAGCGGCGTCGGGAAGTCGTTGATCATCGTGTCGGCATAGTAACGCAGGTCGCTGACGGCAGCCTTCTTGTTGCGGGCAAGCACATAGAGGGCGTAGGCGATCTCATCACCCTTGCCTTTCACATCCGTCGTGTAGGAGAGCGAGTTCTGCAGGTTTTCCAGCGCCTGGACGAGCGCGCGATCCGGCACATCGTACTTCTGCTCGCGCGCCCTCGTCAGGAAATCCGTGACATAAGAATCGAGCCAGAGATCGCCGGAATCCGGTCCCCACAGACCGAAGCTTCCCGCATAGGCCTGGTAGGACAGCACACGGTAGATCGCATCCTGCACGCGCTTGTGGATGTCGTCATCCGTTTCATCCATACCGGCCTGCTTGGCGACCTCGGCCAGATAGAGCAGTGGCAGCGCGCGGCTCGTCGTCTGTTCGGCGCAGCCGAACGGATAGCGGTCGAGCGTCATCAGCAGAGCGGGAATGTCGAAAGCGGCCGAGCGTGTGACGTTGACGGCGATCGAAGCCCCCGGCAACACGCTGTCGGCCAAGAGGTTCTTGTCGACCGTCAGGCTCTTGCCGGGTGCAAGCGCAATGACGCGCCGTTCTGTAATCGGTAGCGAGGACGGCCGCACCGGCACATCGACCACCTGGTCGAGCGAAAGCCCCTGATCATTCGACAGGTTGATCGCCACGCTGCCATCGCCCGGCTCGCCGCCGACAAGCGTCAGCGTCAGATCGGATTTGGCGCCGGCCTCAAGTTTCAGCGTCTGCTCGGCAGGCCCGTCGATGCTGAGCGCGCTGTTGCCGGTGAGCGTCAACTTGTAGTCGCCGGTCGGCGCATCGGTATTGGCGATGTCGAGCCGCAGATTGGCCTTGTCCCCGGGTGCCAGGAATTTCGGCAGGCTTGCGGTGACGACGACAGGATCGCGGATGATGACGTCTTTGGCGCTGTGACCAACGCCGGTTTTCGTCCAGGCCAGTGCCATCACTCGGGCGGTCCCGTTGAATTGCGGAATGTCGAAGCTGACTTTCGCCTTGCCTTCGGCATCGAGCTTTACCGGACCGGAGAAGAAGGCAACAAGCTTCTGCGTCGGCGGGCTTGCCTGCAGCGCGATTGCGCCGCCATCGCCGCCTGTGCGCAGCTTGCCGGTCGCGCCCAGCGAACCGTCGATCAGGCGGCCGTAAAGGTCGCGGATTTCGAGGCCGAGCTGGCGCTGGCCGAAATACCAGTCCTCAGGGTTCGGCGGCTCGTAGCGGGTCAGGTTCAGGATGCCCACATCGACGGCGGCAACCGTAATATAGGCTTCCTCATTCGCGCCGGCGCCTGTGACCTGCAGTGCGATATCAAGCGGTCCGCGCGGCAGCATTTTTTCCGGCGGTTCGATCTTGACTTGAAGTGCACGCTCAGCGGGATCGACCTTCAGCCATTTGATGCCGATCGAGCGGGCGGGCATATGGGTGTCGAGCGAATCGCCCGGCCGGAAGAGGGTGGCAGTCACATAGGCGCCGGCACCCCAGTCGGCAGTGACGGGAATATCGACCTCGCCACCGGTTTCGCCCATGGTGGCGTTCTCAACGGCAATCAGGTTTTCTGTGCCGGCCGTGATCATCAGCTCGCCGCCATAACGCGACGTGACCTTCAGCTTGGCCGTCTCGCCGACATGATAGCTGTCCTTGTCGAGAGCGATTTCGAGACCGTCGGGCGTTTCCGTCGAAGTCGAGGCGACGAACCAGCCGGCATCGAACTCGACGCTGGAGGTCGGACCTTCGGCGTCAGGGCTTTCGACCTCGAGCCGGTAACGGCCCCAGTTGACCGGTGCCTGGATCTTGCCGCCATTTTGAGCCGTCGCATCCACCGAGCCGGAGGCGACCTCTTCGGGTGTATAGGTGGGTTCATATTTCCAGGCTGTGCCTTCGCGATACCACTGATAGTCGCGGCGCAGCTTGTAGAATTTCCAGCGCAGGCCCTTCATCTCCTGCTTCTGGCCCTGGGTATCGAGGCCGATGACCGTGAAATTCGCCAGCGCATTCTCCGGCAGGTCGCCGTCGAATTCCGGCTTGATGCCGATGGCGGTCGCGTCGGTCTTGACCGGGATCTCCAGCGAGCGCTCGATGGCCCGGCCGCCCGGCTCCTGCATGCGCAGATAGACGGTGGCCTTCAGGAGCTGGGTCGTGGCCGGCAGTTCGCCGATCGTCAGATCCGTCGAGGCCTCGCCGTTCTCGTCGAGCGCCGGCAGTCCATCGATCGGCTGGCGCGAATCCTCGCTCGCCTCTTCGTCGGCAAGGCCGAACTGATAGCCGGGATAGGCGGCATTTTCGCGGGTCGGCTTGACGACGACGTCGCCCTCAATCGTCAGGCCCGCCGCTGGCGCGCCATAGAGATATTTGCCGGAAATATTGATCGTCGCGGCCGTATCCGTGCCGATCTCCTTGGAGTCGGTCTTGATCTCCATGTCAGTGCGGTCAGGCACGAAATCGTCGACGAGGAAGGTCTTGGTGGCGATCGACGAGCCCTTCGGGTCGGTATAGACGTTCATCGTCCAGGTGCCGCGCATGGCGTTTTCCTGCGTTTGCAGGTCCACCACATAGCCACCGAGATTGCTCGTCTGGCTGACGATGCGTCGGTCTTCCACACCGTCCGGCCGTGAGAAGATGAAGGTCAGCGGCAGGTTTTCGATCGCCTTGCCGTCGGTATCGCGGGCAAGGGCTGCGGCATGGACGATTTCGCCGGCGCGGTAGATGCCGCGTTCGGTCCAAGGCAGGATGTCGATTGCGCCCGGCGCGGCGCGTCCGGTCACGCCACGGTCGGAAAGATCGAAGCCGGCGCGCGTCATGTCGAGGAAGACATAGTCGGACGTGCCGTTTTTGGCGCTGATGACGGCCGGCGTGAGTGCTGCGGTGCCGCGCATCAGACCGGCCGTGAAGGTGGCGCGGCCGTTCGCGTCTGTCGTGGCAGTGCCGAGCACTTCATTGTTCTTGGCAAGAAGCTGCAATTCGACGCCGGCCATCGGCTTGGCAGACGCAAGCGAGCGGGCAAAGACGTTCAGCCCGTCGGTGCCGGCATAGGTGGTGATGCCGATATCGGAGACGAGGAACCATTGTGTGGCCTGCGAATCCCAGTCCTGCGCGGGGCCGGTCGATGGGGTTGCGACCATCACATAGATGCCGGGCTTGCGCTCGGGCAGCGCCTCGTCGACCGGGAAGCTGGTGACGATATCCTTGTTGAGTTCGTTGGCGATCTCGATCGAACCCTGCCAGACGAGCTCGCCGCTCTGGTCCTGGATATTCTGGGCGCTGTAGCCGTCGAGCTGCGTCAGGAATTGCGAGCCGGTCAGCAGAGGTGCTATGCCGCGATCGCCGATCCGGTAGAGCTTCAGATTGGCAGAGGCCATATTGACGGAAACGATCGGGATGCCCCGGCGCGCCGTCGACGGCAGCACGAAGCTGTCGCCCGTGAAACGCACCATCTGGCTGCGGTCCTTGATATAGACGTCGATCGTGACCGGCGCTTCCAGAACCTCGTCGACCGAGGAGGGCAGGCCGGTGCGGAAGCCGATCTTGTAGGTCTCGCCGTGAGTGAGGCCCTCGACGCAGATCTGCTTGTCCTTGGCTTCCAGGGCCTTGGGAGCAGCGCCGTTCAGCGTCACGAAGGGCGCATAGTCGACCGTCTTGACCAGCGCCTCGGAGAAGGTGACGCAGGCGCGCGGTGTGGCGCTATCGGCATCGACCGTATGTTCGGTGATGCGGAAGCCCTGCGTCTCTTTGAGCCGCAGGTAGTCCGCCTGCACATCCTTGGCGCTGACGAGCGCAAGGCTTGCCTTGTAGCTATTCAGCGCATCGCGATAGTTGGCATTCTTTTCCAGGACCTTGGCAAGCACGGCCAGCGCATCGGCGCGCTTGTTGGTGGTGCGCGTCAACTGGTAGCCGTTCAGCGCGTCGATCACCGCCTGACCGAAGACGCCGCTGTCAGGCGCCCCGAGCGAGGTGGCGGCACGCGCCGTCTCGATCCAGAGGTCGCCATCATCAGGCGTGATCGAGAGGGCACCATGGAAGGCCTTCAGCGCATCGGAAAGATTGCCCCCGGTGAGATCCAGGCGCGCGCTTGCCGTCAGGCTGTCGACGCCCTGGTCCTGCTGGTCGTCGGCAAGCGCCAGATCGTTGCGGAAATTGCGAGCCTGCTGGACAAGATCGTCGGAGAGGAAGGGCAGGCGGGGAGCAGCGCCGATATCCGGCTCTTTCGGGACGCTCGCAGCCGTCGTTTCGACGATCCTGCCGGCAATCGCGCCGGGGGCGGCATTCATCGTCTTGAAGTCGGATTTCAGGAAGCACCACTTCACCTTGGGATTATAGGTGAAGGCCTTACAGCTCTTGTCGCCGATGCAGGCCGCCTTGCACTGATCGAGCGAGAGATTCTGCTCGGTTCGCAGGTCGAAGCCGAAATAGTCGGCGTCCTTGACGGTGACGATGTCCCGCTTGGCGTCGGCGGCAAAAGCCGACGGGCCTGCAAAAATCATAGATGCGACGATGATGGAAAAAGCGAAGAACGAGCGCACAGACATTGGTTCCCCCCGGATGCTGGCTCTGAGCCGGGCGGCACTGTCCCCACTCTCCAGAGAATTGTCAACTCGCCTTCCCGCCTGTTCCGGTTTCGCACATTCGCTTTCGTGCAATCGTCACATCGGTGTGAGTGAACAGCTTGTGATTTGCGGCTTTTTCGTCGATCGGCGAGGATTTCGCCATGTCGTTCCCGGAGGTAGCCCCCATGCCCATATCCACATCAGGCAAGGTCCTTGCCGCGCTTTTTGCAACCGCCACTCTTTCGCTCGGCCTTGGTTCCGTTGCCACCCAAGCGGCGGAAGATGCCGTCGTCATTCCAGCCCCTGCCATCGACGAGGCGGGTAAGTCCGGCACGGAGACGGCCGTCTTCGCCGGTGGCTGTTTCTGGGGCGTCCAGGGCGTCTTCCAGCATGTGAAGGGCGTCAAGAGCGCCATTTCCGGCTATGCCGGCGGCGAAGCGGCAACCGCCCAGTACGAAACGGTGAGCGCCGGTACGACGGGCCATGCCGAATCCGTCGAGGTGACCTTCGATCCGAAAGAGGTCAGCTACGGCAAGCTCCTGCAGGTCTTCTTCTCTGTCGCGCACAACCCGACGCAGCTCAATTTCCAGGGACCGGACCAAGGCACCCAATACCGCTCGGCACTTTTCATCTCAGACCCGGAACAGCGCAAGGTCGCCGAAGCCTATATCGCCCAGCTCGACAAGGCGCATGTCTTCAAACAGCCGATCGTCACCAAGGTCACCGACTATACCGGCTTCTACCCGGCCGAGCAGTATCACCAGGACTTTTTGACGCTGAACCCGACCTACCCCTATATCGTCTATAACGACCTGCCAAAGATCGAAAACCTGAAGCAAATCTTCCCGGCCGATTACAGCAAGGATCCGGTTCTGGTGCTGAAGGCCAAGGGCTGAGAAGCCTCCGAAATCAGAATTTCAGAAGGCGGCACAAGTAGCCGCCTTTTTACGACCTGCAAAGGCTTTTAAGAATTTATCAATATTAACAAAAGTTTAATTGTGAAATGCTGCGTTTCATGCCGGAACATATCGTCGCATCGCCCGTTTAAGCTGCGAGCCTCGTCGAAGCGATCTCTCTTCAACGAAGCGGAGTCTCCTGAAGTAAAGTGTAAAGGGGATCTGTCATGGCCACGAATGTCATGCGTAGCTGTCAACGGGAACATCTCATGGAACAGCGAGTGCTGATTGTCGAAGACGAACTTCTGATCGCCCTCGATCTTGAAATGACGATCGAGAACATGGGCGTGCATGTCGCAGGCCTCGCAGCGGATCGTGAGGGGGCCTTCAGGCTCGCCCCACTCGCCGACATTGCCTTCGTCGATGTCAACCTCTCCGACGGTGCAACCGGCCCGGAGATCGGCCGACAGCTCGCGGAAGACCATGGTATCTCCGTCGTCTTTATGACCGCCAATCCGGAAGTGGTTGCAGACGGCGTGCGCGGCGCCCTCGGCGTGGTGCAAAAACCGGTCATGCCGCGGGTAGTGGAACAGCTCGTGAAATATGTCGCCGCCCGCCGCGTCGGCATGCTAGCGGTTGTGCCACCGCAGATGATGGTGTTCGCTTAGTTCTCTCTGAGCTGACTCAACAGTGACAGTTTGAATATTCGCTCTCTGACCTTGAATTCTCGTTTTGCGCGACCTTCACGACAACCTCTACCGCCATCGCGCGGATGTTCTGATCATTGACTTAGGGGCGAGGATACGCTTGAAGCGGTTTGATGACGACCTTCGAACGAGTGGCAGTTCGTTCAGGTTCCGGTTTGTGAACGTCGGGAGCGACCATGTCTGAGAAGCGGTTTGATGAAGAAATAAATCTCTTCGTTTTGGCTTCCTTCCTCAAGAAAAATGCTCTCGTGATTGGTGCATGCGCGGTCATCGGCCTCATCGGGGCAAGTGTTCTTACCACCAAGGCGCCGGCGGTTTTCGAAGCATCCGCACAACTCGTTCTTGCGAAAATCGGGCGGCCTGGCCCTGATGGAACTGTACTGGTAGCTCCGGCGGAGCCGCGGGATCGTTTTATGTTTCGGATGCGTTCGCCAGCTGCATTCGACTTGAAGCTCGTTCAGAGCTGTTCTGAAGGAGGGACTGCCACACGCGAGCAACTGGCACGAAGCGTACGAATTATAGCCCCGACAACGCCTGATGATGTGATCTCGATATCTTTCAGCGCATCTACGTCGGAATTCGCGGAGCGATGTGTAACGTCCGTTGTGCAGCTAATTCAAGAGCAGCAATCGCTCTTGGCCTCGCAGAGCGATGACGGCATCAAGGCAGAAATTGCTGCCAGCGAAAATCAACTCGCAGACAATCTGAAATTGATTGAGTCGTCGCAGGGGTCGGACTGGCAGAAAGCGATTTATTTGGCCACGCGGGATGATTCCAATTTTCTTCGCCAGAAAATTATGAACCTTAATTCGCGGCTACAGCTAAATGAGCCTGCGAAGCTTTTATCACCAGTCTATGCGTCGCCGTCCCCAGTGTCGTCAAATAGCCTGAAGCGAATTCTCGTCGGGTTGATCGGCGGTTTTGCTGTTGGGGTCTTCGCAGCAATTGCAAAGACCTGGTACAACTCCCGACGCACAAATTAAGCTCGAATCTTTGCTAACCTGAATTAATAGCCGCCGCACTTCGTTCGATGAGCTATTTGACCTTTGGCGCCGTGGAAACGTGGAATTTCCCACGAGCAAACTGCAGACCTCGTGAAAGAAATTTTCCGCTCAAAAACCGAAATAGACGTGCGTTCAGGCCGTGGCTGCGAAGCGCACGAAGGATTTCCTTATTCTGGTTCACGATATTGGTAAGGCTGCGATTGGTTGTGCCTCCCATACGCATCTTGACCATCACTCCTGGTACGTACCGGACACGGATTCGATGGCGTTCCAGGAACCGCATCATCAACTCGACAT
Organism: Rhizobium sp. 01T444; assembly: GCF_056398305.1. Lineage (NCBI taxonomy): Bacteria > Pseudomonadati > Pseudomonadota > Alphaproteobacteria > Hyphomicrobiales > Rhizobiaceae > Rhizobium > Rhizobium sp. 01T444. The sequence continues at coordinate 20,506 of NZ_JBFTPD010000043.1, forward strand.
CGGCGGCGATGCGGTAACCGAGATCAAATGAACCAAATCGCTCATAAACACTGCGGCGTACGAAGAAAGTCGGATGAGGGGGAGCCCATCCTCTTTCGAACGCGGTCGGCACGAAGGGTGACGAACGCCAGTGGCGGACCACAGTTTGGGGATCGTTTTGCTTGACGTAGCAGAGGTCGCCGTAACATGCTTCAAGCTGTGGGTCGTCTTTGAATGTCTTGGCCACCTTTGCCAACGTACCTGGCAGGTAGAAATCGTCCCCGTTGATAAAGCCGATGATATCTCCTGTCGCCAACGCGATACCTTTATTCATCGCATCATAGATTCCGGCGTCCTTTTCGGAGATAAGCTTGCTGATGATCTCCTTGCGTTCTTTGATCCTGTCAAGCGTCCGATCCTTCGAGAGACCGTCTATAACGATATATTCCAGATTGGCGTAATCCTGGGCGGCAACAGACTCGATGGTATCGGCAATTGTATCTTCATTGTTGAAGACGACAGTAATGACGGAAATCTTCGGCTCACTCATTTGCGTTCTCTTATGGCGACCGAAACTGAAACACCACACGTGCTCGGTCGTTGCTCTGTTATTGCACTTGGTTGCAAGTATGGCGAACAAGCGAGGTGAAGTCAGAAACGAAGCGGAGAACTCGTTCGCTGGACATAGTCTGTGCCGAATCACCGCTTGTAGCGATCGTTGCAGGGGTATGCGGGAAAACAGAGACCAAGGCATCTGCAAGCGAATGTGCATCGTAACGGTTGAAATACGTTGCTGCTTCGCCCGCCTGCTCTCGATTCACATTGAGATCTGACAGGATCAGGGGAACACCCCACGATAGAGCCTCTTCCACCGTGGTACTCCACCCCTCGAATAGCGAGGGATTTAGCAGCCCCACGCTCGCAATGCCGAGTGGTGCGAGATCCTGATACGGGATCAACCCGAGCAAACGAAAATTCTGCTCAAGCCCAACTTCTTCGATGGCTGCCTTCAGGCTTGGAAAATATGTGGGATCACGTGGATCCGATTGATTGCCACTCGCCGCGATCGTGATCCCGTATCCCCGCTCACGGAGGATTTTCAGCGCCTCAAGCACGAGAAGATGGTTCTTATGCTTCCAGAATTGATTGGGCAGGAAGACGTAGTGCTCCGGTAGCCGGTACTTGTCGGCAATTGCCCGCGCCACGCTATAGTCGATCTTGCCTTTTGGCGGCACGGCAAAGCGAACGACATGCGTACGACCTCGAGCTGCGGGATAGAAGTGTTCACAAGACCGTTTGGAATCTTCGCTGCTCAGCATGATTGAGCGATGAGCCATAATCTGGAGCCGAAATCCGATGTCACGTTTCCAGTAGCCAAACCTGCTGAAAAGATGCGGCAGATAACGATGCTGGAAATCCGGAAACCACGCAATGGCAGGTAGGCCGAGCCTGAAGCCAAAAAATTGCGCCACTTCAAAGACCACATCGATCTGGTGTTTGTTGAACACCGCGCGGATGCTTCTATCCGTACCGGTTGCAAGACTGAGTATTAGCGACCGAAGGCTTCGAGATCTGTTGAACAACGGATGGCGGATGACCCTTACGCCGTCCAGGCTTGCAAATGGCGCTACCTCGTCTTCCTCAACATCGGTTCCGAAGAAAACGACGGGACAAATCTCGTCCTTTCGGTAACGGGTTAAAAGCGTGACGAGGTTCAGCAAATAATTGTAACCGCCGGTCCAGTTACGACCGCCGATCATGGTAAAGCCGATTCTGATCATCTTGCTGTGCCAGCCTCCGACCGAAACCAGCCGACATATGCGGAAAGCCGGTCCTTTAAATCGCTGCGCAGATCAAAGCCGAGGGATTTGAGCCGTGTCGAATCCGCGACCAGGCTTTGAGGATCGCCCTTTCTCGCCTCGCCGGAAAAAACGATACTCGGACGAGAGGGCTGTTTCTCGAACCATGCGTCCACAACCATCTCGACAATGGAGCGAACGCTCGTGCCGCTGCCTGTGCCGACATTGATGACCCTACGAGACTGGTCGGCTTGTGCCTCAATCAGCGATAGCGCACGCACGACATCCGCGACATCGATCCAGTCTCGAAGTTCAGCACCGCCACCGCCGAGACTGAGGCGGTCCGGATTTCTCTCAAGTTGAGAACAGACGTCCCACAGTAGTTGCTTACGCAACCCTTGTCCATAAACCGAAAAGAGACGAGCGATCGCGACCTTCAATCCATATGTATCGCAATAGGACTGACATAGAGATTCCATTATATTTTTGTGATGGCCGTAGGGGGAAAACGGGTTCGTAGCCGCTGTTTCCGAGATTGGACCTTCGTAATTGGCGCCGTAAACCGCAGCGCTCGAAACAGCCACCAGTCGGCACTCAGGCGCTTCCAGTCGCAGCCACTCGAGGAGCTCCGCCGTCGAATTTACTGTGCGATGGAAATCCTCGCGGGGATTTGCAATCGCGACACCGACCGAAGAGCCACCAGCGAGATGGTACACCACATCCGGCGTGCCGGACTGTCGTTGCATCAACCGAAGATTGAGGCCATCAATTTCTCCATTGTGCCAAAGCGTCAGCCCCCAGCGTTCCGCGTGGAGAGGAGGCCAGATACCATGCCCAAGACCAAGCACGACATGCCCGTTTTCCGAGAGATGCCGCGCCAGATATCTGCCGATAAAACCGTGAGCGCCAGTGATGAGGATTCGAGCCATTCTTCTCTATCTGGGCCTCGTGGCAATGAAGGAGTACAGCCGTCCGGGTCGGTTGTCGAACACCCGTGCAATACGTGACAGAACGGTCCACACCGGGTCGAAACGCAAGATTGCGGAAGCAGCACCGCCGACGAGTGGCAGCTTGGCTCCGATACGCGCGCCGAGTTCCCTTTTTAGTTCATTCCTGGTGTACGGAGCAAAATTTATTTCGCTTTCGAGGGGCGCCAAGACTTTGTCCATACCAAACCCGGCAGAAACGATAGCATTTTCGTAGTCTGTCAGAAGGAAAGCATTCTCTCCACCGTACAACTTGTGAAGAGGATGCTGGTCCAGAAAAACCGGAAGATCGTTTTTCGAGGAAATGACGTGTTCTCTTATGGCGATCAGGCGACCGCCCGGCTTCAGGACACGAAAGAACTCCCGGCAGGCGGCTGCCAAATCCGATGTATGGTGTAAGACGGCTCTTGCGAAAACGACATCAAACGCCTGGTCGGGAAACGGCAATTTCTCAGAGAACTCTTCCACCGCTTGAATAGGCAGCTTTGTTTCCTCCGCGAGATGTTTTATCGCTCCGGAACCTACGAGGTTGCTTTTGTCGGGCTCAAGGGCAGTGACATTGAAGCCTTCCTTGGCCAGAGCATAGCTCGCGATACCTCGTCCTGCGCCGATATCGACGGCGCTGCCCCGCTGATCAGGAAGATACTTGCGGATGGCTTCCCACTCGTCGCTTCGCCAATAGCGGTCGGCCGCTTTCGAAAGAGGGTCGTCGTAATAGGCATCGATAACAAGCTTCTGCTGGTCGGGTTGTTCCCGGAGCCATTGTACAGCCTGCTCCCATGTATCCAGATGCTGCGATGTCATCATCAATCCTGAGTTAAGACTGCTTCCGGCGCTATGTGGCGAATGATCCGAGCCGGATTACCTGCGACAACCGTGTAGGGTGCTACATCACGCGTTACAACGGCTTGCGCACCAATAACCGCACCTTCGCCGACTGTCACGCCCTTCAAGATACTGGCGCCAAAGCCGATCCACACTTTGTCTTGGATCACAACTGGCTTAATCGCGACGCCGGACCAATCCTTCCGACCTATACCCCAGTCCCGAACATCGGTCTTTCTCAGTTCCCAATCCAGCGAGTGAGAGTCGTGGTCTACGATCGTTACGCCCCAGGAGATGATGACATCATTTCCAATTTCGATGCCTGAATGGCAAACCAGATGGCTTGATCCCACGTAACATCGGTCGCCAATCGAAATGTGCCCATTCGGGTCGTCGAAACTGATAATGCAGTTTATGATGCAGTCTCGACCAATTCGGGTGTTACCACCTCGTATGGAGCGCAAGGCCAACCAGCGAACCCTGCTCCGCGGCCCCACAACGAACCGACTTCTGTTCCGCACCAGAATGCCAGCAAGCAGATTAGCTAGTGCCGATGGATTGAGCTTCATGCGATCTCGACCAGTCGATTGAACTGTTGCCATTGAGCATCTTTGTTATAGAGCGTCCTGATCATACTGTGGCCCCTGGCCGCAACTGTTTGTAGTTGACGGCGGTCAGCAAGTAGGTCGTGGATGATCGATACCGCAGCTTGAGCGCTATCATAAGTTAACATGGTTTCGCCATCCACCATCCCCGGCGGGTAGTTCCCGGCGTCGGATACCATGGCTGCACCACAACCAAGTGCTTCCCAGCAGCGCATATTACCTCGGTCGGGGCCAGCCATGTCGACAGCACCGTTCAATACGATTTTTGCCTGTGAGATGGCGCTATACAGGTCGCGTCCAAAAACAGCTGGCTGGGAAACTGCTCGGATGCTCTTGGGCCGTTTGTGCTCACGTAGAGGCAGGAGCCATCCTATCGGGCTTTCCGCGAGGCGGGTGAGGCGGGATCGGTCGAGGTGATATACAACCCGAACTCCCGTGCCGAGCTCAGAGACCGCCTCCAGGATTTCGGCGCGCTTGCGATGGTGGCGACTGTAACCTCCAACAAATAAAACATCCACTGGCCGGTTGCTATTGGCGGCATAGTTATCCATTGCAGGGTCATGTGCCGGCGCAAAATACTCCGCATGCCATCCATGCTTGCGGTAACTTTCTAAAATGATTGGAAAGTTGCAAACGATAAGATCATACGCTCCGAAGTCGACATTACCGGATGGAGCCGCCCTCCACATGATGGACTTGCGAACACTACCCGGCAGCTTTCGTAAAAACTCGCTGCCGTAGCGCATCGGATCCATGTTGTAAAAAATCTCGGTTCGGTGATGCTCTATTTGACTAAGCAGGATCTCTTCCATGCTGGTTGAACTTGGAAGACCATTCTCTGCAGCCCAATATTTTTGAAGCTTTTCATCGTCGCCATTCGTGAAAAAGACGTCAGGCGCCAGTTCGGCGGGAGGCTTGAGGATGTGACATGCCCCATAAGAGTCGTCCAGAAAGACCTGCAATCGCTTCCGGAACTCTATTTCCTGGTTTGCAAGGCGATTGAGGCGCGGCAAATAGGATGCATATACGCCGGAGTTCTGGAAAATACGCATGTCGTCTATGCCTGCTTCAGGCTGGCCATGCTGTCGACACTGCCTGGATACTGGTTGATCGGGCGCCATTTGAAAGCGCAGGACATTGCTACGGTCAATGGTACGACCAAGATCAATCCGCCCGTGACCATTGCCGTCTGCAATGCGGTGGATAGCATGATGAAGACGCCCGAATGGCCGAGCGCCAGACCGGAAATGGTCGCTGCCGTCTTACCTCGCTTTACGATCAGCTCGGTATCGAGCCATCTCACGAAAAAGCCCGCCATAAGTGAGAGTGCAAGGACCCCAGCCCAGGAAAAATCTGCCCAGGCATCGGCAATGAACATCGCGGTTGTCGTCGAGCCCATCACTCCGCGATGCACTGCGCCAACAAGCAGATAGGTGGGCGGAGTTGACTCTGATTGCAGGATATTGGCCAACCAGCTGAACTGACGACCCCAACTATGCGGAAGCACGCTTGGAATTGCTGCGAAATATTYCAACAGGCTTTCATTGACGATCATGAAGACACGGTAGAAGAGGAAATCGAGCGTTTCTCCGAAACCGCTGACTTCTCGAATGGCGATTGCCGTCATCGCTCCGAACAGCACAACACAAACGGCGCTAAAACCGAGAGCCGCGCCGAGGCGAACCTGAAGTGATCGCCGGAGATATTCGATCACCATCAATTGCAAGATGAAAATCGCCAGCGGTGCCTTGCTCAACGTCGCTGCCTTTTCGAAAAGCACGACGGCAATAAACGCCCAGGCCAAGGGTCGGAGCCAGATGGACCTCTCCCTCAAGGCGACGAAACAGCAAAATGCCAGAAACGGGAACAGATTGGAGTTAAAGAGGTTCAATAGATAAAACCGGCTGCCCCCGAATTCACGGCGCATCGCTATCTTTTCGAGTTCACTCGCATCTGTGTGAAAAAAGGTTAGCACATGCGGCACGCTGTTCTCGCTGAGGATAAAAAATCCGAGAACCAGCACGCCGATGGTAGCTATGATCTCAAGCCTCTCGGAGAAGCCTCTAGAAACCCGTACAGCTTGCAGGTTCCAATTGCTAATGGCGTCGCGCATTTGCTGACGGCTGATCCCCAAAACTTTATCGGAGAGAGCTATTCCAATACATACGGAACAAAACGATAGAGCTAAAGCGAGATCCAGAGTGGGAATGACCTCTCCGCCAGGTGCGGYAGAAAGGATCTTTTCGAAAAATAACGTCTTCGGTCCCCAGACGCGTKTGTAATAGAGATAAAGCGGACCATGCAGAACAAGCATCAATCCAAGCAGCAGCGAGGAGAGGGTAAAGTTGACTCCGATGCGTCGGATATAGAACCCCGCCGCCAGAAGGACCGCGATCGAGAAGACCAGGCTAGTCCACATTTGCTGCCTTTGCGGTCACGTGACGACGGACTGGCACTAGTTTTCGAACCCAGCGTCGCAACTGCATGAGTGCTTTGTGCAGCATCATACCGTTGGGATAATCAGTATGAGGAACTGGCGGCGCCAGGATGTAGGACTGAAGTTGTTGTTCGGTCAATCCCAGCTTTTTGGCGACGAACTTGGTTTCCCTGCGCGCATCTCTTTCGAGTATGATTGGCTTTGAGATCTCTGCCAGGGCGCTATCGCGTGTCAACTGTCCTGCTACGATCAGGCTCGACAAATGCAGCCTCCTTTTATCGAAGTGGAACTTTGCCGGCAGGTATATGTCCTGATAAAACTTCGTGAAACGAGACTCGCTGTGCTTGCTTCCGTAGTCGCGCCAGCCGTATTCTCGGCGAAGCTCGTCCTGTGCCTTCTCCTTGTCGTAATCGAAATAGTTTAGCGGGCGATGAATTGTCAGTTGCTTCTGTACCCGCGTCATCCAGATATATTCCGGAAAGCTCATGAAGGGGTAGGTAGCGAGCGTCATGGAGCCGAAGCGTTGCTGAATGGCGCGTGCATGTGTTCCGTCGACGGATGGATAGCCGAAGCCGGGAGGAACAACAGATTCAGAAGCGAAGTTGACGCCGCTTAAAAAGTGCCGAATGCCGAATTTTGCTGCGGTTCTATAGAGTGTCGAAAAAAACGCATGATCCTGCGGGATGTCCTGATTGAGTACGGACGCTTTCAGGAATGAAACTTGAAGATCTCGCATTTCCTGCCACTCGACAACATAGGTATAAAGGTCGAGATCGAGTTTCCGCACCAGTCTTTCTATGTTGTGGACCGCAGGCTCGGAATTCCAACCTCCATCGACATGAACAGCGAGCAAGCGTAGGCCGTGCTTCCGGCCCGCAAGGTGTGCGAGGAAGGCACTGTCAATGCCGCCGCTAAGCCCCACCATTGCATCGTAGGGCTTATCTTTGCCTTCCTGCTTCAGCATGGCGACAAGTCGCTGCATTCGTACTTCGCCCTCGGGTCCGGGCCACCATTCATGCGATTTTCTGGTGAGCGCATCGCGGCAGCAATTGCACTGTCCGTTGGCGTCGAATTCGATTGCCGGATTGGAGTCATCCATAATACAGAAAGAACATATCCTTTGCGCTTTACGCATGGGCGTCACGCTCCATTCCTCCAAGCATTTCTGGATCGGGATAATTTACCAGAACCGCACGCAACCGGCCGACAAAGGTGAATGTGCTTCCTGATGCCGCAGCCGATGCACCCGCACGCAGTCCTTCGGTCAGGTGATCGTACGTCCCTGCACCGCCGAGAGCGATGACCGGAATGGTTAACTTGCTCGCGACCGACTTGATGAGTTCGAGATCATAACCAGATCGTTCTCCATCCAGAGTTGCGGACTGAAGGATGACTTCTCCAACACCTAGATCCTGAAGCCGGAGACAGAACTCTACCGGATCTTGCGGTCCATCGGCATCCTTCTGTATGCACTTTGCCGCGGAACCTCGCCCTTTCACGTCAACGCAGGCAACGAGTGCTTGGCTTCCCATATCCGCGGCAATCGCCTTCAGCAGCTGTGCGTCGTGAGCTCCAGTCCCGAGCACGAATTTTTCGACGCCGAAGCGATTGAGTTCTTCGCATTCCCGCGGCTTGGTTATCCCGCCTCCATAGGCCAACGGCATGAAGCATTCGGTCGCCAGCTCGCGCAAGAAACCAAGATCTGGTCCACGGTGGTTCTTGGAGGCGTCGATATCGAGGATGCAAATCTCATCCACCTCCTTCTCGTTGAAAAGCCGCACGACATTGAAGGGATCGCCGACATAAGTCCGAGCTCCGAATTCAACGGTTTTGACGAGCCGATGTTTTTCGTCGACCAGCAGAACAGGGATAAGCCTTTTTCTCATCAAATCTTCCCGAAGGCCTCAAGCACGCGCATGCCGAAGCGGTGGCTCTTTTCCGGGTGGAACTGCACCCCGCTTACATTTCCGGAGTTCACGGCGCAGCAGATTTCGCTACCGTAATCGATTGTCGCCGCCACGTCCTGAGGGTTGTCGCATTGCACATAATAGCCATGATCGAAATAAAAGCGCTCGCCATGTACTGCCGAACCGAAAAGGGCGCTTATGCGTGCCGGCTTCACCTCAAGCCAGCCGATATGCGGCACCTTAAGGGGGGATTCAGGCGGCAAGGTGATCCTAAGTACATCCGCCGCGACCCAGCCCAAGCCGGCCTGACCACCTTCGTCGCTTCTGCGCGCCAGCAACTGCATGCCAAGGCAGATGCCAAGAACGGGAATTTGCCGCTTCAACGCGGCTTCGTTGAGCGGTTCAATCAGTCCCTTGTTTTGCAGGGTCAGCATGGCTTTGTCGAACGCGCCGACGCCTGGAAGAATGAGCTTGGAGGCGTTTCTGATCTTGTCCGGATCGCTGCTTGTTTCGGCATCGATCCCGAGATAGTCCGCCATATTGATGATCGCACCAATATTACCGACACCGTAGTCCACTACAGTGATCACTCAAAGCCCTCTCTTATGTTTCGTCAGGCGAACCGGCCGAAATACCGATCTACGATTGTGCTTCTAACGGAGCTATAAATTCTGGACAAGATAATACGTCCGGTTTTTGACGACATGGCGGTAAGTACCATCGCCATTCCCACAATGCCGAAAAACAGGATGTAGGCGAGGCCGAGCAGGAACCAGTTGTCGATCCACTGGAATTGGACTTGATAGAAAACGAGCGAGAGCACGGAACCAGCAACAGTTGGGCCAATGGTGCTCGCAAACATCTGCTCACCGCTGAACGCCGCAAAGAAGCGGCGGCGGATCACCACGAGCGTGAGGCCGAATCGGATGATGGTTGCAGCCAACAGGCCACTGCCTGCAGCGACGGGGCCGAAATATCCTATGAAAACAATCGAGAAGATGACTGTCATTATAGAATATGCCAGCGAGACCATCGTCACGGTCGCATTTTTCCCCATGCTGGCGGCATAGTAGAAAAACACGTTGTAGCTGCAGCCGATCAAGCCTCCGAGGATGAGAACCTGTAGCAGATGGCCGGCCGCCTCGGCCGTTTCCGTCCCGACCCAAAGCGTCAGCAGGGGTCTTGAGAGAATTGCGATCGGCGATAACATGATTGCGCCGAATGCCGCATTGACCCATGACGAGCTGAGGAAAAAATCAAATCGTTCGGACTCGCTGCTCGCGGACATGCTGCCGAAGCGCGGAAAAAGCACCTCGCATGCACGTATGGTCGCAATGTAACCGGCCTCCTGCACGCGATTGCAGATATTATATTGTCCGACCACTGCGGCAGGTGCCAGGGACGCAAGCACGTACCTATCCATCTGATTGCCGAAAATACCTGCAAGTTGCGATAGCCCTTGCCATTTCCCGAAATGCAGCAGGGCGTTTAGTTCGTCTCCGACCTTTGGGCCTGCATGTTCGCCGCGGCGCAGGATATGGCGTGTGACAAGGAGCCATCCTGCCGCAGACAGGATGAGGCTTCCGGCGAAGCCGGACAGATAGCCATTCAGCGTTGGGATAGACCAAGTACATCCCAACGTGACGAAAACCGTGACAAAAGAACTCCAGGCGGAAGCCTTGGCAACATTCTTGAAATTTTGTCGCCCGACGGAAATGGCCTGCAGCACCAGTGAAAACTGCTGGGCAAAAATGCCCGCTGCAGTGATCAAGAATGGAACTGTGAAGTTTTGGGCGCCGGCACCCTCGTTGTTTACGAGGCTTCTCATGATCCATGGTCCGGCTAGCACCAGGGCTATACATCCGATCGCCGAAGCGATCAGACAAATCTTCAATGCAACGACTGCGACGTGAAATGCGGCGCTATATTCCCCGCGTCCTGTTCTCGTCGATGTCTCGCGGACTGTTGCCTGGCCGAGGACGGTGCCGATGAGCGTGAGTGGTGCGGTGATTGCAATTACAATGCCTGCATTGCCGAAATCATGCAGTCCGATCCAGCGAACGACAAAAGGCACTGTGGCCAAATTCGCAATAAGCGTGAAGACGAAAGCCGCTAGATTCCAGCTGGAGTTACCGAGGAGGCTTGAACGTGCTTCTCCCCGGTCGCCGGATTGCGGCTTGCTCACGCAACAAATCCCCTGATGGTGTCGGCCACGTAAGCGAGCTGATCTTCGGTCATCTCGGGGAATATCGGAATCGATAGGATCCGCGATTGATTATGGAAGGCATTAGGAAAGTCTTCCGCATGATGGCCCAGATGTTCATAAGCGGCGAGAAAGGGCAGCGCGACCGGATAGTTTATGACTGTCTGTACGCCATGTTCGTTCAGGTGAGCGGCGAGGGCGTCGCGACGTTCATGCTTGACGACGAAAAGGTGGTAGACATGCGTCCTGCCGGGCGCAGTCTCCGGCAGTTCCAGCCCGCCGACATTGCCGAGCGCCGCGGCATAGCGCGCCGCAACCTCTTGCCGCTTCGCGGTCCATTCGGCCAGGCGAGGAAGCTTGACCGACAGAATAGCCGCCTGCAATCCGTCGAGCCGGCTATTGATGCCTTCGATCCGGTGCTCACCCTTTGTCAGACCACCGTGACGGGCAAACATCGCCATTTTGTCGGCGAGGGATTTGTCCTTGCAGGTGATGGCTCCGGCATCCCCCATGGCGCCGAGGTTTTTCCCCGGATAGAACGAATAGGAGGCCGCGTCCCCGAAGCTTCCGACCATCTGTCCGTCAACTTCCGCCAGATGCGCTTGAGCGCAATCTTCGATAACCCAAAGGCCATGCTTGCGGGCAATCGCCATGATCGCACGCATGTCGGCCGGGTGACCATAAAGGTGGACAGGGATGATGCCGACGGTGCGCGAGGTAACCTTTTCTTCGAGTTTGGCGGCGTCGATCGTGAAGGTCGTGGCATCCGTGTCACAAAAGACGACCTTGCCGCCAGCTTGGGTAATCGTCTCGCTGGTGGAAATCCAGGAATGCGCAGTTGTAATGATTTCGTCGCCCGGCTTTACGCCCAGCGCATGCATGGCGATGTAAAGCGAATCCGTTCCATTTGCGCAGGAAACGCAATGTGCGGCGCCAACAGCAGCAGCAAATTCTTCCTCGAACTTCTGAACGAAGGGGCCTCGGATGAAGGCCGAGGATTTGATGACCGCAGCAATAGCAGCATCGATCTCGTCCTTTATCGAAAGATACTGCAGATGAAGATCGGCGAAGGGGACTTTCATGATGTCGCTCTCGATATGTCGATTGATGTTGATGCGTCCGCTTAGTTCAATTCTCGGCAGATCCCGAGCCCGCGGTGCGTATGAACCGCGCTGGGTTACCTGCGTAGATGCCCGAAACTTCGATATCACGGGTCACAACCGCTCCGGCGCCGATGACCACATCGTCACAAATGGTTACCGGCAGGATTGTGGCATTCGATCCGATGGATACTCGATTTCCGATGCGTGTCTTCTTCCAGAGCGTCCGGTTTCCTCTTGCGGGCCCTCCGTTGGAGAAAAGATCGTTGATGAACATCACACCATGGCCGACAAAGCAGTCTTCGCCGATCTCAACGAGCTCACAGATGAAGCTATGTGACTGTACTTTGGTACGGGCACCGATCTGAACGCCCTTCTGGATCTCGACGAAGGGGCCGACGAAACAGTCATCCGACAGGGTACATTCATAGACATTGGCGGGTTCCACGATCTTTACGCGATCGCCGCAGGTTACATCCCGGACCTGCGCCTTCCAGAGTGTTGGCGAAGGACCCGTCACGAGGATCGGCTTCCTAGTTTGGAATGCTTGACCTCCAGAGGGAGGCTGACTTCCTGTTGGGACGCAATCGATTCATAGAGCGCCATGATGAGCTCCAGGCTCTGACGGCCCTCGTGACCATCGACAAGAGCCTTGGTGTTATTCCTCAGGCAATCAACGACATGCTCGTAATATGCCTGATGGCCGAAGCCATAGACATTCGGCGGATTGACCGAATACTTTTCCATGACCTCGGCATCGGCCGCATGATTGTCACCGAATTGCCAGGTCCTGATCTTGTTGACCGCAAAACCAGCAATTTCCACTGACCCGCCGGCGCCAAGGATCGAGATCGAGCCCTCGATATCCTTGGGGCGTGTCGCGGAGGTCGCCTCAATAATCCCCAGGGCACCGTTGCGGAATTTCAGCGTCGCGACGGCGGTATCCTCGGCCTCGATATTGACAAGGGCTGTGGTGGCACGGGCATATACGCTCTCCACTTCGCCCATAAACCAGGCCAGCATATCGATATGATGGCTTGCCTGATTGGCCAGAACACCTCCGTCATAAGCCCAGGTTCCACGCCAACTGTCCTGATCGTAGTAGCTCTGGTCGCGGCACCAGCGGACCCGGACGGTGCCAAGGACGAGCTTGCCGAAACGGCCGCCATCCAGTGCCTCGCGGGCCTTGACGACTGGGACATTGAAGCGGTTTTGCTTGACGACGAACAGGCGTACGCCATTGTCGTCGCATGCCTTTATCATGGCCTCCGCATCCGTGAGGGTCAGTGCCATCGGCTTCTCGACGACGATATGTCGCTTATACTTTGCCAACGCGATCACGTGCTCTGCATGCATGCCGCTCGGTGTTAACACCGAGACAACGTCAATCTGCACGTTCTGCAACATTTCATCAAAAGACTGGTAATAAGGCACGCCGAAACGTTCGCCGAATTCCTTTGCCTTTTCGAGGTCGACATCGCAAACCGCAGCCAATCTTGCGCCTTCAATCTGCGAGAGGCCAAGCAGCTCTGAATGTCTTTTCGCGATACGCCCGCAACCGACAATAGCAAAATTTATCACGATCTCTTTCCTGCTGATGTTGCGTCAGTTGTTATTCGGTGCTGACCCTCACGTCAAACCCGTGACGCTTGAGCAGGGCATGTCGCTGCGCCTCCACCAGATCGTGCGAGACCATTTCTATGCACATTTCTCTTGCCGAAATCTCCGGAACCCATCCCAGCAACTCGCGGGCCTTGCTGGGATCACCAAGCAGGGTCTCGACCTCGGCCGGGCGGAAGTATCGAGGATCGATCCTGAGGATGATATCCCCTGGCTTCAGCGCCGGCGCTTTATCTCCGGAGACCGATTCCACGATGCCTCGCTCCTCCAATCCGGTTCCCTCAAAGCGGAGTTTAACGCCCAGATCCTCCGCTGCCCATTCGATGAACTGGCGCACGCTATACTGCTTGCCGGTGGCGATGACAAAATCCTGTGGACTATCCTGTTGAAGCATCATCCACTGCATGCGGACATAATCTTTGGCATGTCCCCAGTCCCGCAATGCATCAAGGTTGCCCATGTAAAGACACTTCTCGAGCCCCTGTGCAATATTCGCCAACCCGCGCGTAATCTTCCTCGTCACGAACGTCTCGCCACGGCGAGGGCTCTCGTGATTGAACAAGATGCCATTGCACGCATACATTCCATAGGATTCGCGATAGTTCACAGTCATCCAGTAAGCGTAGAGCTTTGCGACTGCATAAGGACTGCGGGGATAGAAGGGGGTCGTCTCTTTTTGCGGCGTCTCCTGCACCAGCCCATAAAGTTCACTTGTGCTGGCCTGGTAGAAACGTGTCTTTTTTTCGAGGCCCAATATTCGGATGGCTTCCAGAAGCCGCAACGTGCCCAGAGCGTCGGTATCGCCCGTATATTCGGGACTTTCGAAGCTGACGGCCACATGGCTCTGGGCGCCAAGATTGTAGATCTCGTCAGGCTGGGTGTCCTGAATGATGCGGATCAGGTTGCTCGTATCCGTCAGATCGCCGTAATGCAGCTTGAACCGCATGTTCTCGTTATGCGGATCTTCATAGATGTGATCAATACGCTGCGTATTGAACGAACTCATGCGCCGCTTGATTCCGTGGACCTCGTATCCCTTCAAAAGAAGGAGTTCCGCAAGATAAGAACCGTCCTGTCCGGTTATGCCGGTTATTAATGCGACTTTGCTCATTTATGCGACTTTCTCTCGGGATAGGAAATCTTCGTAAGCCAGCTTGAGGCCTTGCTGCAGATCAACATTTGGCGACCAGCCGAGATTTCTTGCGACTTCGCTGTCCATCAATTTTCTTGGGGTGCCGTCGGGTTTGCTTGTATCGAAGTCGATACTGCCGTTGAAGCCAACGATCTTGCTGATGATGGTCGCAACTTCAAGGATGGTGACGTCGCTTCCATAACCGACATTGATATGGGACTGCCCCTCCGGCATCAGCCTCTTGTAGACTTCACGAGGCAGATTCATGATATGAACGCTCGCCACGGCCATATCATCGACGTACAGAAACTCTCGTAAAGGCCTACCGCTGCCCCACAGCGTTACAGTTGAAGCTCCGCCCACTTTCGCCTCGTGGAAACGCCTTATGAGCGCGGGGATAACGTGAGAATTCTGCGGGTGATAGGAGTCGCCTACACCATAGAGATTGCTCGGCATCACAGATCGGTAATCGACCCCGTGGCTGTCGCCATATTGTCGATTGTAGCTCTCGCACAACTTGATACCGGCAATCTTTGCAATGGCGTAGGGCTCATTGGTCGGCTCCAGGGGGCCTGTCAGAAGCGCGCTTTCTTTGATCGGTTGGTTGGCAAGCTTTGGATAAATACAGCTCGAGCCGAGGAACAACAGTTTTTTAACGCCGGTTCTAAACGCTGCCTCGACGATATTAAGCTCCATCATCAAGTTGTCGTAGATAAAGTCAGCCGGGTAGGTATTGTTCGCGTAGATGCCGCCAACCTTTGCCGCGGCAACGTAGACCTCATCGGGCCGTTCTTGCTCAAAAAAACGTCGAACGTCGGCCTGCTCGATGAGATCGAGTTCTTGGTGGCTCGCCGTGACGATCTGATCGGCCGGATGGCCCGCAGCCAATAGTCGCCGTACGATAGCCGAGCCGACCATTCCCCTGTGTCCTGCAACAAATATCCTGGGAGGCCGGATCATCGTGTGCCCATCCATCTATTGGTCATCGAGGCGTTACGCCTACCAAATTTGCAACTACACCAGCGCCGATCTTAGGCGTGCAGCCAATGTCGTTTTCCTTGATTGTTCCGGTCCGAAATGTCAATCGGTCGGCCGCTTACATGTTAAAGGTTCGTAATTTGAAGCTGGGCTGCGCAAAGATGGCCGCCTTCGATAGCTCGAGCGATTCGTGGATTTCCAATTCCCGACCTTCGACGTGGTCTGTGGTTTCCACTGGAATTTGCCTGGCTGCTGCCAGCGTCTTTAGGTGCAACTTGGAACGGCTCCCTCAGGGTTGTAGATACAGTTTTACGGCTTGCAAGTTGCCGGCAAGGTACGATATGGGCTTCGCGCAGCGGCGGTCAGGGAGATTTGGCTTGACAAAATATAATCATATATGTCCTGCATGCGGTTCAGCTGACTGTCGTGCGTTGCCCGTTCCGCATCCAACGCGCTCGATGATCAGCGATGGCAGTGTTACAGGCAAGCCATTAAAGCGTTCGAGTTGCACGAACTGCGGGCATGGCTTTCATTTTGAAAGCTTATCCGAACGTGACGTAAGAGAAATCTACGGCGACAACTATTCTATCGGTCTGAGGGACACAGCGGCGGAGGTTGAGAGATCCCTTGAATATGACCGACAGGTAAGAGGATTTCTGGCGGACCTGGGGAGTGAGACGCATTTTACGAAGATTATTGAATTCGGATGCGGTAGTGGTACGCTTCTAAATCATTTGACAACCAATCTCGAAGCAGAATTTGGGATTGGCGTTGAGCCCAGCGCGAAGGTCGCGGCATATGCGAGTTCTATAGCTGGTGAGCGCGTTTCCATCCAGCAGGGTTTTGCGGAGCAATTTGCTGATACCGCGCAGAGAGATACGCTGTGCCTATCTGTGAACGTCATAGAACATGCAAGCAATCCGCTCGCCTTCCTGCAGGCTTGTGCCCGAACAATCGATGAAACGGGAAGAATTCTTATTGTATGTCCGGATGGAGAGGCCGCCGGATCGGAACTGCTTTTCTACGATCATATCTCCAGCTTCACATCGAGATCTCTGGCAACGATTGCAGCAAGAGCTCGATTGACAGCGATTGCGGACGCCCCTCTGATCGGTGTCTTGAAGGGTTTCAGAATTTACCTTTTCCGGCTTATGGCGACGGTGGTTGGGTCGAATTGTGGCGACTTCCAGTCTTTAGCCGATCAGCGTATCGATTATCTGCGGACTTGGAGCAAAATTGCCGGGGCAGTGGACCAGACGCTAGTTGGTCAGAAATATGGTGTGTTCGGAGCCGGAGAATACTGCGACCTACTCCACGCCTATACCCCTGCGATCATCGAGGGCGCCATGTTTTTAGTAGCCGACCGCCCGCTTGAGAAACAGTTATATGACAAGCCGGTGATTTCTACTGAAGAGTTCCTAAAATCAGCGCCGATCTCCTTGATCGCTGCTGTTCACGAGCGAAATTGGCGAGTAATTCATGACCGGTTTAAGCTAGCGAGCGTGCCGATCATTCATCCCTTTGAAGTTGTAAGTCAGGATGCACTACGATGACAGAGATCTCACGCTACGGAGTCCTTGAAACTACGGGCGCAAGGGACGTTTACGACGTTCTGGCGGAAGAAGTCAGGCTCCTTGGGTACAGCGCGCTAGAAGCCGCCTTGTCCGAAAGCGAACTCGACAATTACTCGAAACACTTTGATGAAGCAGAGCTGCAGTATGGTGCTGACGCTTCCGCAAGGGGTTACAATCTTGAGGAAATTAACGAGCGTGATGCAATTCGCCTTCTTCCGACGATAAGCCCGCTTTTTTGGGAAATCGTCTTTAATGAACGACTCCATCAATTGTTATCAAGGCTACTGGGAGGCTATTATATTCTCAATCAGGTAAATGGCCTTATTAACCGCGGTAATCAAAGCAAGTATCATCAGGCTCAATACCATAGAGATTTGCCGTATCAGCACTTCACGAGTTCACGTCCCCTCGCGATCAACGCGCTGTTCGCATTAGATGACTTCACGATCGAGAATGGCGCGACTCGCGTTATTCCTGGCAGCCATCATCGTGAAGCATTTCCGCCCGATGAAGTTGTTCGGCGTTTGGAAAAGCAAGTCATCGTTAAACGGGGTACTTTCGTCGTTTTGGACTGCATGGTGTATCATGCAGGTGGCACCAATATGACTGCCAGAAATCGCCGAGCGATCAATCATGTATTTACGATCCCCATGCTTCGGCAACAATTTCACATTTCGTCTGTAGTTGCCGACGCTTCGGGATTCTCCGACCAGCAGAAAAAGATTCTAGGCTATGGATTGGAAGAGTTTCGCTCTGTCGACGACTGGCTTAGGTCCAGACAGACGAAAGCCATATGACCAATGACGTGCAAGCTTTCGATAGTCACGACACTGTACCGGTCCCGAGAGACAATTGAGGAATTCATTCAACGCGCAATAGCCGCGGCCGAAGCAGTCACTGACGACATCGAAGTAGTGATCGTCAACGACGGCAGTCCGGATGATTCCGCGGCAATCGTTCGTAAAAGCGTTGATGCTGATCCACGTATCTCCTTGGTGGAGCTTAGCAGAAACTTTGGTCATCATCACGCGATGCTCGCTGGGTTGGATCATGCCCGCGGTGATCTTGTCTTTTTGATTGACAGTGACCTTGAGGAGCCGCCGGAACTGCTTCCAGAAATAGCCGATGTTTTGCGAGGAAAATCCGTCGACTGCGTCTACGGGTTGCAGCAAAAGCGCAGGGGCGGATACGTCGAGAGGGTATCTGGGCGACTATTCTACTGGCTTTTCCGCACTTTGAGCGACGTTGGTATCCCAGAAAACGTGTCGACGATGAGGCTGATGACTCGTCGCTATGTCGATTCACTGCTTCGCTTTCGAGATAAGAATCCTGTCTTCGTTCCCCTGAGTATTCTTGCGGGCTATCCTCAGGCACCTTTCGAATTTGTCAAATCCAGCACCTCGGAAACGACGTATTCGATCGGCCGAAGGATTGCTCTTATGCTTCTCGCAATTACAACCTTTTCCGCGCGACCGCTCATGTTGATGCTACTCTTCAGCCTCCTCATGGCCACCCTAGGGATCCTTTACGGCAGTTATGTTGTGCTGGGCGCGCTAACTGGGCCGGTTCAAGATGGGTGGTCATCGCTGATGGCCGTGGTGGTGTTTTTCTTCAGCTTGAACGCGGTCTTTACTGGATTGATTGGCCTTTATGTGAAGCAGATCCTGGAGGAGGTGAAAGATCGGCCTCGGTCGATCGTTCAGGAGATCTACTCGCATAAAAAAACGTCCGAGAGTTCGCGAGTCTTATCGACCGATTAACGTCCGGAGTTCTTGAGGAGCCGAAATTGTTGAAGCGAAAAGGCATAGTACTTGCGGGAGGCACAGGTAGTCGACTATTCCCTCTCACACTAAGTGTTTCGAAACAGCTGTTGCCAATCTTTGATAAGCCGCTGATTTATTATCCGCTTTCTGTCTTGATATTAGCCGGCATTCAAGAGGTCCTATTTATCACAACGCCGGATTCGGCAGAGTCTTTTCGGAATTTGCTAGGCGATGGCTCGCGATTCGGGATGTCGTTTGAATATGCCGTGCAGACGGAGCCACGCGGCCTAGCTGACGCTTATAAGATTGGACGAAAATTCCTAAACGGCTCACCGAGCGTACTGATCCTTGGTGACAATATTTTCTTTGGGCATGACTTCCAGACTCACCTTGCCAGAGCTTACGCCCGAAAGGGCGCCTCAATATTTGCTAGTTTGGTGAAAGATCCGGAGCGCTTCGGTGTGGTGCAAGTCGACGAAAGGGGTAAGGCTCTTTCGGTCGTCGAAAAACCGTCAAAACCATTGTCACGATGGGCAATAACGGGGCTTTATTTCCTGGACGAAAGGGCGTCCGATTTTGCGGAAGACGTAAAGCCCTCAGCGCGCGGTGAAATTGAAATCGTGTCCATCCTTGAGCGATATTTAGCCGAGGATGAATTGAGTACCGAGATGTTGCATCGCGGTTTTGCATGGCTCGACGCCGGCACTCACGAAAGTCTGCAGCAGGCGTCGGATTTCGTTAAAACTCTGCAAGATCGGCAAGGCTTGCTGGTTTGCTCACCTGAAGAAATAGCGTACCGGATGAAATTGATCTCGTTGGATCAATTATCGAGACTTGCCAGCGACCTCAAACAATCTTCATACGGGCAATCTCTGCAGGCAATTGTGCAGCAGGAAACTGGATCGCATCATGGCTGAAATTCCTTTTAATCGGTCTCCACTCCTTGGCAGAGAAAAAGAATACGTTGAAGACGCGATCGGACGCCGCCGCCTGAGTGGTGATGGTTTCTACACGAAGGCGGTTTCTGGACATGTCAAACAACGATTGGGTGCAGCCGAAGTCTACCTCACGCATTCCTGCACAGCTGCACTTGAGATGGCGGCGCTGCTTATTGACCTTGGTCCAGGTGATGAGGTCATCATGCCGTCATTCACCTTTACCTCCACGGCGAATGCTGTCGCCCTCCGAGGTGCCAAGCCAGTTTTTGCGGATGTTTCAATCGGATCGATGAACATCGATTTAGATGAAATCGAAGCGCTGCTAACCGCCGCCACAAAGGCAATTCTTGTGGTTCACTATGCGGGCCGTGTCCCTGACATGGATCGAGTTAACGAATTCGCGCGCGAGCGTGGACTTGTCGTTATCGAAGATGCGGCTCAATCCTATGGTTCGTTTTACAAAGGGTCTCCATCGGGAACGCACTCTGCACTGTCGACTATAAGTTTTCACGACACGAAGAATGTCACCGCTGGAGAGGGTGGAGCCCTGGTGATCAATGATCCTCGATTTATCGAGCGAGCGGCAGTGTTGCGTGAAAAGGGCACGAACAGACAACAATTCCTTCAGGGCCAAACAGACAAATACACCTGGATCGATTTAGGATCATCCTACCTTCCATCGGAATTGACCGCGGCATTTCTGCTCGCCCAGCTCGAGTGTTCAGACACGATTACGGATGTGCGCAGAGGTCATTGGAAAAGGTACCGGGAAGGGTTCCAAAGCTTGACGAAGAGATTCAGCGTGAGCCTGCCGGATCAGGAGACCGCTGATCAACCGGTAAACGGCCACATATTTCATATTCTGTTGCCGGATTCTGGATGTCGTCCAGCATTTCTCGCGGAGATGAAGGCTCGGGGCGTCAACTGTACGTTTCACTACGTGCCTTTGCACTCGGCTCCGGCCGGCCTCCGCTTCGGAGTTGCGCCTCGCGGATGCCCAGTTACAGAAGATGCGGCTGCTCGCCTCGTCCGTCTTCCGCTCTTTTACGATCTGACGCCCGAAGATATTGACTATATTGTGTCTCAAACAGCTTCTGTACTTGGAAGTCTTGAAAATTGAATCGCACGTTTTTCAGATCAGGCGTTTTGCAATTTGGCGGTCTTATTGAACGCTCATTTCAACGCCTCCCGCTACCGGTCGCTATTTCTTGGACGATATTTGCGGCACTCCTCTTTTTTATTTCAACGCGACTCGATGCCGGCGTTGATATAACCGATACAGCGTTTTACCTCATCAGCGTGTCACGCCACGCGCAGATTATTGCGCAAGTGACCCTGTTTGGCGCGTTGTGGGATAGTATTTCGCCTTTTGCGTCAATCTACTGGAACCGCATTCTCGCTCTTCTTTTGATTGTAGCCTCGAGTTTATATCTCTCATGGGGCGCAACGAAATATTTGACGTCAGCTCAGGGCTTGCAGTCAATCCTGCTCGTGGGTCCCCTATGCGCTACGGCAGCACTTGCATTCTACAATTTTTGGCTGCCGGACCCCTCGTATGACTTAATAAACTTGGTTCTCGTAAGCACGGTTTTAGGTTCCTTTTTTCAACTTATTGATCTTTTCGGCAATGGAAAAACGCCAACGGCTCGCGGTGTCGTGCTGCCTATAACGATTTTGGGCGCAGCCGGGCTTAGCCTAGCTTTGGTGAAAGTAACGACAGCAGCTTTGCTTGCGCCACTACTCGTTATTTTCCTTCTCTGGACTGCGCGTCACGTGACCGCAGCAAGGGTCTGGATTACATCCATCGGTGGCGCGCTCGCTGGGATGGTTGTCCCAGTACTCCTGTTGATGTCGGTCGGCCTTTACCCGGCGAAAGCGGTAAATGTTCTCCTCGAGGGCTTTTATGTCGCCCAGATGATCACAGACCCTCATTTCAATGTCCTAGAATCTTTGAGGATTTACACGGCGAATATTCAAAGTGTCATTCAGGGGAATCGCTACCTTCTTGTATCCTTTATGGTGCTTGGCGTTCTTTCCGCCGCGGCAGTGCCGCGGACGGGAATAATATCTACTGTCCGTCCGTGGGTGAGGGGCTGTCAGGCTGCAATGTTGGTCGCTGCTATTGTCATCCTGTCCTTCGACGGCGCGTCGCCGCAAATCCGACTGACATTAATCGGACTGCTGGGGCAGCTTGCCGCGATCTACTCGATTGGAACGGGCCAGTTCAAAGCGGACATTCGTGGACGTGCACTGTTTGTCGTAGGGATCACGGCCTATGGGCAGGTGGCTTATTGCTTCGGGACAAATTCTCCATGGTCCAATTTGCTCTCGTTAGCGACACTTTTGGCGTTAGTCCCCGCAGCGGTGTTCTTTGGAGCCTTGGCGCGATCAAACGTTATCTACGCGCTGGCACTGATTGGCGGATCGGCTCAAATTACGGCAATCTCGATAGAACGAAGTCCTTATCGGTTGAACTCGACATTCTCCGCCCTAACAGAAGTCGTTGAAATCGGCCCAAACAACGAACCCTTCAAAGTCAATCCCGCTTTCGCACCGTTTTATCGCAATCTCGAGAATGTCAGGAGCCAATATTTTGGTGGTGGTGACGTACCAGTTCTTCTTGACATGACTGGCAGGGCGCCGATGGCTGCCTATCAACTCGGCGCACAAATTCCTGGAACAGCGTGGACTCTAGCGGGGTATAGCGGAAGTTCTGACTTTTTTCGGTACTTCGTGTCGAGGCTCTCTGAGGCTGATCGAAAGTCTGCATGGCTTCTGGTACCGGACAGCACATATCCGGGCATTCCATTGGATCTTCTGTCCGATTTGGGCATCGATTTCCCGGGGCTTTATGTGCCGGTGACAGAAATTCCAATCCCCTCCGTACATGGGCGGGCAATCTTATATCGCCCTCGTTGAGAGCCCGGACGTCGCGGCAGCATGTTAAGGCGTCGGAATCACGCATTGGACCTTCCGAAGTGGGTAGTCAGTGATCCTACCAACATCTTGAACATCCAAGTTGCCGTCAAAGTGCTCTTTGCAGTAGCCGCTCAAAGTGCTGAGATCTTGCGAAGATGCCATCATGAACAGTTCGTGAGAGGAGCATATTTGCTGTTCGAACGAACGGCCTCTTGCTGTCTCTTTAGCCGCGACTGAAAACGGTGTCAGTGTGAAGACACCAAATCCATAGATCTTTAGATCAAGCCCGTCCGTTAAATTGTGCATCTGCGCGTAAACCTTTTGAAATGGAAATTGTCCCCCTCAAACATAAAGGGGTTCGTCATTCACTAGCTTAAGATCGAGCAAGTCATCCTTTCGAAGTAACTTGGAGCCAGGAACCTCGGAGTACAGGTGAGCGGCATTCGCCAGCAAACAGGAGATGGCAACACTACAGATCAGGTACTGGCGAAACGCTGATGGTCTCGAGAGTAAAGGCACCACGGTGAGAAAAACAAGTAGCGGATAATAGACCCTCAGAATGGCGGGCCTGCCGAGAAGCGCCATCATAATGATAAGGGCAATATAAATCACCCAGGACGCGATTATTCGCCAGCTTGGTCGACATAGGCCTAGCATAAGCAAAGCTGCGGCAAATGAGTACAGAAGATATGGATCCAAGAATGCGTTGACCGCTAGCGTCACGTTTTGCCCAGCGGCGCGGGTAAGCACGACAAGCCCCAGTTCAGTGAACATTTCACTCAACATGCCGGGTTTTGCCAGAGTGGGAACTGCGTATAGGCCCCCACCAGTTATTAGAGCGGAATCCGATCACGTTGCATCGTGTCCGGCTGCTGCGAAATAGTTCTGGCGTTCGTTTGGCGTGAAGAGCTTGAGCGAGCGGCCGAGTTGCGGTCCAGAGACCGTCAATGGATCGTTCGGCGGCCTTTCGCAGCAGTGCCTTGATCTTTGAGAAGGCGTTTTCGATAGGGTTGAAATCCGGGCTGTAGGGCGGAAGATATTCGAGCCTTGCGCCGACGCTTTCGATCATTTCGCGAACCCATGGCCCTTTGTGGCTGGACAGATTGTCCATCACGACGATGTCGCCGGCGTGAAGCTCCGGCAGCAAGACCTTTTCCACGTAGGTCTCAAAAGCAAGGGTGCGATGAAACCGCGTAGCGTCATCGCTCCGACGAAGGTTGTAGTTTTGTAAGCGCGAATTTCGGTGCGCCTTTTGAGACGCAGCGCTCTGAGGCATGAGTGTCCACCAAAATAGGTGGACACCAAATCATGGATGAAGATGCTCCTAAACTGCAGGTGCGGCTTGTTGGTCGCGACGGCCGCCGTCGATATGACCCTGCCTCCCGAGATCAGCTTGTCGCAGCGTGTTTAGAGCCCGGCGTTTCGGTTTCGCGTCTAGCTCTGGAGCAC
>NZ_JBFTPD010000044.1:0-36287 GCF_056398305.1 Rhizobium sp. 01T444
CGCCGGCCGCTCTCCTTCTCCCAGCCTTGCCTTCGCCGACGACCCCGCTATCATTTCCTTCAGAATGTGAGGCGAGGTGTCGATATGGCCGACAGGCAGGCAATCGAAGCGACGGTTCATCTCTATGTCGAGGGCATGGCCTTCGCCAATGAAGCAGCCCTGAAGAAAGCCTTTCACCCGAAGAGCTCGATCATCGGGCACTATCAGAATGCGGTGGAATGGCTCTCGCGCGATGAATTCATCGCGGCAATCCTTGAGGAAGGGGCCGCACCACCCGGAACTCAGCCTTATATGGACATCGGCAGCATCGATATTTCCGGCGATGCGGCGACTGTGAAAGTGACCGACGATTTTGCCGGCATGCGCTTCACCGACTATCTGTCACTGTTGAAGATCGACGGACGCTGGACGATCGTCAGCAAGCTCTATCATCTTCACATATAAAAGACCGGCAGCTTGCGCCGCCGGTCTTCTCAAACTTTCTGTTAGCCGGATCAGCTTCTCAGGACGCCGCCGGTGAACTTGGCGACGCTGGCGACGATCTTCTGCGTCAGCGCTTCAAAATCCTCGTCGGTCAGCGTGCGGTCGGCCGGCTGGATCTGGACCTCGATCGCAACAGATTTCTTACCCTCGCCAACCGAGGCACCTTCGAAAATATCGAAGACGTTGACGCCAGTGATAAGCTTGCGATCGACGCCGGTGGCCGCCTTGATGATGGCGCMGGCTTCCACCGTCTTGTCGACGACGAAGGCGAAGTCGCGCCTGACGGCCTGGAAGGGCGAAAGTTCGAGCGCCGGCTTGGTGCGGGTCGCCTTCTTCTTCGGCTCGGCCATGGCATCGAGATAGACTTCGAAGCCGCAGAGAGCACCGGACACATCAAGCTTTTCAAGCGTGGTCGGATGGAACTCGCCGAAATAGCCGAGGATCACCTTCGGACCCATCTTGATCGTGCCGGAACGGCCGGGGTGATACCATTCCGGACCACCCCGCTCGATCTGGATATTGCCCGTCGGCAGGCCGCAGGCTTCGATAACGGCAAGCGCATCGGCCTTGGCATCGAAGACATCGACCGGCTGGCCGCCGCCCTTTGCCGCATTCGACCACATGCGGCCGGCGCCGGAAAGCGATGCCGTGCCACGGCGGATGCCGCCGGCGACGCGCCGCTGGCCTTCCGGCGTGTCGTTTTCGTAGGTGCCAGAGACCTCGAAGATCGCCACATCGCCATAGCCCTTATCGGCATTGCGCTGGGCGGCCGTCAGCAGACCCGGCAGCAGCGAGGGGCGCATGTCCGACATTTCGGCTGCGATCGGATTGGCAAGCTTGAGGGCCGGAGAACCACCGCCGAACAGCTTTGCCTGATCTTCCGGAATAAAAGACCAGGTGACGGCTTCCAGCATGCCGCGCGAGGCGAGCGCGCGCTTGGCGGAGCGGGTGCGGATCTGCAGCGTCGTCAGGATGCGACCGTTGACAGCAGCATGACTTTCGAGCGGCGCTGGCTTGATGTTGTCGACGCCATGGATGCGCATGACCTCTTCGACGAGATCGGCCTTGCCGTCCACGTCAGGACGCCAGGAGGGAACCGCCACGGAGACGCGTTCGCCGGAGCCGGAAACCTTGAAGCCGAGACGGGTCAGGATCGTGTTGCTTTCGTCCGTCGAGACCTCGAGGCCGGTCAACCGCTTGACCTCCGAATAGGGGAAGTCGACGACCTTCGGCTCGTAACCCTTATAGCCGACGATCTCGGCCTTTGCCGGCGTGCCGCCGCAAAGTTCCAGCACCAGTTCCGTCGTGCGCTCGAGGCCGGGAACCATGTATTCCGGATCGACGCCGCGTTCGAAACGGTAGCGCGCATCGGTGATGATGCCGAGCGCGCGCCCAGACTTGGCGATGTTCATCGGATCCCAGAGAGCGGATTCGATCAGCACGTCAACGGTTTTTTCATCACAGCCGGAATGTTCGCCGCCCATGATGCCGCCGATCGATTCAATACCGTTCTCGTCGGCGATGACGACATTGTTCGGGCCGAGCTTATATTCGCGCTGGTCGAGCGCCAGCACGGTTTCGCCTTCCTTGGCGCGACGCACAGTCAGGCTGCCCTTGACCTTGGCGGCGTCGAAGACGTGCATCGGCCGGCCCTGGTCGAAGGTCATGTAGTTGGTGATATCGACGAGCGCATTGATCGGGCGCAGGCCGATGGCGAGCAGCCGCTGCTGCAGCCAGCGCGGGCTCGGACCATTCTTCACGCCGCGCACGAGCCGCAGGCCGAAGCCCGGGCAGAGTTTAGGATCATCGAGATCGAGCGTCAGCTTGACCGGCGTTTCGCCTTCGACGGCGAAGGACGGAGCAGGTCGCGTCTTCAGCGTGCCGAGGCCGGAGGCTGCAAGATCGCGGGCGATGCCATAGATCGAGGTGCAGTCCGGACGGTTCGGCGTCAGGTTGATCTCGATGACCGGATCGTCGAGATGGGAATAGGCGGCGTAGCTCGTGCCCACGGGCGCATCTTCCGGAAGGTCGATGATGCCGTCGTGATTGTCGGAGATCTGCAGTTCCTTTTCCGAGCACATCATGCCGCGGCTTTCGACACCGCGGATATTGCCGACCGACAGCGTCACGTCGATGCCGGGAACATAGGTGCCGGGAGCGGCAAAGGCGCCGATCAGGCCTGCACGCGCATTCGGTGCGCCGCAGACGACCTGCACCGGAGCGCCTTGGCCGGTATCGACCATCAGCACCTTCAGACGGTCGGCCTGCGGATGCTTCTCAGCCGAGAGAACCTTGGCGATGACGAAAGGCTTGAAGGCCGCCTTGTCGTCGACATCTTCCACTTCCAGCCCGATCTCAGTCAGGCGGGTGCAGATTTCATCGAGCGTGGCATCCGTTTCCAGATGATCCTTAAGCCAGGAGAGCGTGAATTTCATAGGTTCAATCCTCCCTTAAACGCTCAGGCCACCGAACAGCGTCGGCATGTCGAGCGGTCGGAAGCCGTAGTGGTTCATCCAGCGGACATCGGCATTGAAGAAGTCGCGCAGGTCGGGCATGCCGTATTTCAGCATGGCGATACGGTCGAGGCCCATGCCCCAGGCAAAGCCCTGATATTCGTCCGGATCGAGCCCGCCATAGCGCAGCACGTTCGGGTGGACCATGCCGCAGCCGAGGATTTCCATCCAGTCGGTGCCTTCGCCGAACTTGACGATCGGACCGGAGCGGTCGCACTGGATGTCGACCTCGAAGGAGGGCTCGGTGAAGGGGAAGAAGGACGGGCGGAAACGCATCGTCACGCTGTCGACCTCGAAGAAGGTCTTGCAGAACTCCTCCAGCACCCAGCGGATATTGGCGACATTGGCCTTCTTGTCGATGACCAGGCCTTCGACCTGATGGAACATCGGCGAATGCGTGGCATCGGAATCCTGGCGGTAGGTCTTGCCGGGGATGATGATGCGGATCGGCGGCTTCTGCGATTCCATCGTGCGAACCTGCACCGGCGAGGTATGCGTGCGCAGAACCTTGCGCTCGCCCTTCTCATCCGGATTGAAGAAGAAGGTGTCGTGCATCTCGCGGGCCGGATGTCCCTCGGGGAAGTTCAGAGCCGTGAAATTGTAATAGTCGGTCTCGATATCGGGACCTTCGGCAATCGAGAAACCCATGTCACCGAAGATTGCGGTGATTTCGTCGACAATCTGGCTGATCGGATGGATGCGGCCGCGCTCGGCCGGCGAGGAACGGACCGGCAGACTGACGTCGACCGTTTCGGCCTTGAGACGGGCATTGATCGCAGCTTCCTTCAGCACCGATTTGCGGTCGGCAAGGGCGTCGGTTACTTCGTTCTTCAGTGCATTGATTGCTGCGCCGCGGGTCTGTCGCTCTTCCGGCGTCATGGCGCCGAGCGTCTTCAGCAGCTCAGAAATCGAGCCCTTCTTGCCGAGCGCGGAAACACGAACGGTTTCGAGCGCAGGCTCGTCATTGGCGGCGGCAATTTCGGCAAGCAGAGAGGATTTAAGCTGGTCGATATCTGACATTGTCTTCTTTCCGTCCAGATCAGGCGGCGTTCGAAAGGCGGGCGCGGCAAGGCCGCGCAAGCAGTACAAAGAAAGAAAAACCCGCGCTAGCCCAAACCAGCGCGGGTTTCCCAAAATTCAAAAAAGCGTCAAGCTTGGGAAGCGCTGGTTAACGAACCGCGCCTTCAAACTCGTTAGCCGTGCCGGTTTCCTTGAGGTACTCAAGGGCCTTCTTAGCGGCAGCAACCAGGGCACCGAATGCTTCCGGCTCATGGATTGCCATGTCGGAGAGAACCTTGCGGTCGACTTCGATGCCAGCCTTGTTCAGGCCGTCGATGAAGCGGCCGTAGGTCAGGCCGAATTCGCGGACGGCAGCGTTGATACGCTGGATCCAGAGGGCGCGGAAGTTGCGCTTGTTAACCTTGCGGTCGCGGTATGCGTACTGCTTGGCGCGGTCAACGGCAGCCTTGGCGGTACGGATGGTGTTCTTGCGGCGGCCGTAGAAACCCTTGGCCTGCTTCAGAACCTTCTTGTGCTTGGCGTGGGCGGTGACGCCTCTTTTTACACGTGCCATTTCATGATCTCCTTAATCTAACGCGTTACCGGAATAGTCTCAGAGACCGTTCGGCAGATAGTTCTTCACAACCTTGCGGCCATCGGGTTCTGCCAGAACCATGGTGCCGCGTGCATCGCGAATGAACTTGTTCGTGCGCTTGATCATGCCATGGCGCTTGCCAGCGGCAGCCGCCTTGACCTTGCCGGTGGCGGTGATCTTGAACCGCTTCTTGGCAGAGGACTTCGTCTTCATCTTGGGCATTTTGCTACTCCGTTCTGAGAGCTCCTCACCCGCTTCATCAAAGAAGCCCTTCTGCGAAAGCCCTGTTACGGTCTTCGCCAAAGGCGTGGGAGCGTTTGTTGTTGATCTGCGGGGCCAGTGACGAAACCTGCCCGCAAGCATTCGAAACTGCCACGGCATGCCCTGCCGGTCAGTTCGGACGCGCGCTTATAACCGCAGCGTCATGAAAGTGCAACGGGGCGGATGATGATTCTTGCACCCGCAAGAAACACAAAAGCCGCCCTGTCGGACGGCTTTGAGCGAAAGGATGCGGCACCGGTTACTTCGGCGCCAGCACCATCATCATCTGGCGGCCTTCGAGCTTGGGCTCGGCTTCGACCTTGGCAATCTCAAGCGTGTCGGCCTTGACCTGCTGGAGAAGCTTCATGCCGAGTTCCTGGTGGGCCATTTCGCGGCCGCGGAACTTCAGCGTTACCTTCACCTTGTCACCTTCGTCAAAGAAGCGACCCATCGCCTTCATCTTCACCTCGTAGTCATGGGTGTCGATGTTCGGACGCATTTTGATTTCTTTGACTTCAACCACCTTCTGCTTCTTGCGCGCTTCGGCGGCCTTCTTCTGGTTGGCATATTTCAGCTTGCCCAGATCGAGGATCTTGCACACCGGTGGCTCGACATTGGGAGAAATTTCGACGAGGTCGAGGCCGGCTTCTTCCGCCATTCTCAAGGCCTGGTCAGTAGGCACGACGCCCAGATTCTCACCGTTCGCCCCAATCAGCTGAACTTTGGGAATGCGGATTTCACGGTTCGAACGCGGTCCATCCTTTACGGGCGCGTCGGTTTTAAAGGGTCTGCGAATGGTCGTATTCTCCTCGCGTTGTTCGGAACGTTGCAGCTTCGTGTCCCAGTTCGAAAGGGGGCACAAACGGGTCACGCCATCACTGCAACGGATTCAATAACACCCTATAGCGGAAAAATCACCTGCTGTCAGCCTGTCAAGAATCTGTTTTATAGACCAAAATAATAGGAGTTCTGCCCAATGTCCGACGAGATGCCCATTCTTCAGCCGAAGTTCCTGACAGTCGGTGAAGACGAGGACGCGCGGCAGATCGCCATGCTGCTGCGGCCGGCGCGGACAGGCGCCGATCTTCCCGCCCTCGTCTGGCTATCCGGCTACCGATCCGACATGAGCGGCAGCAAGGCCGTCGAAATCGACCGGCTGGCGGAGGAACTGGGTGCCGCCTGCATCCGCCTCGACTATTCCGGTCACGGGCTTTCCGGCGGTACCTTCACCGACGGCACGATCTCGCGGTGGCTGCAGGAGGCGCTCGCGGTGATCCGCGATACCGCCCCCAAACGGATGATCCTCATCGGCTCTTCGATGGGCGGCTGGATCGCACTCAGAGTGGCGCAGGAGCTTGCGAAAGACGGCGGTCCAAAGCTCGAAGGCATGGTGTTGATAGCGCCGGCGCCGGACTTCACCTCTGATCTCATCGAGCCGCACCTCAAGAAGAAGGAACGCGCCTCGCTGGAGGAGCGCGGCTATTTCGAGGAACGCTCGCAGTATAGCCCGGAGCCCAACATCTATACACGCGCCCTCATCGAGGACGGCCGCCAGAACCGGGTGCTGACCGGCATTATCGAAACAGGCTGCCCGATCCATATCCTGCAGGGCATGAAAGATGCTGACGTGCCCTATCTGCATGCGATGAAACTCGTGGAACATCTTCCTGCCGACGACGTGGTGCTGACCTTCATCCGCGACGGCGACCACAGGCTGTCGCGCCCCCAGGACATCGAGCGGCTGCGCAGCGCCGTCAAAGGCCTCATCCGATAGACTGAAGCCAGTCGTCCACCAAAGAATATGCAACTGCCCGAATAGAGGACTTTGGTTGAGCAAGTTATGCTCAGATATCCCTAAGGTTATGTTGCATTTTAACCATGTCTACGAGTTGCAAGGCCCTCCCAAGAAGTAACGATTGACTCCTTTCAGCCCTCTCCGTTAACTGTTTGTTAATAAATGAAGGGCGATGCAGGGAAGTAGGGCGTGCGGATCAAGGGTTTCCTCGTGGCCATGATGGCCGTGTTTGCAATGGCGCCGGCCGCTATTCCGGCTCCTAGCAAAAATGCCTCCATGGTGACCGGCAATGCGACATCGCAGCCGGTCGGTCATTACGACTTCTGTCAGACGCACCGCAGCGAATGCGGTGCCAACCGCAATACCGGTCCGGTCGCCATGACCGGCGCCAAGTGGGCCACGGTCCGTTCGGTCAACGCGACCGTCAACCGCACCATCACGCCGATGACCGACAAGGAAATCTACGGCAAGGACGAGGTCTGGGCCTATCCAACCACGGCTGGCGACTGCGAGGACTTCGCGTTTCTGAAGCGCCGTATCCTCATCCAGCGCGGCTTCTCACCTGCCGATCTGCTGATGACAGTTGTCCGCAAGCCTGATGGTGAAGGTCATGCGGTGCTGACGTTGCGTACTGCCGAGGGCGATTTCGTGCTCGACAACTTGGCTTCCGACGTCAAGCCGTGGTTTGCGACGCCCTATAGCTTCATCAAGCGCCAGTCGAGCTTCAATGCTGGTCGCTGGGTCACCATCGAGAATGGCCGCGACGTTCTGGTCGGCGCTCTGAAATAATTAATTTTGAGGGGACTGTGGGAAAGGCCGGCGAAAGCCGGCCTTTTTCATTTCTGAGCTATGCTTCACGCGTTCCCGATGAAAATACCGGCTGCGAGCACGAGGCTGCCGCCGACGACCACCTGGAAGGCGGCGCGCAGGAACGGCGTCTCCATATATTTGTTCTGGATGAAGGCGATCGCCCAGAGCTCGAAGAAGACGATGATGGCGGCGGTAATGGTCGCGGTCCAGAAGTCCGGGATCAAGTAGGGCAGCGCGTGGCCGAGACCGCCGAGCGCCGTCATGATGCCGCAGGCAAGGCCGCGCTTGATCGGCGAACCGCGGCCCGAGATCTTGCCGTCGTCATGGGCGGCCTCCGTGAAGCCCATGGAGATGCCGGCACCGACCGAGGCCGACAGGCCGACGAGGAAGGTCTGCCAGGTATCCTGCGTGGCAAAAGCCGCAGCGAAGATCGGCGCCAGCGTCGAGACCGAACCATCCATCAGACCGGCAAGGCCCGGCTGCACATAGGTCAGCACGAACTGGCGGCGCGCGGTCTCATCCTCCTCCTTTTTTACATCGTCAGGCGTGTGCTTGTCGCCCAGCATGCGGGCGATGTCCTCATGGCCCTGTTCGGCGAGAGCGAGATCGCCAAGCAACTGACGGGTGGAGGCATCGGAGGTCTGCTTGATCGCCTCGACATAGAAGCGGTAGGCCTGCTCCTCCATCGCCTCGGCTTCCTGCCTGATGGCATCGAGAGACAGGTTGGCACGCAGCCAGTCCGGTTTGCGCTCATAAAAGCCCTCGACATGCTCGCGGCGGATCAGCGGGATGCGTTCACCGAAGCGCTGGCGGTGAATTTCGATCAGCGACTTTCGGTGCGTGTCCTCCACCTCCGCCATATCTTCAAACACCTTGGCGGAGGCCGGAAACTCCTGTCGCAAATGCTCCGCGTAAGCAAGATAGATGCGGGCATCATCTTCTTCCGAGGCGATGGCGAGCGCCAGGATTTCCTGCTCGGAGAGAGAGCGGAAGGAACGTTTCGGTGATCTGAAAAAACGGGCCAACATAAGGAATCTCCAGTAATTTAGAATTATTCTAAATCTAAAGAGGCAAACCGCGTGGGTCAAGATCGAAGCCCGGCGGGATTGACAGAATGCCGCGATCTGCCGATCGCGCTTTGCTGAGGCAGCACGTCAACCTATATGGAAGCTGCTGCAGCACGCGGCACCGGGGTTAAAGATGAATAGCGAGATACAGGGACGGGCCGCGCATGTTGCCGCGATCCGTGAAAAAGCCGAGGCCGAGATGAAGGCGATCGGCGTGGACGAGGCCTTCATTTCGAAGCTGGTGGAGACTTTCTACGGGCGGGTGCTCAGGCATCCCGAGCTCGGACCTGTCTTTGATGCGCGGCTTTCCGGCCGCTGGCCCGAACATATGCAGAAGATGAAGAGCTTCTGGTCGTCCGTCGCCTTCCGCAGCGGCGCCTATGGCGGCAAGCCGGTGCAGGCGCATCTCGGCGTTGCGAACATGACGCCGGAGCTTTTCCCGAAATGGCTTTCGCTGTTTTCGCAAACGCTCGACGATGTGGCACCGACGCCGGAAGCCAAGGAGTGGTTCATGGCGACTGCGGAGCGGATCGCAAAGAGCCTGACGCTGTCGCTCTTCTACAATCCAGCGCTTGACGATCCCGCGAAGAAGATGGGCTGACGCTTTACTGCCTTGCCGAAAAGGTCGCGCCAGCGCTTGCGGCGACGACCAAAGCCGTTCCGGCCATCTGCAGAAGCGTCATAGGCTGTGCCAGAATGACGAAGCCCGCGAGGGCTGCAATGGCGGGTTCCAGGCTCATGAGGATGCCGAAGGAGGCCGTCGGCATGCGCCGCAGCGCGATCAGCTCCAGTGTGTAGGGCAGCAGTGGCACCAGAATGGCGAGGCCCGCCATTTCAATCAGGCCGTAGGCGTCAAGCTTCGGCACGGCGCCGGCAAAACCGAAGGGCGTTGCGACCACCGCGGCAACCATGAGCGACATGGAAAGCCCTTCCAGCCCCTTGAAACTTGCGCCGATCTTCTTCGTTAGCACGATATAGATCGCCCAGCCGGTTCCCGCGCCAAATGCAAAGAGAACACCAAGGGGATCGCCAACCCAGCCTTCCCCGTCATGAGCGAGGGCCAGAACGCCGAAAGCGGCAATGAGCGGCCAGATGAGGCGCCGGCTCAATCCGTAGCCAATGGTCGCGACGGAAAGCGGTCCGAGAAAATCAATCGCGACGGCGAGACCGAGCGGAATGCGCTCGATCGACGAGAAAAAACTCATCGTCATCAGCGCCGTGGTCGTGCCGAGGACCAGGGCACTTGTCCACTGGGCGCGGCTGTAGCTGAAGATGCGCGGGCGCACCGCGATTGCCAAAAAGATGGCAGCGAAGGCGAGGCGCAGCCAGGTGGCACCGACCGGCCCATAGGTGGCGATGGCGGAGGAGGACAGCGCCGCGCCGAACTGGATGGAGGACATGGACATGAGGCACATCAAGCCGCCGGCAGCCACACCGCCAAATGCAGCAGGCGTCTTCGCCGTTAGCGTGCCCGGTCCGGCGCTCGTTCTTTCTTCCATGTGCTTCTCCGATTGCGCGCTCTTCATAGGAGAGCAGCGCATGAGCGACAAATTCAAACTTCTGATCGGGGCAGCAAAAGGCTTGATGCGATATCAGAGGCGGCCTGAGAGGATCACCTCTTCGGCGTCTTCGAAGCTCATACCGAAAACCTTCTTGCCGATCTCGAAGCTGAAGCCGTTGCGGGCGAAGGCAGAGAGCTCCTTTGCCTTTCGTTTTTCATCAAGCTCGACGCGGCGGAACGGGCCGAAGGCGCGTTTGCGGGCGAATATCGCCGCGGCATAGAGATCGTCAGCCTCTTCGAGTGCAACCTCCACCTTGTCGCTGGAGACGCCTTTGACCGCAAGCTTCTGGGCAATGGCGCGCTTCGACTTGCCGCTGCGCACGGCGGAACGCGTGCTGATTTCAGCATAGGCGCTATCGTCGATCGCCTTGTTGTCATAGGCAAATTTGACGGCGAAATCGGCGACAGCCTTGATCTGCGCTGCGCTGATGTCCTCGAATTTCTCCTTCGCCTTGCGGGTGATGGCGTCAAAGAGCTGCTTTTCCGTCATCATGCGCCGCTCGAGACGATAGATGGTCGAGTTGCGTGCCCAGCTCAGCATGCGGGGCGTCGGGATATCGGATGGAACGGTCTCGTCGGTCATCAGGAGGAGATCAGACTTCCAGACCCTTGAGCACATTGGCGACATTGAGGCCGATCTCCGGCACTCCGTAGCCGCCCTCCATGCAGGTGACGACCGGCAGGCCGGCGGCTGAGATCATCTCGCCCATGCGAATGAAGTCCTCCGATTTCAGCTTGAAGAAGGAAATCGGATCGCGCTCGAACGTATCGACGCCAAGCGCCACGACGATGGCTTCCGCACCGAAGGCCTTGATGCGAGAAAGCGCATCGGCAAGGGCTGCCGACCAGACATCGAAACTGGTGCCGGGCGCCATCGGGTAATTGCGGTTGGCGCCCTCGCCCTGCCCTTCGCCCGCTTCATCGGCATGACCGAGGAAATAGGGAAAGGCGTGGATGGGATCTCCATGCAGTGAGGCGGTGAAAACATCACTGCGACGATAGAAGAGATCCTGCGTGCCGTTGCCGTGATGGAAATCGACATCAAGCACGGCAACCTTCCTGGCGCCATGATCCAGCAGACGCTGGGCCGCCACGCCGGAATTATTGATGAAGCAATAGCCGCCGAAGAGATCGATGCCCGCGTGATGGCCCGGCGGGCGGCAGAGCGCGAAGGCGAAGCGGTGGCCGGCATTCAGCCAGTCCGAACCTGTCATCGCGCAGCGCATGGAGGCAACAGCTGCCTCGTAAGAGCCCTTGGTGATGGACGTGTCGGCGGCATTGGCATAATGGCCGATCACGCCGACGATGTTTTCGGGCACACGCTGGCTGGTGCGGCGGATGGGGAAGGAATTGGCGATCGCCTCGCCCTTATATCCTGCCGCCACCCAGCGATCCCACACTGTCGCCAGGAATTCCAGATAGGCCGGATCATGCACCTTGCGCGCCGTTTCGAGACCGTGCGGTTCGGGGGCGACGACATCCGAAAAGCCCGCCTCCCTCACTGCGGCGAGAATCCATTCCGCCCGGAACGGTGCCTCGAAAGGCGTCACGAGCTGGCCATCATGCAGCTCCGTCTTCGCATCACGCAGCTTGTGGTCTTCGGAATAGATGACGCGCACGAGTGTCCTCCGCAAATCAGTCTGTCAGACTCAAGCCTTACACAGGCCCGTCTAAAGAAAAAAGCGCTGAACACGCCTTGATCGCCACTGCAGATGACGCCACGTTCAACCCGATTTCAGAATGCGTCCCTTTTCCTCAAGAGATTAAGCCCGATGAAAATCCTGATGGTCGATGTCGATGGCGTGCTGGTTCACGGACGGCCGGCGGATGGTCTGCCGCTCTTCACTTATCTGGAGCGCGACCTAGGTCTGCCTGCGCCGTTGCTTCAACAGGAATTCTTCAAGCCTTACTGGGTCGGCATCGTCACCGGCCAGGAGCCGATCGAACCCCGCCTGACGGAGGTTCTCGGCCGG
This sequence comes from Rhizobium sp. 01T444, assembly GCF_056398305.1. Taxonomy (NCBI): domain Bacteria; kingdom Pseudomonadati; phylum Pseudomonadota; class Alphaproteobacteria; order Hyphomicrobiales; family Rhizobiaceae; genus Rhizobium; species Rhizobium sp. 01T444. The sequence goes on from NZ_JBFTPD010000044.1 coordinate 12,058, forward strand.
ATCGCACCGCATCTTAACGCCCAGACCTTGCTCGACTACTGGTTCGAAAACGACTCCCGCCTCGACCGGCAGCTGCTCGACGATCTCGCCCGCCTAAAGGACAAGGGCACGCTTCTTTACCTCGCCACCAACCAGGAACACCAGCGCGCTGCTTACCTGAGTGACGTGCTGGGGCTCGGCGCGCTTTTCGACGGCATGTTCTATTCTGCCGCACTTGGCGCGCGAAAGCCTTTCAGCGATTTCTTCCGGCTTGCGACGCAAGACGTTGGCGCTGCCCCTGATGACATCGGCTTCATCGACGATGTCGAGGAGAATATCGTGGCGGCCAAGGATTTCGGCTGGAAGGCTCTGCATTGGACGCCGGCTTCAAGACTGGCCGACGCGATAGACGCCTTTACACAACGCGATCAGGCCACGCGCTTGTAAAAGAAGGTGGTGGCGCACAGGCCACCTTCAGGCCAGAGCGCATAATCGGGAATGACGCCGACCCGCTCCCAGCCGAGACGTGGGTAGATGGCTTCAGCATCGCTGCCGGTTGCCGTGTCGAGGACGAGAATCGTCTTGCCGCGACGGGCCGCTTCCCGTTCGGCCATGTCCATCAGCAGGCGCGCCAAACCATGGCCGCGAGCGGAGCGGTGAACAAGCAGCTTCTTCAGATCGCCGCGGTGCGGCTGGTTCGGCATCTGCGCAGCGCCGACCTGGACGGTGCCGATTATTTTGCCATCCATTTCGGCGCCGAAGAGCAGAGTGGCGCCATCGGCCACGGCTTCGGCGACGCCGCGCCAATAGGGTTCAGCATCCGCAGGTGTATAGGGCTGCATGAAACCGACCGAGGCGCCGCCATTGACGCAATCGGCAAGCACGTCGCACAGGTCGGGAATCGCCGCGTGTGCCTCGGCGGCGGAGAGAAGGCGGATGGTCGGCATGATAGGTCCCCTGTAAATGAGCGTGTGAATTAACGGTCGCCGCGGTCCAGCACGACACAATAGCGTGCCGGCGCGTGACCCGGATTGTGAAAGACATGGCCGTCGCCGACCGGCATGAAGAGACAGTCGCCTGGCTTGAGGCGATGGACGGTCTCGCCGACGGTCATTTCCAACTCACCATCGAAGAGCCAGACGTGCTGTGTCATGCCGCGGCTGGCGGTATGCGGCGGGAAGCTGACCCGTGCGCCCGCCGGAAATTCGACATCAACGATATCGACATCCGAGGCTGTGCCCGGCGGCGAGACGGCGCGGCGCATATAGCCGGTTTCCGGATCGCGCCAGATCTGCTGGTCCTGACGACGCGAGAGCGGCGACGCTTCCTGCCCTTCATCGGCAAAAAACTCTGAAAGCGACAGGCCGAGCGCGGCGCAGACCCTCGCCAACAGCGAGGCCGTTGGGCTCGCTTCTGCGCGCTCGATCCGGGAGATCATCGCGCGGCTCACGCCGGAAGCAGTAGCGAGATCATCCAGTGTCAGCCCCTTTTCCGTCCGCAGCATGCGAATACGGATGCCGATTGCCTGCTCGAATTCCTGTTCCATTTGTCAATCCATGATTCCACCATAAGAGAAATGCATGATCCAATGATGGAATCAAGTCCTCGCGAGCAGCCTTGCTTTCACCATGGCGGCGTCGATATATGGCAGCGGCCATTCAAGAGCGGAGAGCAAGATGGACGGTATTGCGCAAGGCACTGAGCCGGCGGAGAGCTTCACGGCTGCCGCCTGGGACAGGATCAAGCCCATCATGGCCGAGATCGAGCGATTGCCGCTGCTGGAACGACTTTCGGATGGCACGCTGCCGCCGGAGGTTTTCCGCCAATACATCCTGCAGGATGCGATCTACCTGAAGCACTATGCTCGCTGCCTCGCCATCGTCGCGGCCAAGGCGCCCGACAATGCGCAGGTGCTGCGCTTTCTCGGGTCGGCTCAGAAAGCGATCACCGTCGAGCAGGGTCTGCATGCCGGTTTCCTGACGCAGTTCGGGATTTCGAGCGCGGATGTGACGGCGGCAGAGCCCTCGCCCTCGTGCTTTGCCTATACGAATTTCCTGCTGGCGACGGCCTATCACAGCTCCTATGCGGTGGCACTTTCGGCGATCCTGCCCTGCTTCTGGATCTATTGGCATGTCGGCGAAGGCATCAAGAGCAGGCCGGCGATCGAGGGCAATGTGTTCCAGGCCTGGATCAACACCTATGGCGATCCGCAATTTGCAGCCGGCGCGCGCGAAGTGATCGCGCTGACTGACATTGCCGCCCGCGCCGCCTCGCCGGTGGAGCGCCAGCAGATGATGGAGGTYTTCGTGCGCGCCTCCCAATATGAATGGATGTTCTGGGATTCGGCCTGGCGGCTGGAGACCTGGCCGGTCTGAGCCACACGCCACAGTCTGCAAAATAGGGTAAACCCCGGTATAATTACCGCTTTGCGGGCGATCTGCGCGCTGCTATATGGCGCGCATGAGCACCAATTCGACGACTCCGCTATCCCATATCCGCAACTTCTCGATCGTGGCCCACATCGACCACGGCAAATCGACGCTTGCTGACCGCTTGATTCAGACGACGGGCGGCCTCGCCGAGCGCGAAATGTCTGAGCAGGTGCTCGACAATATGGATATCGAGCGCGAGCGCGGTATCACCATCAAGGCCCAGACCGTGCGCCTGCACTACCAGGCGAATAACGGCGAGAAATACATTCTCAACCTCATCGACACGCCCGGCCACGTCGACTTCGCCTATGAAGTCTCTCGTTCGCTGTCGGCCTGCGAGGGTTCGCTGCTTGTCGTCGACGCCTCGCAGGGCGTCGAGGCGCAGACGCTCGCCAACGTCTACCAGGCGATCGACAACAACCATGAGATCGTCACCGTTCTCAACAAGATCGACCTGCCGGCCGCCGAACCCGACCGCATCAAGGAACAGATCGAGGAAGTGATCGGCATCGATGCGTCGGAAGCCGTGCTGATCTCGGCCAAGACCGGCCTCGGCATTCCCGATGTGCTGGAAGCGATCGTCCACAAGCTGCCGGCGCCGAAGAGCCCGGGCGGCGAAAAGGCGCCGCTGAAGGCGCTGCTCGTTGACAGCTGGTACGATACCTATCTCGGCGTCATGGTTCTGGTGCGCGTCATCGACGGTGTGCTGACCAAGGGCCAGACCGTGCGAATGATGGGCACGGATGCGAAATACCAGGTGGAGCGCGTCGGCGTGCTGACACCGAAGATGGTCAATGTCGACAGCCTCGGCCCCGGCGAAATCGGCTTCATTACCGCTTCGATCAAGGAAGTGGCCGATACCCGCGTCGGCGATACAATCACCGAGGACAAGCGGCCGACGGCTGAAGCGCTGCCGGGCTTCAAGCCGGCGCAGCCAGTGGTGTTCTGCGGTCTCTTCCCGGTCGACGCGGCCGATTTCGAGGATCTGCGCGCCGCCATGGGCAAGCTTCGCCTCAACGACGCTTCCTTCTCCTTCGAAATGGAATCGTCTGCTGCCCTCGGCTTCGGTTTCCGTTGCGGCTTCCTTGGCCTTCTGCATCTCGAAATCATCCAGGAACGGCTGGAGCGCGAGTTCGATCTCGACCTCATCGCAACCGCACCGTCCGTCGTCTACAAGATGTACATGACCGACGGCACGGAGCGCGAGCTGCACAACCCGGCCGACATGCCCGATGTCGTCAAGATCTCGGAAATCCACGAACCGTGGATCCGCGCAACGATCCTGACGCCGGACGATTATCTCGGCGGTATCCTGAAGCTCTGCCAGGACCGGCGCGGCATCCAGATCGAGCTCACCTATGTCGGTACGCGCGCGATGCTGACCTACGACCTGCCGCTCAACGAAGTCGTCTTCGATTTCTATGACCGGCTGAAATCAATCTCGAAGGGCTATGCCTCCTTCGACTACACGCTCACCGACCATCGCGAGGGCAACCTCGTGAAGATGTCGATCCTCGTCAACGGCGAGCCGGTCGACGCTCTGTCGATGATGGTGCACCGGACGGCCGCCGAAAAGCGCGGCCGCGACATGTGCGAGAAGCTCAAGGAGCTGATCCCGAAGCACATGTTCAAGATCCCGATCCAAGCCGCGATCGGCGGCAACGTGATTGCCCGCGAGACGATCTCGGCACTGCGCAAGGACGTGACCGCGAAGTGCTACGGCGGCGACGCCACCCGCAAGCGCAAGCTGCTCGACAAGCAGAAGGCCGGCAAGAAGCGCATGCGCCAGTTCGGCAAGGTGGAGATTCCGCAGGAAGCATTTATTGCTGCGCTGAAGATGGGCGACGAGTAGGTTAAGCTATCCGGATTCAGCCCAAAATATGAACGAAAGGCTGGCCATTGAGCCAGCCTTTTGCGTCTTAAAGCCCGGCCACCCAGCGGTGCCATTCGTCCTCGCTGCCGCGGAAGACATTGAGGTCGATGCGGCCTTCGACGCCATGCGACAGGCCCGAACCGGAATATTGCCAGAAGAGCCATTTGCGGTTCGGATAGACCTTCGAAGGATGCTCGGCGACTGCTCGCAGCCAGAAATGATAGTTCTGGAAGGCGCCTTCGAGATTGTCCGCGTAGAAATCCGGGGCCGTATAGATGATCGGGCGCTTACCGTAATGGCGCTCGATCTTTTCCATGAAGACCTGCATTTTTTCCAGGACACGGGCGCGCGAAAGCTTCACCTTGCAGCTCGATTCGCCGTTCCACTCCACGTCAATGACGGGCGGTAATGCATCAGGATCACGCGGCACATTGCGGATGAACCAGTCGGCCTGCTCACCGGCCGTGCGGCACCAGTAGAAGAAGTGATAGGCGCCGCGCTTGATGCCGGCTTCCTTGGCGCGCCGCCAATTGGTCCTGAACATTGGGTCCAGATGATCGCCGCCATCGGTCGCCTTGATGAAGGCGAAGTTGGCGCCGCGGGTCCTCAGCGTCTCCCAATCGATGTCCCCTTGCCAGCGCGAGACGTCGACGCCGTGGACGGCGAGCTTGCGCGGAGAGATCTTGCCGAAGTTGATCGGCTTGGCATCGCGGAAACCGTAGCCATAGACGCGCGAGCGGCCGTGCGTCGGCGGTTCGATGGCAGGTGCTGCCGCCATGGCAAATTCGACGGGGCGTTCGCTCGGAACCGGCATACCCGGCTGCGATGTGGCTGAAGGCGTCACTGCCGAGAAGGCGCGGGACTCCGGCACGGGCGCTTCCCAGGCGAGGCTTGCCTGCGGCATTGCATCGTCCGTTTCAGTTGCAGCGAGTGTTGCCTGCGGCACAGGTGCCGGCGGCGGGGTAACGGAAGCCGTGATTTCCTTCGAAGGCTTCGAAGTGACGCCGGCTGAAAGACTTTCCGGACCGGAAGCCGACGAGCAGCCCGCCAGAGCGAGGCAGGCAACGAGGATCGCTGGGATAGCCGTGGAACGCATGAGCACCGTTACGCAAAACAAGAACCAGGGCGCTTCAGCCATTCTGCGAAGACACCAATCCGGAATAGCTAACGGAAAATTATCAAAAAAGACTGAATCCGAACTTTCTCTTCGCTGATTCGGCGTCAGCGGATTGCGAGGCCTCTCGCGACTCTCTAGATCCCTTGAAAAAAGGAGCCTCCCATGACCGAGAAAGCCCGCGTCACCATCCTCTACTGCACCCAGTGTAACTGGCTGCTGCGCGCCGCCTGGATGGCGCAGGAACTGCTGCAGACTTTTACGGACAGCCTTGGCGAGGTGGCGCTCATTCCCGGCACCGGCGGCAATTTCGAAATCCGCGTCAACGGCGATCTGATCTGGGAGCGCAAGCGCGACGGCGGTTTTCCGGGGCCGAAGGAACTCAAGCAGCGCGTGCGCGACATCATCGAGCCCGACCGCGACCTCGGCCATACCGACCGCGCTTCGCTGGAGAGCTGACGCTCAATTATAGGGCGAGTTGCAGGTCTTGTAGATGCCTTCATAGGTCAGGAAGCGATCGGTGCGCGGATTGTAGGACCGGTATTCGTTCCGGCACCATTGCTGATGGCGGGCCTGATTATCTGCCGAAGGCTGCACGCGTGGTGCCTGCGGCGGATCGTAGGTCAGCCGCGGCGGCAATTGTCCGGGCGGCTGGTAATATTTTGGACCGGCGGCATTCGGCGGGCGATAGTTCGGCTGCACGTAGGCTGGGCGATGCCACTGCTGCGGACCGAAGCCGAAGCAGCCACGATAATCGCAGATCGTCGACTGCGTATTGAGAGGCCCAAGCGACGGCGAGGCGGCATTGGCCCCGGCCAACGGCACTGCGGCAAGCAAACCGGCAAGAAGAGCGGGGCGAAGGTCGAACATGGCGCGTTCCTTTCCAATATCCCTTTATATAGGGTGGAGAAACAGGCCACGCCATCCACTGCCCCCTGGGTGCGACCACGACTTCGTGAAGCTTTTTCACAGACTGTCAGGAAAACTTCAAAAACCCTGTTGACAGCAAAGAGCGACCCCCGTACATGGCTCTCCGTCGCCCAGATGGCGGAATTGGTAGACGCGCCAGCTTCAGGTGCTGGTACCCGAAAGGGTGTGGAGGTTCGAGTCCTCTTCTGGGCACCATTCCCATTGATCCTTAATGAGATCAAACAGATACAGGTTCTTCCTGTTATCTGTGCCCACCGTTGTGGTGGTCGTTTTCTGCGTCTTTATTCACCGACAATAATTTGATCTCGAGCGACGCTTGGCACTGCCACATAAATGCCGATATGCCGCATTTTGATGGAATCATGCGCATTCAAGTTTACATCATCGCGTTTCTTCTCAGCGCCATCATGTGGGGCGTGACGTTCGATGCTGCGCGCAATGCTTATCGCGCCGCGCATACGGCTGGTTTGATGCCTAATCTGCATATCCAGCATAAGATCGACCGGATTCTTTAAGCGCCTCGTTCCGAGCAGAGCGCTTTCTAACCCCTCAAAAATCATAGGCATGCAGCGTCGACGCAGAGCGTTGCAAAATAGCAAATAATTCCAAGAGACTATCGGGAAACCACTCAGCCGGCGGACGGAAACCGCCCGGTTGTTGGTTATTTTCGCGCTGGCTAAGGCAAGCCTCGCACAAGAACGAAATCGGATACCGGCATCACGATGAAGTTACTGCCGTTGCGCTCAGTCGAGATCGTTGCCCGCATACCGGACATATTCGCCAGGCGCATACCGGCGGCAATGAATATTATCAGACACTTTGGAGTTCGCCTGGGATGAAAGTCGTAATTCTGGCAGGTGGTCTGGGTTCGCGCCTCGCCGAAGAGACCAGCGTGCGGCCTAAGCCTCTGGTCGAGATCGGAGAAAAGCCGATTCTCTGGCACATCATGAACATCTATGCCCATCACGGCCTGAGTGATTTCATCATCTGCGCCGGTTACAAGGGCTATATGCTCAAGGAATATTTCGTAAACCTGTTCCTGCATCACAGCGACATCACCGTCGACCTGGCCACCAACGCGATCGAATATCACAAGGGCTCAAAGCCCAGCTGGAAGGTGACCATCGTCGATACCGGCATGAACTCCATGACGGGCGGCCGTATCCGGCGCATCCGCGACCACCTGAACCCGGACGAGCCCTTCTGTTTGACCTATGGCGACGGCGTTGCCGATATCGATATCAGCTCGGAGATCGCCTTCCACCGCAGCCACGGCTTGAAGGCGACGATGTGTGCGGTGACGCCCCCGGGCCGCTTCGGCGCGACGAATATCGAGAACGATGTCGTGACCGCCTTCATTGAAAAGCCGAAGGGCGACGGCCAGCGCATCAATGGCGGCTTCTTCGTGCTGCATCCTTCCGTCATCGACCTTATCGAAGGCGACGACACGATCTGGGAAGCCGGTCCGATGCAGTGGCTGACGGCCAACAAGCAGCTGGCAGCCTTCCGTCACGACGGCTTCTGGCAGCCAATGGATACGCTGCGCGAACGCAACCAGCTCGAGGAGCTCTGGAGTTCCGGAAAGGCACCGTGGAAGATATGGGCCTGACGGATTTCTGGAATGGCAGGCGCGTGTTCCTGACGGGACACACCGGGTTCAAAGGATCCTGGCTTTCGCTGTGGCTGGAAAAGCTCGGTGCGGAAGTGGCGGCGGTCTCGCTCGAACCCGAGACCAGTCCCTCTCTTTATGCGCGGCTTTCGCCCTGGAACGGGCAGGGCCACCACATCGCCGACATCAGGGATGCGGCGGCTTTCAAGCAGCGCCTCATCGAATTCGAGCCCGAAATCGTCATCCACATGGCAGCACAGGCGCTGGTCCGGCGCTCCTATGAAAATCCGGCCGAGACCTTCGCAACCAATGTGATGGGTACTGCAAACGTTCTCGATGCAGTCCGCGATACGCCCTCGGTCAGGACGGTTCTCGTCGTCACCTCCGACAAGGTCTATGCCAATAATGGCAGCGGCGTTCCCTTTATCGAAAGCGATACGCTCGGCGGCAAGGACCCTTATTCCAATTCCAAGGCCTGCACCGAACTCGTCGTCCAGAGCTATCGCGACAGCTTCTTCACGGGGCGCGACATCCGCGTCGCGACCGCGCGCGCCGGGAATGTGATCGGCGGAGGCGACTGGTCCAAGGATCGTCTGATCCCGGATTTCATCCGTGCTTTTGAAAGCAGYCAGTCGATCCTGCTTCGGTATCCCGAGGCGATCCGTCCCTGGCAGCATGTGCTGGAGCCACTCGGCGGTTATCTAGCGTTCGCCGAAGTGCTGACGCTTGCGGATGAGAAAAAGCTGCCCGAGGCGCTCAATTTCGGTCCGGATCCGCAAAGTTTCGCAACCGTTGCCGAACTTGCCGAGGCGCTCGGCCTTGCCCATGGCATCAACGATGTCTGGAAACTTGCGCCCGGAACGCATCTGCCAGAAGCGCCGGCCCTTACGCTGAGCTCGGCCTTGGCGCTTTCCGCCATCGGCTGGCGTCCACGCCTGACGCTACAGCAGACAATCGACTGGACAGCCGCCTGGTACAAGGCCAACCGCGAAGGAGCGGACATGCGAGCCTTCTCGCTCAGCCAGATCGCGGCCTATGAGGAAGCAATATCATGACAGCGCATAATTGCCGGTTCTGCGGCGCTCCCTTGAAACATCGTTTCGTCGATCTGGGTTCGACGCCGCTTGCCAACGCATATCTGACGGAAGAGCAGCTCAAGCAGCCGGAACCGTCCTATCCGCTGCGCGCCTTCGTCTGCTCCGAATGCTGGCTGGTGCAGGCCGATGCTTTCGTCCCGCCGGAAGACATTTTCAGCCATTACGCCTATTTCTCTTCCTATAGCGATAGCTGGGTGGAGCATGCCCGTCAGTTCACCATCATGGCCCGCAAACGCTTCGGCCTCGACGACAAATCGCAGGTCATCGAAGTGGCGAGCAATGACGGCTATCTGTTGAAGCACTTCGTCGAGGCCGGTGTGCCCGTGCTCGGGATCGAACCGGCCGAGAACGTTGCTGAGGTCGCCCGGCAGGTCGGCGTGCCAACGGAAGCTCGCTTCTTCGGTAAGGAAACGGCTGCCGATCTCGTCTCCCGCGGCCTTGCTGCCAACATCGTCATCGGCAACAACGTGCTGGCGCATGTCCCTGATATCAACGATTTCGTCGGCGGGCTCTCGGGCGTGCTGAAGGCTGATGGCGTCGTCAGCGTCGAATTCCCGCATCTGCTGCGGCTAATGGAAAACATCCAGTTCGACACCGTCTATCACGAGCATTTCTATTATCTGTCGCTGCTGGCAGTCGAAAAGGTCTTCGCGGCGCACGGCCTGAAAGTGTTCGACGTGGAAGAACTGCCAACGCATGGCGGCAGCCTTCGCGTGCTTGCCTGCAGGGCGGCCTCTACCGCTCATCCGACCGGCGCCGGCGTCGCCAAGGTGCGCGCAGATGAGGCGGCTGCCGGCTTCGACAAGGTCGAAACCTACGAGGCCTTCCAGAGCCGCGTCGCGCCAATCAAGGACGGGCTGCTCGCCTTCCTCAACGAAGCCAAGCGTAACGGCAAGACGGTCGCTGCCTATGGTGCTGCTGCCAAGGGCAATACGCTCCTGAACTTCTGCGGCGTCGGCACCGACCTCATCGACTACGTGGTCGACCGTAACCCGCATAAGCAGGGGCATTTCCTGCCGGGCAGCAAGCTGCCGATCTATGCGCCGGAGAAGATGGACGAGACACGGCCGGACTACATTCTGATCCTGCCTTGGAACATCAAGAACGAAGTCGTTGCGGCCAACAGCAGGGTCGACGCCTGGGGCGGACGCTTCGCCGTCGCCGTGCCTGAACTGACGGTGATCGGATGAAATTCATTCCGACCGCGGTTTCGGGTGCTTTTATCGTAGAGGTCGACGGGCGCTCCGACGAGCGCGGATTGTTCGCGCGAACCTTCGACGCCAAGAGCTTCGCGGACCACGGTCTCGTGCCTGTCTACCCGCAGTGCAACGTCTCGCAGAACCACAAGCGGGGTACCTTGCGCGGCATGCACTATCAGGCCGAGCCGCGACCGGAGATCAAGCTGGTGCGCGCCACACGCGGCAGGGTCTTCGATGTGGCGCTTGATCTGCGACGGGATTCGCCGACCTATCTGAAATGGGCCTCGGTCGAACTCGATGCCAACAGCTACAACGCCTTCTATATACCTGCCGGCTGTGCACACGGCTTCCTGACGCTCGAGGATGATTGCGAGCTCTTCTACCAGATGTCGGAAGTCTATGTGCCGGAGCTTGCCCGCGGCGTCCGCTGGGACGATCCCGCCTTTTCCATCGCCTGGCCGTTTATGCCGAGCGTCATCAGCGAGCGCGACGCCGCGCTTGAAAGCTACAGCCAGGAGACGAGCCTTTGAGCGGTATCAAACTCAGCATCTGCATCCCGACCTACAATCGCGAGGCTTATCTCAGAAACGCACTGGAGCATTGCGAGAGCTACAATTTCAGCTTCCCCTACGAGATTGTCATTTCCGACAACGCCTCTACCGACAACACGACACAGGTTGTCGAGGAATTCATCGCCAAGGGGCTGCCTATTCATTATCACCGCCGCGCCGTCAACGGCGGGTCAGGCCCGAACCTTGCCTGCGCCTTCCACCACGCGGTCGGCGAATATTCGATCTACCTCGCTGATGACGACTTCCTGGTGCCTGCCGGCGTTGAAGCTGCAATGACCTATCTGGACGCCAATCCGGATGTCGTCGCGTGCCAGGCGCCCTGGTATCTCTATGATGAAGTCCACGATCGGGACCTCTCGCAATTCTACGAGATCGCCGAGAACACCAAGTTTCCGCAGCAGAATTTCATAGAGCTCTTCCAGTTCATCTTTAACGGACACATCTTTCCTGAGATCGGCATCTATCGCTCCTCTGCCCTGCGCTCCGCCTGGGTGCCACGCGATTTCTGCTTCTGGGCTTTTTCCTATCTCGCCCATTTCGTCGATCAGGGTGCCGTCACTTTCCTCAAGCAGCCCTTCTATCGCTCGGTAGCGGTTTCCAAGATCGCGCCGGCACGCCAGCAGGCCGGCAATGACGACGTGATGACCGCCTGGGACAAGTATCGTGGCGGTCTCGAATACTTCCTTTATATCGCCGCCAAGCGCGGCAAGCTGAATACCAGCCGCGAGGCGCGCACCATCTACGACGAGATGTGCAAGATCTTCACGCTGAACCGCATGTCGGTTGCCGTCCGTTTCTGGGTAGCGCGCAAGGACTTCATCAAGGCCTACGAGCTTTATACCCGCATGGCGCTCGGCGGGCTCGGCGAACATCCGGAAGTCGCCCAGCTTCGTCACAGCTTCCCAATGGCAGTGGCGATCCAGACGCTCACCTATCAGGTCAACGCGACCGCCGGTATCAACAGGTTGATTCTCAGCGGCATGGCCGATCCGAAATCGATCGGCGAGATGCTGCGCGACATCGGCCTCCTGCCGGAGATCGAAATCGTCGCCGACCCGCCGACGCACGATCCGGCTCTTCTGGAGAAGACGGCGATCTTTGCCGCCGACATGCCGCGGCGCGAGAACTTCCTGAAGCTCGGCTACAAGCCGAACCTTATCTTCATCGAAACCGACCTGACGCAGCACGTGCTCGTCTGATGCCTGAAATTGCGTCCGACGCTGCAAAGCCTCGCGCCAGTTTCACCCCCTAGTTTTTACAGAGTTCAGTGTGCCCCGATTGCGTGAGTCTCAGCCCCATCACAAAGAATTAAGGCATGACCAACAGGATATTCTACACCAAACCGTCGATCACCGAGCTTGAAACGAGCTATGCAGCCGATGCTGCTGCGAACGGCTGGGGTGCGCGCTGCTACGACTATATCATCCGCTTCGAGAAGGAATTTACCGCCTATCTCGGCACCGGCCACGCGATTGCGACGTCGAGCTGCACCGGCGCCATGCATATGGGTCTTGCCGCGCTCGGCATCGGTGCCGGCGATGAGGTGATCCTGGCCGACACGAACTGGATCGCAACCGTTGCACCGATCAAGCATCTGGGCGCCGAGCCCGTGTTCGTCGACGTGCTTCCCGATACCTGGTGCATCGACCCGGCGGAGGTCGAGCGCCAGATTACGCCGCGCACACGCGCCATCATCGCCACCCATATCTACGGCAATCTCTGCGACATGGATGCGCTGCTCGACATCAGCCGCCGCACCGGCATCCCTGTTATTGAAGATGCGGCGGAGGCGATCGGCTCGGTCTGGCATGGCCGGCGTGCCGGCTCCATGGGCGTCTTCGGCACCTTCTCCTTCCACGGCACCAAGACGCTGACGACGGGCGAAGGTGGCATGTTCGTGACGAGCGACGCCGATCTCTATGAAAAGGTGCTGACGCTCAGCAATCACGGCCGCGCTCGCAGCCAGAGGAAGCAGTTCTGGCCGGATGCGATCGGCTTCAAATACAAGATGTCGAACATCCAGGCGGCGCTCGGCTGCGCCCAGCTGGAGCGCATCGAGGAGCTCGTCTCCCGCAAGCGTGATATCCTGGCAGCCTATATGCTGCGGCTCTCGACCCTGAACGGCATCAGCATGAACCCGGAATATACCGGCACGATCAACGGCGCCTGGATGCCGACAGCCGTCTTCCACCCTGCCACCGGCATCACCCGCGAAGTGCTGCAGCAGGCCTTCGAAACCGCCAATATCGATGCGCGCGTCTTCTTCCACCCGCTTTCCAGCCTGTCGATGTTTGCGGAAAAGCAGGCCAACATCAACGCCTGGAGCATTCCGGAGCGGGCTATCAACCTGCCGAGTTACCACGACATGAGCGAGGCCGATATCGACCGCGTGGCGGAAACACTGATCTCGGTCGTCCGCAGCCATCAGGACAATGGCGCCGTTCACCTCCGTCAATCGGCCTGAGCGCAGAATATACAGAAGGTTTCAAAGAGTTATGACCACCAAGGACGATCGCCTCGAATTCGAAGCCCATAAGCGCGAAATGTCGCTTGCTCTCGGCAAGGACGAGGAAGCCTTTCAGCATTCGCTGAACACGCTGGTAGCGCTCGACAAGTATGACTACGCCTATCTCTGGTCCTGGATGGGCGTTCCGATCATCCAGATGCCGGCCGACATCATGGCCACCCAGGAAGTGATCTGGAACACCAAGCCCGACGTCATCATCGAAACCGGTGTAGCGCGCGGCGGCTCGGTGATCTTCATGGCGTCGCTGCTGAAGGTGATCGGCAAGGGCAAGGTGATCGGCGTCGATATCGACATTCGCGCCCACAACCGCGATTCGATCGAGACACATCCGCTTTCGCCGATGATCACGCTGATCGAGGGACCCTCGACCACTGCCGAGACGCTTGCCAAGGTTAAGGCCGAAATCCCGGCCGGTGCTTCCGTCATGGTCGTTCTCGACAGCGACCACAGCCGCGACCACGTGCTCGACGAGCTACGCTGCTACGGCCCACTGGTCACCGAGGGCCAGTACATCGTCGTCGCCGACACCCTGCTCGGCCGCGGAGACATGTCGCAGACACCGACCAAGCGCTCGAAGATCTGGTATCCAGGCGACGAGCCATATGCGGCGCTGAACACCTATCTCAAGGAAACCGATCGTTTCGAGACAGACGAGACGCTGAACGGCAAGCTGGTGCTTTCCAGCTCGCCGGGAGGATATCTCAAGTGCGTCCGCAAATGATGGAAAATCATCGCCATACTGCACATCGGGCGTCGATCAGACTGCGCCCGATTGCCGATGGCGATCGTCCTCTGCTCTTCTCGCTTCGCCGCGACAAAATGCTTCAATCACGTCTCTTAACGGTGCCGGATGCGACCGATGACGTGGCACTGCATGCTTGGATCGAACGTCGGCAAAATGAACGAGGCGGCGCTTTCCTTATCATCGAGGATCAGGTGAACGGCAAGCCTGCGGGCTATGTGCAAATCACACAAGTACATCGCCGGAACGCGACCGCATACGGCGGGATCGTCTTGGCGGAGGAGGCGCGTGGCGTCGGATTGGGGCGTGCGGCCCTCGCCGAGCTCGGCGTTTATGCTTCCCAGGTCTTGGGTCTTCGTAAGCTGATGGCGGAAATCGATATAGACAACATCGCCTCGATCGGGCTGCATCTGTCGCTTGGCTACCGCCAAGTGGGCCTCCTTGAGGCACATTTCACCGACGCAAGTGGCATGACACGCGATGTCATGCTGTTCGAGCGGCGGCTGGAGGAAAAGTGACATGACCGCGGTCGTTATTACTCAACCCATGCTCTTTCCCTGGCCGGGCTTCTTCGAGCAACTCATGCTCGCCGACAGCTATGTCTATCTGGATGACACCCAGTTTTCGAAAGGCAGTTTCACCAACCGCATCCAGCTTCTGCGCGGCAACGACCGCTGCTGGATGACAATCCCGCTTGCCGGCAAGGGCAGCTTCCAGATGATTTCGGAGCTTACCGCGGCGGGCGAGGACTGGAAGGCGAGCCATCGCGCGCTGCTGCGCCAGTCGCTGCTCGGCGCGCCCTTTATCGATGATGCGCTTTCGATATTCGACAGCGTCTATCGCCATTCCTCGCTGCTGGATCTACTGATCGCCAGTATCGAAGAACCCGCCCGTTATCTCGGCATTGGTGCGAACCGGACGATCGAGAAGACAAGCGAGATGGGCGTCGAAGGTACGTCATGGCAGCGCGTGCTCGACATTGTGCTGAAGACCGGCGGCACCCACTACCTCACCGGCCACGGCGCTGCGAACTATCTCGACCACACGGCCTTCGAACGGGCCGGTGTGCAGGTGGACTATATGAACTACAGCCGCACACCCTGGCCTCAGCCGGTCGGCACGTTCACCCCTTATGTTTCTGTACTCGATCTAATCGCCCGAACGGGCCCGGAGGCGCGTAACTGTCTCATCCCGGCCACCGTGGCGTGGCAAGACTTCCTGAAGGAGGAAACGGTAACATCATGACCAATGCAAACGCAAAGATTACCGACAGCCTGCGCGCCGAGTTCGCTGAAAATGGCTACCTCGTCATGCGCGGCTTCTACGATCCGGCCGCCGACATCGCGCCGATCCAGGAAGGCATCCGCCAGATTCTCGAAGTGATCTGCAGGAAGTATGGCGTCGACGCCCCGACTGTAACGACCCATGATGCCATGACGATCGCCTATCCGAAGCTGATCGCCAAGAACCGCGCATGGGGCGGCGAAGTCTATGACGCAGTCAAGCAGATCCCGGCCTTCATGCGTCTCGTCACCAACATCACCAACGACCAAGCCTTTAAGGCCTTGCGTCCGGACAGCGTTCCAGGCATTGCCGCCGGCGGCTACGGCATCCGCATCGACAACCCCGGCGAGGAGAAATTCCGTGCCCAGTGGCATCAGGAATTTCCCGGTCAGCTGCGCAGCGTAGACGGTATCGTCTTCTGGACGCCCCTGCTGCCGGTCACACAAGAAATGGGTCCGGTGCAGATCGCTCACGGCTCGCATGCCGAAGGCCTGGTTCCGGTCTATGAAGACGATGCCGGTGCCGGCAAGACGGGTGCATATGCGCTGCATCTCGACCGTGCCGAAGAGCGCCTTGCCGGCTACAAGCATGTCGCGCCGCTGACGAACCCCGGCGATCTCGTGCTGATGGACTTCCTGACGCTGCACCAGTCGGGCCATAACGTCTCGACCACGCCGCGCTGGAGCATCCAGTTCCGTTACTTCAACTATCTTGAGCCGGTCGGCATCCGCATCGGCTGGAAGGGCTCGTTTGCGGCCGGCGTGAAGTTCGCCGACGTGCTTCCGGAGCTTTCCGTTCAGCGCGAGGCGGCCGAATGACGGCTTGCCGCGTCTGCGGTGGGAAAATTGCGGCGCCGGCCTATGAAGCGCCGGCGCCTGCCCTCACCTCCATAATGACCCTGATTGACATTCCGACGCGCGTTTATGTCTGCGGCGGATGCGGCCATGCACAATGCGACGAGATTCCCGATATCGAAGCGTTTTACGATACCGGCTACCGCATTTCGTTGAGCACCGAGGACCATGACCAGATCTTTGCGGTGAAGCCCGACGGCACGATTGTCTATCGCACGGACCATCAGGCCGAGCTTTCACGCAATCTGCTCGATCTTCAGCAGGGTGCGAAACTCCTGGACTATGGCGCCGCAAAAGCTGCCACCCTGCGCAAGGTTTTCGCCGCGCGGCCGGATATCGAACCACATGTCTTCGACGTTTCCGCGGACTATGCATCGGCTTGGGATGGGTGGATCGCGCCTGATGCGCAGGCGACCTACGAAGTCCCAGAGGCGTGGAGCGGTCGTTTCGATGCGGCGATGAGCCATTTCGTGATTGAGCACGTCGCCGATCCGGTCGGTTTTATTCGCGGAATCCACAAGCTGCTGAAGCCGGGTGGCGCTCTTCTGCTTTCGATGCCCGACGCTTCAGCCAATCCGGGCGATATGACGGTCGCGGATCACGTCAATCATTTCAGCGAGGCCTCGCTGCGTAGGGCGCTTACAGCGGGTGGCTTCGAGGTGGCGACCCTTGATGCGGCATCCTTCCCCGGCGCCTTCTTCGTTGTCGCTATCCGCAGCGAAACCCCGGTTACGCAAGAGCAGGACTCGGCCCTCGTACGACAGGCCGTCGAGCGCGGGCTGGAAATCTGCGACTTCTGGCGGACTTCGGCCGCCGGCCTTGAAAAGCGGGCGACCGATTTCCGCGGACGCAAGGCGGCGATCTACGGCGCCGGGTTTTACGGAAGCTGGATCTTCAGTCGTATTGGCAACGAAGTTGAGATGACCGCCTTCCTCGACCAAAACCCGAACATGCAGAACGCCGTGCATTTCGGCCATCCGGTCATTGCGCCGACCGCAATCAGCGACGATGCGGAAGCGCTGTTCATCGGTCTCAATCCACTGAAGGCGCGTGCTGCGATCGACAATATGCCCTACCTGCACAAGCCCGGTCTGGAACTGGTCTGGTTGGATGCCTAAAATGATCAAGCCGGTGGCGTCTTTCGCCTCCGGCTTTCACCGCACCGGCTGGTAATGGCCGCGCAGCGGCACGCGGCTGTCCATCGAAATCACACCGTCGCGTTCGCAGACATACATCAGTGTCGGCATGCCGCCCGAGCGGAAGATCTGGTCATAGCGGCGGCGGATCTGCACCGTCTCGGTGTGGCAGTCGTACGACTCCTCCACCTTCTTGTCCGGCTGCGCCTTCACGCCCGGAAGATCCTTGTAGGGATAGAGCGGTTGCACGGCCTGCTTGCCGGAATTCTGCCAATCGATGGCAGAGGCGGGCGCAGCCGAAGCGCCGGCAACAAGCGATAGCAGGAGAACCGCAGCGAACCGCATCACAACCTCTTTCACGGGCGTCTTTCGTTCGGTGCCCGTGATCAGGATGTAGGAAGATTGGAAGTCGCCATCAAGCGGAAGCGCGAGCAGGCTTGCGGAAATAGCTCCTGATGACGGGATGAGAGAAGAGGCCGGCGAGGATTGCAAAACCAGCGCCGACAGCAAAGCCGGCAAGCAAGCCACCGATCATGCCTGCGACCATGATGATTTTCTTGCTCGGCCCATCCGCCTTAACAGGAACTTCGGCTGGTGAGACGACTCGGATATTGCTCTGGTTGAGGTTCTGCTCTTCGCTGGTCTCACCGGAACGCTTCAGAACTGATTCGTAAAGTTCACGGGCGGCAGTCGCCTTGCGCTGCAGTTCGTTCAGCTGAACCTGCTTGTCCGATGTCGTGGCTTGCAGGGCTTTCTGCACCGCCAGTTCCTTGGCGATATCGTCTTCGGCCTTCTTGGCCTGTTCATATTCGGCTCTTGCCGAGGTCGCGACCCGCTGCAACTCGCCCCTGATTTCTACCCCGATACTGTCGAGCGAAGAGCGCGCAGCCTGAAGGCGCGGATGACGCGAACCCATCTGACTCTGCAGGCTGCCCACGACAGCGGCCTGGGCGGAATATTGCTGCCGCAGGCTGACGAGCGGCGATGTGCCCGTGGCGCCATCCGTCTGACTGCCGGCGACGATATCTTCGACGCGCAGATTTGCAGCGGCATCGGCGCGGGCCTTGGCCTGGATAGTCTTTTCCTGGGCAGTGACGAGCAGCGTATTCAGGGACGAAAGGCGCTGGTCGGAGATCAAATTGCCCTCAGTCGCCGCCATGTCATTGTCGGCGCGGAAGGTTTCGACTGCCTGTTCAGCCTCCTGCACCTTCTGGCGCAGATCGTCGAGGCGACCGCCGAGCGCTGAGGAGGTGGTCTCATAAAGGCCGGTCGATGCGCTGCTTTCCTCCTGCATGAAGGAGGTGACGACCTGGTTTGCCAGCTTTGCGGATTTCTCAGGATCGTGCGTCGTCGCGGCAAGCGAGACCACATAGGTATTATTCTCACGCGTGATCAGCAGGGCCTTCTGAAGAGCGCCGATGATAGCGGCACCATCCGTCCTGCCGCCGGTGAATTCCGGATCCTGATCGAGCTTCATGGCGTCGGCTACGCGACGCAACACGTTGCCCGAGGTCAGCAGCTGAACCTGGCTATCGATCAGCGTCGAAATCATTTCCGGTGACGGCGCCGCGTTCTGCGCGCCGCTGTCGGCAAGACCGATCTGACGCGGATCGAAATAGAGGGCGGCAACGGCGGTGAATTTCTGCTGAATGCGAGGCGCGATCATCGCGCCGGCGGCGGCACCGACGAGGCAAAGACCGGCAATAATCAGGCGCCTGCTCCAGATGGCGGCAACCGCGGATCTGATATCCAGCAATGGTCCGACGACATCTGGTGCCTGCTCGACCACGGGTTCAGGCGCTGTCGGAGGTTCGGGGACCGCAGGATCGCGGCGGGGCGGCTCAGCCGGGCGGTTTTCCGACATTGCCGGGCGGACCGGAAGAGGACCAGGCTCGGGAGCCGGTGGAGGCGGAACGAAATCGGTCGGCCGGATGATAGGGCTGCGCGCACGGGTGCCTTCAGGCGCAGGCTGAGACGACTCATAACTGCGCCAGGCAGGCAGGCGGCTCACCCTGTTCCCGTCATACTGATTCATAAACACCGCATCCGCCCGGCAGGAAAGGATGGCCGAGACAGAGCGACTTTAGAAATTCTTAGCTAACGGACCGTTAAGATGCCGGCATTGAAGCCGACGTGGCGACCTGCCGCGACCCGCGAGGATAGCCATGAAACGGAAAAGACTGCTGCACAGGCTGCTGGTTGCCGCCGTCATCACCATTTCGTCCACCGCCCATGCCGCGAGCGCACCACTTTGCTATTACGGCGTCAACCTCTCCGGCGCCGAATATGGCGAGCGCGGCGGCGTCTACGGCACGAACTACACCTACCCGACCGAAGAAACGATCCGCTATTTCGCCAAGAAGGGCATGACGATTATCCGCCTGCCCTTCCGCTGGGAGCGGCTGCAGCCGACGCTTGGTGCGCGGCTCGACGATGATGAATTGCAGCGCTTGAAGGATACGGTAGCACTGGTTCGCAAGCACAAGATGAGCGTGCTGCTCGATCCGCATAATTTCGGCTACTATGACAAGGATCAGGTCGGCAAGCCGCCCGTAGCGAACGCAGCCTTTGCCGATTTCTGGGCTCGGCTTTCCGTCGAATTTGCCAACCAGGACGGCGTGCTCTTCGGGCTGATGAACGAGCCGCACGACATTCCCGCGACCGATTGGCTGAAAGCCGCCAACGCCGCTATCCGCGGCATTCGAGCGGTTGGCGCGCGCAATCTCATCCTCGTTCCCGGTACGGCCTGGAGCGGAGCTGCCAGCTGGGAAACCGATGTGATCGGCGGCGCGAACGGAACCGTCATGCTCGGCGTGCGTGATCCGCTCGATTTCTACGCCTATGAATTCCATCAGTATCTCGACGCGGATTCTTCGGGCACGCACGAGACCTGCGAGGGCGCAAAGGCCGCGACCGATGCCGTCACTAATGTGACTGCCTGGCTGAAGAAGAGCGGCAAACGCGGCTTCCTCGGTGAATTTGGCGCGTCTGCAAATGCGGATTGCCTCGATGGCCTGAAGACCATGTTCACCACCATGTCCGACAACAGCGATGCGTGGATCGGCTTCTCCTACTGGGCGGCTGGCGAATGGTGGCCGGCCAACGAACCTTTCAACGTACAGCCGCGCGACACGCCTGAGCGCCCGCAAATGCGTCTGCTTGAGCAAATAGTTCCCAAACATGCGCCCGTATGCGCAGCGGTAAAGCCGGCGGGGAAGTGACATGGCAGCAATCGGAGAGACAAGCACGAGATTCGAAGCGGTTGCTGGTGTGGCCAGCCCGGCTTCGCGTCTCGATTACCCGATTCTGATCCTCGGGCTGCTCTCGGTTCTCTACAACGGCCTCCTGGCCTTCATAAACCACAACGTCATGCCGCTTTCGATGACGCACGTGGCGGCCAGCGAAGGCCTGATCATGGCGAGCGCAATCATCTACATCCTGCACAAAGGGATCTATGAGGAAGACCTTCCGGCCTTCCTGTTCATGCTCTTCACGCTGATCGTGACGGTCTATGTCAGCGCGATCAACCGCATGGCCTTCATCGATCATTTCCGCAACGTGCTGATCATCTTCTGCTTCACGGGGCTTGGGGGCTGGTGCAACGAGCGGACGCTGAAGCTGATCTTCCGTGTGGCCTGTTTCATGGTGCTGCTTTTCCTGATCTTCGAGATCATCAGCGTGCCCTTCTATGTCAGTATCGTGCATCCCTCGGACTATTTCGCCAACACGCGCGGGCTGAAGCCTCTCAGTTTCAACACGACGGGCCTGTTCCAGAATGCACTCGGCTTTCCCGGCCGCTTCTCATTCGGAATCATCGACCACCGCTCGTCCTCGATCTTTCTGGAGCAGGTGTCGCTCGCCAATTTCTGTGGCGTGATCGCGATCTACCTGATTTCGATGTGGGACCGGCTGACGCGGATCGACCGGGCGCTGGCCATTGCGACAGCGCTGCTGATCCTCACGACCAATGATACCCGCACGATGCTCATCTTCTGCATCTGCTGTATCGGCGGCTATTTCGTCTTTCCCAGAATCCCCAAGGCTTTCAATCTGGCGCTGATGCCGCTCATCGTTTGCGCCGGCTTTCTTGTCTACATGAAGGACCCCAATGCGATCGGCGACAATTTTACCGGGCGCATCAATCTGACGATGAAGAAACTGATGGATCTCGATCCACTGGCGATCCTCGGGCTTTCCGTCGATAAAGTCGCCGAATTCGCCGATAGCGGCTATGTCTACCTCGTCTATGGCGCAACGATCTTCGGCGTCATCGCCTTCTGGCTCTTCGTCTGCCTGTTTCCCGCGGGCACGACCCCGGCACAAAGGCGCTGCGCCCATTCACTTTCTCTTTTCATTTTTCTGAATATGATGATCGGGGGAACGGCAATCTTCTCGATGAAGATCGCCGGTCTCGTCTGGCTTGTCATCGGGTTCATGCGTTTCCGCGACACGCCACGTATCCGGCAGGGTCGTCCGGCAAATGTACTGAGTTGACGAAGCGGCTTGCCTGAAGGGCGATCCGCAGAGCCTGTGGGAGCAAGACACCAGATGCTTGTCCAGCTGCAATATCTGCGTGCCATCGCGGCGCTGATGGTCGTCTATTTCCACGCGATCCTGCAGCTTGCCAAGGTCAATCCCGCCATAGACGCGACCTCGTTCATCTATGGCGAAACGGGTGTCGATATCTTCTTCGTGCTCAGCGGCTTCGTGATGTGGCTGACGACAAGCGGACGAAACATGACGCCGGTCGATTTCGTCCGCAAGCGCGTCAAGAGGATCGTGCCGCTCTACTGGCTGGCGACGCTATTTTCGGCGGCTGTCGCGCTTATCGCACCGTCGCTTCTCAAGTCTACCGTTTTCGATCTGCCGCATCTCATGGCCTCGATGCTGTTCCTGCCCTGGATCAATCCGGTCGACCCGACGATGATCGCGCCCGTCATCGTGCCCGGCTGGACGCTGAATTATGAGATGTTCTTCTATTTCGTCTTCGCGCTGCTATTGCCGATCCGCGAGGACTATCGCCTGCCCGCCCTCTTCGGTGCCTTTGCAGCCATCCTGATCGTCTGCCACCTGCTGCCGGAAACGACAGCCACTAAATTCTATGGCGAACCCATCATCCTGGAATTCCTGGCCGGCGTGGCGCTCGGCTGGCTCTATGGCCAGAAGCTTCTGCTGCCGCAGCGCTGGGCCTGGGTTCTGCTTGCTGTCGGCTTCGCCTTCCTCTTCATCAACGAGGATCTGGTGCGGCCTGGAGACCGTTATTATGGCTGGGGCATACCGGCAATCTTCATCGTCTATAGCGCTATTTCCATCGACTTTTCGAAACTTCCCTTTGTGCGCTGGCTCAACTATCTCGGCGACGCCTCATACGAGATCTACATCACGCATGCCTTCACGCTGGCTTTCCTCCGGATCATCGCCAATCATTTCCCGGTCGGCGCGCTTCAGCAGCCTGTCATCTTCGTGATCCTCTGCCTCGCGCTCTCCTCCATCGTGGGAGCGATCATTCACGAAATCATCACGCCGCGCAGAAAAGTCCGGGTCGCCAGCCGGCCGGCCGTCTGACCTCAAACTATCAGAGGGCGAGGACGGGATTTCGAACGGCGCAGGCAGAACGGAATCCCGCGCGTCCTGTCATAAGCTTGCGGCCATGAAAGCAAATGCCGCAGGCATGAAGGTTCGGCTTGCAATTTATTGCAGAAATGAAAGCTTGCCGGCCTGTTCGCGGCCGGGGGTTTGATCTAAGGACGGCCCGGCGGCTTAAGAGAGGGAAGAGGACATGACGGACTACGTATTGACGGTAACCTGCAAGTCGACGCGCGGCGTCGTGGCGGCGATTTCGACCTATCTCGCCGAAAAGGGTTGCAACATCATCGATAGTTCGCAGTTCGACGACCTCGATACCGGCAAGTTCTTCATGCGCGTCAGCTTCATTTCCGAAGAGGGTGCAACGCTTGCCGAGATCCGCGAAGGCTTCAAGCCGATCTACGAGAAGTTCGGCATGGATGCGGAGGTACATGACGGGAGCGAGCGCCTGAAGGTGCTTCTGATGGTCTCCCGCTTCGGCCACTGTCTCAACGACCTGCTCTACCGCTGGAAGATCGGTGCGCTGCCGATCGACATCGTCGGCGTCGTCTCCAACCATTTCGAATACCAGAAAGTCGTGGTCAACCACGACATTCCCTTCCACCACATCAAGGTGACGAAGGAAAACAAGCCGCAGGCCGAAGCCCAGATCCTCGACATCGTCGAGCAGACCGGCACCGAACTCATCGTGCTTGCCCGCTACATGCAGGTGCTGTCGGATGCGATGTGCCGGAAGATGTCAGGCCGTATCATCAACATCCACCATTCCTTCCTGCCTAGCTTCAAGGGCGCCAACCCTTACAAACAGGCCTATGAGCGCGGCGTGAAGCTGATCGGCGCGACAGCGCATTACGTGACGGCCGATCTCGACGAAGGCCCGATCATCGAGCAGGATACGGCGCGCATTACGCATGCGCAGAGCGCCGAGGACTATGTTTCGATCGGCCGCGATGTCGAAAGCCAGGTGCTGGCGCGCGCCATCCATGCGCATATCCACCGCCGGGTCTTCCTGAACGGCAACCGCACCATCGTCTTCCCTGCAAGCCCCGGAAGCTACGCCTCCGAACGCATGGGTTGAGGTAAACAACCCGCTATCCGCGGCTGGCGCAATCTTCCGTTGCTTGTCGGCAAGTGCCTGATTATCTGTTTTAATAGACAGTCGAATCATGCCGCGGAGGGGTGCCATGACCGAGGAAGCGCTTGTGGACCGCATGGCGCTGCCGCGCCCGGATGTTACTGATTCCGAAGCCGCGGATATCCTCCTTTCCCATTACGGGCTTTCCGGCACGCTGTCCG
>NZ_JBFTPD010000045.1:0-35531 GCF_056398305.1 Rhizobium sp. 01T444
CTTCCGCCCTTCCGCCATACGCACCTTGAGCACGTCAAGCTCGGGCTCGTCCCGGTAGGCTGCACCATAGATGCCGCGGATAACCTTGGGCGTGGCAAAATGATCGCCAAAAACGTCGCGCATCGCATCCGAGATTTCGCCAACGGTGGCACGCGCCCGCGCTGCTTCGACGGCGGCTGCAAACAGATTGCCATTGCCGCTGCGGGCAATCTCCAGAAGTGCTGTTAGCGCCTCCTTGACCTTCACGCTATCACGACGGCGCTTGGTCTCCTCGATGCGGCGGATTTGCGCGGCACGCACCGCGCTGTTGTCGATTTCGAGAATGTCGATCGGCTGTTCGGCCTCCAGCCGGTATTTGTTGACGCCGACAATGACCTCATCGCCCTTGTCGACGGCGGCCTGACGGCGGGCGGCGGCTTCCTCGATCAGCCGTTTCGGCAAGCCTTCATTGACGGCCTTCGTCATGCCGCCGAGCGCCTCGACCTCTTCGATCAGCGCCCAGGCCTTGTCAGCCAGTTCCTTCGTCAGGCTCTCGACATAATAGGAGCCGGCGAGCGGGTCGACGACGTTGGTAACGCCGGTCTCGTGCTGCAGAATGAGCTGCGTGTTGCGGGCAATGCGAGCGGAAAACTCCGTCGGCAGCGCGATCGCCTCATCGAAGGAATTGGTGTGCAGCGACTGCGTACCGCCGAGCACGGCCGACATGGCTTCGAAGGCGGTGCGGATGATGTTGTTATAAGGATCCTGCTCCTGCAGCGAGACCCCCGATGTCTGGCAGTGGGTGCGCAGCATCAGCGAAGACGCTTTCTTCGGCTGGAACTCCTCCATGATGCGGGTCCAGAGCAGGCGGGCGGCGCGAAGCTTGGCCGCCTCCATGAAAAAGTTCATGCCGATCGCGAAGAAGAAGGAGAGCCGGCCGGCGAAATCATCAACATTCAGCCCCTTGGCGATCGCCGCACGCACATATTCGCGCCCGTCGGCGAGGGTGAAGGCAAGCTCCTGCACCAACGTCGCGCCGGCCTCCTGCATGTGATAGCCGGAGATCGAGATGGAATTGAATTTCGGCATCTCCTTCGCCGTATATTCGATGATATCGGCGACGATGCGCATCGAGGGTTCCGGTGGGTAGATATAGGTGTTGCGGACCATGAACTCCTTGAGAATGTCGTTCTGAATGGTCCCGGAAAGCTCCGCCTTCGAAACACCCTGCTCCTCGCCGGCGACGATGAAATTCGCCAGAATCGGGATGACCGCGCCATTCATCGTCATGGAAACGGACATATCCTGCAGCGGAATGCCGTCGAACAGAATCTTCATGTCCTCGACGCTGTCGATCGCAACACCCGCCTTGCCGACATCGCCGACGACGCGGGGATGATCGCTGTCATAGCCGCGATGGGTGGCGAGATCGAAGGCAACGGAGAGGCCCTTCTGACCGGCGGCGAGATTGCGGCGATAGAAGGCGTTGGATTCCTCGGCGGTCGAAAAGCCGGCATATTGCCGGATCGTCCAGGGCCGGCCGGCATACATGGTGGCGCGCGGGCCGCGGGTGAAAGGCGCAAAGCCCGGCAGGCTGTCCGCATCCGTACCGTTAAGATCAGCGGCCGTATAGAGCGGTTTGACGTCGATGCCTTCGGGCGTGTGCCAGGTCAGCGTATCCGGTGCTGCGCGCAGCTCCTTTTCCGCCAGCGCCTCCCAGTCCGACAGCGTCTTCTTCGTCATATCATCCTCCGCATCGTCTGCGCGCCACGCTACCACTTTGCGGTGACGCGGCGCGATACAGCCTTAGGATAATTTCATCGGCAAGGCGATGATAGACGTTCAGCGATGCGCGGCCCAGGGCACAAACAACCGTTCGATCAACCGCGCCAGGATCTCCAGCAGGAAGGCAATCGCGGCAATGACGATGATCCCGCCGATGACGATATCGGTCACGAGGAACTGCGCCGCAGACTGGATCATAAAGCCGAGGCCTTGGCTTGCCGCAACGAGCTCGGCCGCGACCAGCGTCGACCAGCCGGCGCCGAGCGCAATGCGCGTCCCCGTCAGGATCGACGGAATGGCGCCTGGAAGAATGACATGCAGCAGCACCTGCAGCCGGCTCGCCCCGAAGGAGCGGGCAGCGTTGACGAAATCGCCCGGCGCGGATTTGACGCCTGACGCCGTCGACAGGATGACCGGTGGCAGCATCGCGAGCGAGATGACGGTGACCTTCGACGCCTCGCCGATGCCGACCCAGATGATGATCAGCGGTAGATAGGCCAGCGGCGGCAGGGGCCGCAGGAATTCGACGATCGGATCAAGGATGCCCTTGCCGATACGGCTCGTGGCGATCGCTAGGCCTGCCGGCACACCGATGATGAGCGAGACGGCGAGCGCTGCAAAGATGCGCAGCAGGCTTGCGAGCGTATGTTCGGCAAGCGTGGAATCGACGAAGCCGTTGACCGCGACATTGGCAAGCGATTTCGCTACGACGAGCGGCGACGGGAGGAAGACCGGCGAGACGGCACCATAGGCCGAAGCAAGGCTCCAGCCGGCAATAATGACCGCTATTGTTACAAGCGAGATCGGCAGCGTGCCGCGGCGTTTCGGCCGCGCCTCTACCGGTCGATCCGACACTGCTGTCGTAAGTGCTTCCGCCTCGACGCTCATGCGGCAATCTCCTCTTCATCCGCGTGGATGAGTGCGGTCAGTTCGTCATGCAGATGTTTGAACGCAGTAAGCGCCTTGATCTCCTTGACGCTTCTGCCTTCGAGCAACGCCTTGCCAAACTCGGTCTTGATGTCGGCGACGATACGGCCGGGATTGGGCGCCAGCACGATGATGCGTGTTGCAAGCAACAGAGCCTCGTCAATGCTGTGGGTGATCAGCAGGGCACCCGTTTTGCTTTCTGCCCAGACATCCAGCAGGAATTTCTGCATGCGGCTGCGTGTCAGCGCGTCGAGCGCACCGAGTGGTTCATCAAGCAACAGGAAGCGAGGGCCGGAGGCGAGCGCGCGAGCGATGCCGACGCGTTGGCGCATGCCGCCTGAGAGTTCCCAGATATTCTTGTGACCCGCGCCATCGAGCCCGACTTTCACCAGCAGTTCCTCCGCGCGGCGCTGTCTCTCGCCTTTCGGGATGCCCTGAAGCTTCAGCGGAAAGGCCACATTGCCGGCTGCGGTCAGCCAGGGATAGAGCGCGTCGTCCTGAAACACCACGGCCCGGTCTACGCCTGGCCCGTCGATCTCTTTGCCGTCGACCAGCACGCGCCCCTCGCTCGGCTCAGTGAAACCTGCAGCAATATTGAGAAGACTGGTCTTGCCGGAACCGGAACGGCCAATGACAACCACGAATTCGTCCGAAGTGATATGCAGGTTGACGCCATCGAGCACACGTCTCTTCCGACGACTGCCTGCCTCGGCATAATCGAGCGACAGGGACTGTAGTGAAAGTATGCTCATATGGGCATCACCTGTTTGAGAAAAAACCGGCGCAGCCGAAGCCACGCCGGGACCCTTGGGAGGATCAAAGACCTGCCTTGGCTGCTTCCTTGACCCAGCGGTCGGAAACATAGGGGCTGTAGTCCCTCAGAACGCCGGGGATCTTGCCCTGCTCCAGAAGGAAGGCCGAGGTTTCAGCGACGGCCTTCGTCGTACCGCCACCGAGGAGATCGGCGCTCGCCTGTTCCTTCAGGCTCGGGAAAATGTAGCCCTTGAGAAGAGCCGGCACTTCATCGGTCTTGGCACCGGTAAGCTTGGCAATCTTTTCGGCCTCCGGTGATTTCGCATTCCAGCTATCCGGATTGGCGAGGTAGGAGGCATAAGCCGCACCCGTGACCTTCACGAAGCCCGTGACCACTTCAGGATGGGCCTCGGCAAATTTCTTGCTGACGATCCAGGCGTCAAAGGTCGGGCCGCCCCACTTGGCAACATCGGCCGAAGTGGCGAGCACGCTGCCGCTCTTCTTCAGCTGCGCCAGCACCGGGTCCCAGACATAGGCGCCGTCGATATCACCGCGCTCCCAGGCAGCAGCGATTTCCGGCGGACGCAGGTTGAGGATCTGCACCGACTTCGGATCGACCTTCCAATGCTTCAGCGCCGTCAGCAGGCTGTATTGCGCKGTCGARACGAAGGGSGTGGCGATCTTCTTRCCCTTCAAATCTTCTGGCTTGGTGATGTTCTTGACGGCGAGCGCTTCGGCGTCGCTTATGAGACCGACGACATAGATCGTCTCGATCGGCAGTTCGCGACTGGCAGCAGCGGCAAGCGGCGATGAGCCGACATAACCGATATCGATGGAACCGGAAGCGATGGCGGTGATGACATCGGCGCCGCTATCGAATTTCTGCCAGTTGATCTTGGCCTTGGTCTCCTTTTCATAGGTACCGTCGGCCTGCGGCACGCGTGACGGCTCGACGATCGGCTGGTAGCCGATATTCAGCGTGACGTCGGCAGCGTGGGCCGCATAGGTGGTCAAGGTGAGGACAGCGGCAGCGGCCGTACCCAGAAGGTTGCGTCGGTTGATTTTCATATCCCTCTCCCGCAATGTTCGAAATCATTCCACCCCGGAATGTGGTTAGATCATTGTAAAATTCATAGATTTTATAGAGATAGAAAATTCCCGAAATCGGGCATGCGAGATAATTTGCTTCTAAATAACGAGAGAGATCCGGTGGTTTCCCGATCTGCCCGATAATTCCACCAAGTGACCGACTAACATCTCAGGACAGTATTGATGAAGAAAATGCAGATCTACGCCTTCGACATGAACTGCGTCGGACACATAAATCACGGCATGTGGACGCATCCGCAGGATCGTTCGGTCAACTATACCGATCTTGATTATTGGGCAGATTTTGCGCGCACGGCCGAACGCGGCAAGCTGGACGGCATATTTCTCGCCGATATTGTTGGCGTCTACGATATCTATAAGGACAGCCCGGGCCCGGTCATCGAGACGGGCGCGCAAATCCCGGTCAACGATCCGCTAATGCCGATTTCGGCAATGGCCTACGTCACGAAGCACCTCGGCTTCGGCGTCACCGTCAATACGACCTATGAGCCGCCCTTCCTGCTGGCGCGGCGCATGTCGACCCTCGATCACCTGACCAAGGGACGCATCGGCTGGAACATCGTGACAGGCTATCTCGATAGCGCTGCCCGCAGCATGGGTTTCGACAAGCTGCCGGAGCATGATGCGCGCTACGACGCCGCCGAGGAATATCTCGAAATCCTCTACAAGCTCTGGGAAGGCAGCTGGGATGACGGTGCGGTGCTGCGCGATAGGGCACGCGGCGTCTTTGCGGATGCCGCTAAAGTGCGGGCCGTCAGCCATCAGGGCCAGTATTATAAGATGGAGGGCATCCATCTCTCGGAGCCCTCGCCGCAGCGCACGCCCCTGCTCTTCCAGGCCGGCGCATCCGCACGCGGACAGGATTTCGCCGCCCGCCATGCCGAATGCGTCTTCATCGCCGGACCGACGCCGCAATCGGCGCGGCCGACCGTCGATGCGCTTCGCGCCAAGACGCTTGCCAATGGCCGCGGCGCGGATGCGATCAAGATCCTGAGCCTGATTACCGTCGTTGTCGGCAAGACCGAAGCCCAAGCGCAGGAGAAGCTCGAGGACTATCGCCGGCACGCAAGCATCGAAGCGTCGCTTGCGCATTATTCGGCCTCCGTCGGCGTCGATTTTTCGAAATACGGGCTCGATGACGTGATCGACCAGAACTCGACCAACGCCAATCAGTCGGCACTAGCGGCAATCACCAAGCAGGCGGCAAAGCCGGTGACGAAGCGGCAGATCATAGACCAGATGGTGCTCGGCAGCCGCATGAAGCCGATTGTCGGATCGCCGGAACAGATTGCCGATACCCTGCAGCGCTGGATCGAGGAAGGCGGCATCGACGGCTTCAATCTCGCACGCACTGTGGCACCCGAGAGCCTTCATGATTTCGTCGATCTCGTCGTGCCTGTGCTGCAGGAGCGCGGCCTGTTCAAGGCCGACTATGTGGAAGGGCCGCTGCGCCAGAAGCTGTTCGGCGGCAATGGCCGGCTGCCGGCCAGCCACCCCGCCGCACAGTTCAGGCGATAATTTCTAGCGATGATCCATGCGGGCGACCAGCCGGTCGCCCAGCCACTGGATGCCGCAGACGAGAACGATGAGCACGACCACGACCGCAATCATCACATTGGTCTCGAAGCGCTGGTAGCCATAACGAATGGCGAGGTCACCGAGACCGCCGGCACCGATGGCGCCGGCCATCGCCGAAGCACCGATCAGCGTCACCAGCGTGACGGTAAAGCCGGCGACGATTCCGGGCAGGGCTTCGGGCACCAGAACCTCGCGGATGATCGTCCAGCGATTGCCGCCCATGGCACGCACCGCATCGATCAGGCCACGATCGACCTCGCGCAACGAGACTTCTGCGATACGGGCATAGTATGGCGTCGCGGCAATGGCGAGTGGAACGATGGCCGCCCAGGTGCCGATCGCGGTGCCGACGATAAGGCGGGTCAGCGGGATGAGCGCCACCAGCAGGATGATGAAGGGCACGGAACGGAAGCCGTTGATGACGGCGCCGAGAATGCGGTTGATCCAGAGATTTTCGGCAATGCCGCCGCGGTTCGTCAGGACCAGCGCCAGGCCGAGCGGCAGGCCGGCAACCAGCGAAATCAGGCCGGATGCAGCTGTCATCAGCACCGTCTCCCAGAGGGAGCGCAGCAGCAGATTAATCATGATCGGTGACATAACCAAGCACCTCCACCCGAGCCGACCGGGCCTTCAGAAATTGTTCGACCGTTCCGGCAAGCGCGGGATCGCGCGCAGGAACGGCAATGAAGAACCGCGCCACGGGCTGGTTCTGGATGTGATCGATACCACCGTGCACGAGGCGGAAGGAATGCGGCAGCGCTGCAGAGAGATCGGCAAAAAGCGCGCCTTGCGCTTCCGGTCCAGCAAGATCGACACTGAGGATAGCTTCCGTGCCGCCGGTTTGCGACAGGCGTGCAGCAATGTGTTCCGGAAGCTGCGGGCGAATGCCGCTGAGCAGGCTTTTTGTGATCGCCGCCTGCGGATCGCCGAAGATCGACCAGACCTGGCCTTCCTCCACGATGCGCCCTGCATCGATGACGGCGACGCGATCGGCAATGCCGCGCACCACTTCCATCTCATGGGTAATCAGAAGAATGGTAAGACCAAGCTTACGGTTGATGTCCTTCAACAGCGCAAGGATCGAACGCGTCGTTTCCGGATCGAGGGCCGAGGTCGCTTCGTCGGACAGCAACAGGGCCGGCCGGGCGGCCAGTGCGCGGGCGATGCCGACACGCTGCTTCTGGCCACCTGAGAGCGACGACGGATAAGCCCTAGCCTTATCGGAAAGACCGACGAGGTCCAGAAGCTCCTGCGCCCGCTTCAGCCGTTCGGCCTTGGCGACACCCTCGATCTTCAGCGGCAGGGCGACATTCTCCTCGACCGTCTTGGCCGACAGCAGATTGAAATGCTGAAAGATCATGCCAATGCGGCGGCGCAAGGGCTGCAGCTCCTGCTCGGCAAGGCCTGCAATATTGCGGCCCTCGATGACGATCTCGCCACTATCGGCCCTTTCGAGACCGTTGAGGCAGCGGATCAGCGTCGATTTTCCGGCGCCGCTGCGGCCGATGATGCCGAGGATTTCGCCCTTCTTCACGCTGAGTGAAACGCCGTCGAGCGCTGCCGTCACACCGAACTTGCGCCTGACATCCTTCAGGCGCACGACCTCTTCGGCATCGACTGGCCGCGTCTCGATCCCTAAGGCGGAGACAATTGAATTCATGCTCGTTCCTTCACAAACGCTGAAGGCGGCCCTGGCAAAAAGGCCAGGGCCGCCTCAGTTGCTGACGCCCTTTTAAGGGCGGCGAAATCAATAGGCGCTGAGGCCCGTACCCTTATAGACCTTATCGAATTCGGCCCTCACCGTCTCGTTCTGATAGGAGGAGACGAGCGTCTTTACCCAATCGGCATCCTTGTTCTCTTCCTTGACGGCGATGAAGTTGCGATAGGGATTGTCGGCGATCGGCTCCTGCGCGATGCGCTCCTTCGGGGACAGACCGCTCTTCAGCGCCCAGTCGGTATTGACGACGCCGGCATCGAGGTCATCAATAGAACGGCCGACGATACCGGCGTCGAGTTCGCGGATCTCGATGTTCTTCGGGTTTTCCGAGACGTCGACGATCGTTGCCAGAATGCCGGTGCCGTCCTTGAGCTTGATCAGGCCCTCATTCTGCAGAACGCGAAGCGCACGGCCTTCGTTGGACGGATCGTTCGGGACACCGATTACGGCGCCCGCTGGCAGTTCGGCAACGGACTTGTGCTTCTTGCTATAGAGACCGATCGGCCAGACGCCCGTGTAGCCGACGGATACGATATGGTAGCCGTGCTGCTTGACCTGATTGTCCAGATAGGGCTGGTGCTGGAAGGCGTTCGCGTCGATTTCGCCGCGCTCCAGAGCCTCGTTCGGCTGGGTATAGTCGTTGAAGGTGATCGTTTCGATCTTGAGGCCCTTCTTGGCGGCTTCGCTGGTGACGGCGCGCCAGACATCCTCGTCCTCGCCGCTCATGATACCGACCTTGATCGACTTGTCTTCGGCAAAGGAAGGAGTCGGCGCAGCAAAGGCGATGAGTGCGGCCGCAGAGGCGGCAACAGTAAGAGCCGCGCGGCGCGAAAGCGAAATGGCGCCGAAATTCTTGTTCTTGGTCATTTTTTATCCCGTCTGACTGAATGAGGCCGAGCCCCGAGCAGGCGGATAATTGCAAATACGGGCATGGCGAGCGAAGCACGAACGTCTGATGTCTTCTCACCACCGGAAAAACTCTTGCCGCGTCTTCGAGAGCGGCAGGATAAAATTCCATCAAATTTATCGATTAAATGCCAGCTGCTAGGCACGCTCCAAACAAAACGGCGCCCGAAGGCGCCGCTGAAATCCGTCTTTGGATATTGTTTATTCCGCTGCGATCAGCCTTGAGCTTCTGCCCGGAAAGAAGGCGGCGAGTTCGCCGATGACCTCCCCGATGCGCTTGGAAAGCTGTTCGGAGGAAACGCGATAGTCGGTGAAATCGCGGTCCGAGGCGTAGACAGCAGTCGGCAGCGTGTGGGCCATGAAGAAGCCGAAGAGCGGGCGCAGTTGATGCTCGACCATCAGCGCATGGCGGTCGCCGCCGCCGGTCGCAGTGATGACGATCGGCTTGGCACGCAGCTCATGCGGGTCGATGAGATCGATCAGATGTTTGAAGAGACCCGGATAGCTGCCCTTGAAGGTCGGCGCACCGATGACGAGGACGTCGGCATTGGCGATGTCGGCGATGATTTCCCTGGCGCGATTGTCGAGATCGTCGCGGCGCAACGCCTGGCCGAGCGAGGGGCCGACATCCGTCAGGTCGTAAATCGTATTGTCGAAGCCATATTTTTCGGCGGCGAGGCCGGCGATATTCTCGACCAGC
This sequence comes from Rhizobium sp. 01T444, assembly GCF_056398305.1. Lineage (NCBI taxonomy): Bacteria > Pseudomonadati > Pseudomonadota > Alphaproteobacteria > Hyphomicrobiales > Rhizobiaceae > Rhizobium > Rhizobium sp. 01T444. The sequence goes on from NZ_JBFTPD010000045.1 coordinate 9,456, forward strand.
GCAAAAGTCTTCGAGGGACGATTGAAGCTGCCGGCAAGACCGACCAGTTTGGGTGCAGACATATCATTTCCTTCCACTATCGCGCCGTCGATGGCTGCATCATACGACGGATATTATCCATCAAAATAGTAGATTAAAGAAATGACGATCCGTCTTCGCCGAGGGCCGAGGAAAAAATGTTCGTTCGAACGCAACGCCGCGCCGTGCGCTTGCCCTGACGCAAAAGAGGCACCGAAACGCTTTCGGTGCCTCTTTCTGAGTGCGAAACCTAAACCGCTCGATACTTCGGGATGCGCGGCAGGAAGATAGTGAACAGGCCGAGCAGCGGCAGGTAGGAGCAGATGCGATATACGAAGGCGATACCGTGCGAGTCGGCAAAACCGCCGAGCAAGGCAGCACCGAGAYCGCCCGCACCGAAGGCGAAGCCGAAGAAAACGCCGGCGATTAGGCCAACACGACCGGGCACCAGTTCCTGCGCGAAGACGACGATGGCCGAAAAGGCAGAGGCGAAGATCAGGCCGATAACGACGCTGAGCACGCCCGTCCAGAAGAGGTTCGCATAGGGCAGCAGCAGCGCGAAGGGGATCACCCCGAGGATCGAGAACCAGATGACGAAGCGGGCGCCGAAACGATCACCGATCGGACCGCCGAGAAAGGTGCCGGTGGCAACGGAACCCAAGAACAGGAAGAGCATGAGCTGCGCCTGCTGCACATCGAGCTGGAAACGGTCGATGACGTAGAAGGTGAAGTAGCTCGAGACGCTTGCCATGTAGACATTCTTCGTCGCCGTCAGCAACACGAGGATGAGTAGCGCCCAGACGACCTTGCTCTGAGGCAGCGGCAGCGTGCGGCTCGGGGCCGCCTTGCTGGCGTGCTGGCGGCGGTGACTCATGTACCAGTTCCCGACCCAGCTCAGGACCACCATGCCGACCATGGCGATGCCGGAAAGCCAGGACACGCTGTGCTGACCGTTCGGCAGAACGATGAAGGCGGCCAGCAGCGGACCGATTGCCTGGCCGGCATTGCCGCCCACCTGGAAGAAGGACTGCGCAAAGCCGTGGCGACCGCCGGAAGCAAGACGCGCGACGCGCGAAGATTCCGGATGGAAGACGGCCGAGCCGAAGCCGATCAGGCTCGCGGCAACGAGCAGCAGTTCGAAGCTGCCGGCATTGCCGAGGAGGATCAGGCCGCAGAAGGTGCTCGCCATGCCGACAGGCAGCGAATAGGGCATCGGCCAACGGTCGGTGACGATGCCGACAAGCGGCTGGAGCAGCGAGGCCGTGACCTGGAAGGTCATGGTCAGGAGACCGATCTGCACGAAATCGAGGTTATAATTGGCCTTGAAGAGCGGATAGAGCGAGGCAAGCAGCGACTGCATGATGTCGTTGAGCATGTGGCAGAAGCTGACTGCCACCAGGATAGACATTGCGGTCTTTTCAAAGCGGGGGGCGCTCTCGGCAACGGATGCCATGGGTCTTCCTCCTGCGCGGCCGGAATCATGCCGGTCCGTCGTCGGTTTTCGTGCGTGCTGTTCTTAAGGCGATCGGGGCTTGGGAAGTGAATTTCAGCGGCGGTCGCTGAGAAAGCATTTATCGTATGAAGTGGAACGATTACAGCCCAGTTTTACGCGGATCGGTACGCAGTTTTTAAGATTTCTGCTCTCGATCCTGCAATTCGGCCACCTCACGCGCCAATCCCGCGCTGGCGACTGTTCCGTGGGTTAGAGCCGATATGGCTTATCGCCGGGCTCTCCAACGCAATAGGCCGCGCAATCAAGACCGGCGCTTGAATGTATGTTTCTCCGTGGGGAATGCGCGGGAGCGCACCTCCTCTGCATAGGCGGCAGCGGCCACCCCGACCCTCTTTCCAAGTTCGTCGTATCGTTTAACGAAGCGCGGCGTGAAGTCATTGAACAGTCCGAGTATGTCGTCCGAAACCAGGATTTGACCGTCACAGGCAGCCGAAGCACCGATCCCGATCGTCGGAACAGGAATTGCCGTCGTCACCTCGCGGGCAAATGTCTCGACGGTGCCCTCGATGACCACCGCAAAGGCTCCCGAGCTGCCGACCGCGTCGGCATCACGCCGGATCTTGGCAACCTCCTCCTCGGAATGTCCAACAGATCGGTAGCCGCCTGCGGTATGAACCTGCTGAGGCATGAGCCCGATATGCCCGAGGACCGGAATACCGCGCGCTGTGAGGAAGGAAATTGTCTCGGCCATCTCCTCGCCACCTTCGAGCTTGACCGCGTCGCACCCTGTTTCCTGCAGAATGCGCACGGCATTGCGATAGGCCAGCTCCTTCGACTCCTGGTAGCTGCCGAAGGGCATGTCGACGACCACGCAGGATTTAGCGACGCCACGCATCACCGCCTTGCCATGGGCGATCATCATGTCGAGCGTCACCGACACGGTGCTCTCCATGCCGTAAAGAACCATGCCGAGCGAATCCCCAACAAGCAGGAGATCGCAGTGTTCGTCCAGGAGCCGCGCCATCGGCGTCGTGTAGGCCGTCAAACACACAATCGGCGTTCCGCCCTTCATCGCCCGTATTCGCGTTGGCGTCAGGCGTTTTGCGGAGCTGACAGCGCTCATTGTGCTTCTCCCGTTCCAGACGAACCTTTTCTCGCGATCACCCGATTATCGAGGAGCTTGGTCGTGCCAATCCGCACGAACAGTGCGACAACCACCGGGTCCTCGATTTTCACCACATGCTTCAAGGTCGAGGCGTCCCTCACAGCGACAACTTCCGGCTTTGCCAGGGGCTCACGGCCGATGAAGCCGACTAGCTTCGCTTCAAGGACCTGCGGGTCGGAGAGGCCTTGAGCCACAAGGCGCTCCGCCTCATCCAATGCGCGCGGGATGATGACCGCTGCGCGTCGTTCCTCCTCGCTGAGATAGACGTTACGAGAAGATAGAGCGAGACCATCCGCATCCCGGACCGTCGGCACCGAAACGATACGCACCGCCAGAGCCAAATCGTCTGCCATTCGTTTGATGATGACGACCTGCTGGTAATCCTTCTCGCCGAAATAGGCGTTGCTTGGCTGGACGATATTGAAAAGCTTGCTGACAACGGTGGCGACACCCGCAAAATGCCCCGGTCGAACGGCGCCTTCGAGCTCGCAGCCAAGCTCCGGCACATCAACCACAGTTTTCATCGGGTGCGGGTACATATCTTCGACAGCGGGCGCAAAGAGAATATCGACGCCACCCTTTTCCAGCATCGTTCTGTCGCGTTCCAGATCGCGCGGGTATCGGGTCAGGTCCTCCGTCGGCCCAAACTGGAGCGGATTGACGAAGATCGAAGCAACAACGATTTCGTTTTCAGCGCGGGCTCGCGCAACAAGTTCCATGTGCCCCGCGTGAAGATAACCCATCGTTGGCACGAAACCGATGTCTCCGCCATTTGTTCTCACCGCTGCAAGCGCTGCGCGCACCGCCTCAATGCTCGATAGGACCTGCATGTGCCCTCCCTGGCCGCCTTCCTGACGTTGGGGGCGGATAGAAGATGTAAGCAGGGTCGCAGGTCAATGGATTCTTTTCGATAAGACCGATTAGATGAAGAAGCTTCCATCAGGGCGTGTTCAAATATTGCGGACCGCAACCGAGGCGGCGGATTTCTCACTGGGCAACAAGGGGCGGCGGCTGAGTTGATGGTGTTTCCACGCGCGTGACTTCCGCGCATCTGGTTACCGATAGCGGCACAAAAGATCTCCACGCCCCACATCCGCCCGAACTCGTATCATGCCCGTGCATCTAAAGTTCGTACCATATCCGCGGATTGTCGCCCGACTGGATCATCAGCCAGCGAAGATCCGTATCCTTCCAGCCCTTGATCGCATTCATGCGGTTGTCGAGCACCAGATCGCCTTGATCGGTTCTGACGACCAGAACCGCGTGGCCCTTGCCGGAGGGCGTCTTGGTCACGGCGATCCGCAATGCCTTCGTCGACCAGCCCATGGCAATGAGGTGGTCGCGCTTCGTCAACGCAAAATCCTCGCAATCGCCCGCCGTGACGTTCACCTGCCAGACATCACCTTGATCGGGCCGGTCGTCGAGCGAGCGGATCGAGCGGTTGACCGAGGTGTTGACAGTGCGAAGCTGCTCGTCCGCTAAGGGGCCCAAGGAGACTTCCGAAGCATCGCCGCGAGCAGTGCACTCATCGGGATTTCGAGCGCAAAACATCACATGCGCGAAAGGTGCTGTAGTCCGGCGCTTTTCAGAAATATAGCTGAATACAGGCGCCGTCTTCAGGCCACGGGCTGCACCGGCAGGCCCGTCCGCGTGAGCAGTCTGAACCGAGAAAAGAGATGCAAGCGTCATCACGATAACCAGTTCATGCTTGCGCATCTTATACCTCCGTGTGGTGGTTGATCGAACGATGATGAGGTTCGCCCAGCGGTGATGAAGCTCTTTCAGGCGCGTCATTCGGACGGCTGGGCGCTTAGTCGCGATCCTTTATTTCCGGGATGTTTCCGGAGACGATCACCTTTCAAATGCAAACGCTGTACGTGTGTCTCACTTTGCGAACCAGACACATCCAAGTTGTGGGCATGTCCGATCCTTCAGTCACAGCGCAACTGGCGGTATGCGCATCGCAACCAGACGCATTCATCCAATGACTTGACAATTTAAAATAGTGCGGCGGACGGCCATGTCAATTGCCGTGATAAGTGCTGATTTGGAAAGACAAGCACTGGGCAACAGGAGATATCGCACCATGTGCGAGCGACGGCGCACCGAGATCCAATACCCGTCGCGGACCGGATTCTGGTCGTCCTTCAATTCGTCGCGGCATCGACGACAGAGTGTTACCACCAAGGACGCCAAGCCTCGGTTCCGTCAGGCAGGGCGGTGTCGCTCTGACGAAGAAGCCGCCGGTATTGTCGTTGCTGTCGGTATGCCCCTTTCGCCGTGGCAGCTCCAGTGGAGAGCAAGGCCGCCGGCATCGGCATTTGCGACGCACCGGAGTTTGCTTTGCAGCCCGCCACCGGCTTTTGGCAGAACGCGCTGCGTCAGCCCTTTACGGCTTGTCGCCATGAAGATGGCGCTCGAGGAAGGGGAGATTGTCCTGCCCCCAGTAGAGCTCATCCTCATAGGCAAAAGTCGGGAAACCGAAGACGCCTCTTTCGCGTGCGTGAACGCGATCGGCTGCCCATTTCTGCTGGACATCGTCATCGGCCTGCCGTCGCAGCAAGGCCGCGCCATCGAGACCGACAGCGTTGACGATCGCTTCGCGGATATCAGGCCTGCCGATATCTTTCGCCTCACTCCAGAAGGCATGCTGTAGGGCGCGCGTCACCCCGATCCAATCCTGGCCATCGAGATAGGCGGCAATGACGAAGAAGGAGGCAGGCGTCGGATCGCTGAGCTCGGGGCGATTTTCAAGGATGAGGGGCTTGCCGCGCACCCTTGCCCAGCGCTTGAGATCGCGGATCCAGTAGGCACGGCGAATTTCCGGGCGATTGCGCGAAAAAATCCCGCCGTTCTCTTCAACGACCGTCGTCAGATATGGCTTGATGGCAATGTCGTTGTTTACGGCAAGCGCGGCAAAGGCATCAAGACCGATATAGGACCAGGGCGAACTGATGGAGAAAAAGTATTCAACTGATTTCGTCACGGAGAGATTTCCTACAATTTCGGCGTTTGTCGCGCCGCTTACGACGCCGCCCGGAGGGCGGTCTTCGTGTTCCAGCCCAGCTCGGGAGCAATGTGGGTGACGAAGTCGTGTAGAATCTGGCGATATTCGTCATGCTCGAACTCGTAGGGCAATTCCAGCCTCAGCTCGCGCACATGCGGCAAAATGGGATCGGCAAGAAGGCGCTCGAGGATCTGCTCTGACGGACCAACGAGATCACGGGCAAACAGCGTGCGTCGTTCACCCTGGGGAGACAGCGTGCGCTCATATCGTCCGGCGGCATAGTCTGAGTATCGCTGGCGGGTGGCTGCATCCGCACTGTCAAAGGGCACGATGACCCGGCCGAGCGCCACGCGCCGTTCCGCTCCGCCGGAAGCCCGATAGGCTTCGAGCTGACGGGACTGGGCGACGAAAAAATCATCGGTCTCTTCGCCGGACGTGACATTGCCGATCAGCAGGTTGAAGCCGTTCCGGCCGGCCCATGAGGCCGACCGCAATGAGCCACCGCCATACCAGATGCGATCGATCAGGCCTTTAGCGTAGGGCTGCAGTCTCGGGCGCTGGGGTCCAAAGGGCGTTTTGATGAAGGTGTTCTCGTCACCGAGATAGGTCCCCTTCAGATTGTCGGCAAAGCGCAGCACGCGCGCATGCGAGAAATCATGGTTCTGCCAGTTGCCGTCGAAGGCAAGCGGACCGATGAGATCGGCATGCAGCGGACGGCCGGCGCTCAGGCCCACATTCAGCCTTCCCTTCGATAGAACATCCACGGTAGAGAGATCTTCGGCGAGCCGATAGGGACTTTCGTAACCGATCGGAATGACCGCGGTGCCGAGTTCGATACGGCTGGTGCGCTGGGTGGCGGCCGCCAGGAAGGCGGTCGCCGAGGAAATCCCGGGCTCCAGATGCCGCTGGCGGGCCCAAGCACTGTTGAAGCCCAGCTCTTCGCCGAAGCTAAGAAGCTGCAATGTCTTTTCGAGGCCGGAGAGCGGGTCGTCATCCGGGTAGTTGCCGGGTGTCAGGGAGCCGATATGGCTGATCGAAAGCGCGTTGCCGCTCATCTTGTCCTCACTCAGAATTTCGGCAGGCCGGGCGGGTTCGTCTCGGAAGCGGGCAGCGCCTCTTCTGAAAGCTGCCAGTGCGCAAGGATTTTTGCGTAGGTTCCATCCCTGATCAGACCATTGGTGGCGAGCGTCAGCGTATCGGCAATGCCGCTTCCTTTGCGGGTGGTGATCGCAACGTCGGAGCGATCGGGCCAACCGGCGCTCAGCGTTCCGACCCGTTTGAGGTTCTTGTCGCGGGCGGCGATATAGACGAGTTGGGCATGCGGCTGGACGATGACATCGGCACGGCCTGAGCGTAGCGCCAGCAGACTTGCTGCCTCGTCATCATAATATTGCAGCTCGAGCGGCTTGAGGCCGGCAGCGACATCCTCATCGCTCCATTTCAGCAGGATGCGTTCCTGATTGGTGCCGGCGCCGACGATGAAGCGCAGTCCTGCCGCATCCTTCGGCTCCTTGATCGAGGCGATCGTGCTGTCGGCCCTGACGAAAAAGCCGTGCAGACCTTTCCGGTAGGTGGAGAAATCGAACTTCTCCTTGCGCTGCTCGGTGACACCGACATTGGAAATAACAGCATCATATTTGCCCGACGTCAGGCCAAGTGGCCAGTCGATCCAGGCAACCGGGACGAGCTCAAGCTGCAGCCCGAGGCTTTCGGCAATGGCGTTCGCGTACTCGGGATCGGCTCCGACGACGGTCTTGGCATCCGTCGCATAAGTGGCAAGCGGCGGTCCGCCCGGGCTTACGGCAACCGTGAATTTGCCTGATGTGACGAACTTGAAACCCTTCGGAATGGACGCGATCGCCGCCTCGTTGCGCTGAGCGTGCACGCGGTTGGGCTGCTCGGGGCTCAGGTCGAATTCATCAGCCGCAGCCACGCCTGTATAGCAGCTTGTCAGCGAGGCAATGGCGGCAATCGATGCGATGCGCAGTCTGGAAAATATCGTCACGAGAGAACTCTCCAAAATATATGAAAACGAGGACGGACCGGCGCGACCTCCAACGCCCGTCCGTCAGACCATCCTTTACGAACCGCTCTTCGGCAGCCCCGGCGGGTTGGTCTTGGCGTCGTCGATGGCTTCGGCGTTCAGGCTCCAGTGCTTCAGCACTTCGCCGTATTTGCCGTTCTTGATAAGGTCGTTGAGGGCGACGGTGACGGCATCGGCAAGGCCGGCGCCCTTATTCGTGGTGACGGCGATTTCAGCCGTCAGCGGCCAGCCGCCGGAGACGATACCGACGAGCTTGGTGTGCCCCTTGATTGAGGAGCTGTAGGCCTGCGTCGCATTCGGATTGAACTCGACATCGGCACGGCCGGACTGCAGCGCCAGATCAGCTGCGGCACGGTCGTCATAATATTGAACTTCAATCGGCTTCAGGCCGGCGGCGACATTCTGGCGATCCCATTCCAGGATGATCTTTTCCTGATTGGTGCCGGCACCGGTGATGACTTTGAGGCCGGCGACATCCTTCGGCTCCTTGATCTCGCTGATCTTGCTGTCGGACTTCACGTAGAAGCCAAGCACGTCCTTGCGATAGGTGGAGAAATCGAACTTCTCCTTGCGCTCCTCGGTTACCGTGACGTTGGAGATGACGGCATCATATTTGCCGGAGGAGACGCCGAGCGGCCAGTCCGCCCAGGCGACGGAAACAAGGTTCAGCTCGAGGCCGAAGGAATCGGCAAGCAGTTGCGCCAGATCCGGATCGGCGCCGACCACGGTCGCAGCATCCGATGCATAGGTTGCGATCGGCGGATCCCAGGCGTTGACGGCCACGGTGAACTTGCCCGGTTCGACGAACTTGAAGTTGGGTGCGATGGCCTTGATCGCGGTCTCATCTTTTTCGGCCCGCACGCGGTTCGACGTGTCGGGGCTGAGATTGAATTTCTCGGCTGCCTGCGCCGTGCCGAGGCCGATTGCCGCCAGGGCGACGACTCCGGCAAGCAGGTAGTTGGCTCTATTTCTGAATGCCATTTCCCTTCTCCATTTCATCTTAGGGTTGTTTTTCTTTTCATGCCCTCCGGACGCCCGTCGCGGCCGGGATCTGCTGATGCCTTGCTATTTTCAGAGAACTTTGGCGAGGAATTCACGTGTGCGGGGATGTTCCGCGCCGTTGAAGATGCGGGCCGGCGAGTCGGCTTCGAGAATATGGCCGCCATCCATGAAGACGACAGTGTCGGCAACTTCACGGGCAAAGCCGATTTCGTGCGTGACGATGACAAGCGTCGTGCCCGTGCGCGCCAGTTCCTTGATCACATCAAGGACTTCACCGACCAGTTCCGGGTCGAGCGCCGATGTCGGCTCATCGAACAAAAGCACCTTCGGGCGCAGTGCTAGGGCACGGGCAATGGCGACGCGCTGCTGCTGGCCGCCGGAGAGCTGGCGCGGATAGGCATTGATCTTGTCGCTGAGGCCGACGCGGGCAAGCAGCTCCTGCGCAAGTTGCACGGCCTCTTCACGGCTCACGCCACGCACCTGGATCGGCGCTTCGATCAGGTTTTCAAGCACTGTCAGGTGCGGAAAGAGATTGAAGCTTTGGAAGACCATACCGATATCGGCACGCCGCTTGAGGATTTCCTTTTCCTTGAGCTCGTAGAGCACATCACCTTTCTGCTCATATCCGACGAGATCGCCGTCGACCGAGATGAAGCCGGCATCGACGCGCTCCAAGTGGTTGATGGCGCGCAGCAGGGTGGACTTTCCGGAGCCCGAGGGACCGAGAATGGCGGTGACGCTGCCGGCAGGCAGATTGAGGTCGATACCATCGAGCACTTTCAGAGAGCCGAAGCTCTTGGAAATGCCGTGGATGCGCACCGTCCCGCCGGTGCGAAGAACCGCTGCGTCACGGAAGCCGGAGGTACGGGTAAAGTCGCCAGAGATCGCTGCCGTAGGCAAAGGGCGGGCAAAACGCTTGAGGAAAGACTGGAAGGGCAAGGGCTTCGGGTTGCGCAATGCGCCCTTGGCAAAATAGCGCTCGATATAATGCTGGGCGATCGACAGCACCGTCATGATGACGAGGTACCAGACGGTCGCTACCATCAGCAGCGGAATGACTTCGAGGTTACGGCGATAGATAACCTGGACCGTGTAGAACAGTTCCGGCAAGGCAAGCACGTAGACCATGGAGGTCGCCTTGGCGAGACCGATGATCTCATTGAACCCGGTCGGCAGGATCGAACGCATCGCCTGCGGCAGCACGATACGGAATGCCTGACGACGGCGCGAGAGACCGAGCGCCGAAGCGGCTTCAAGTTGCCCCTGATCGACGGACAGAATGCCGCCGCGGACGATCTCGGCGAAGAAGGCCGACTGATTGAGCGTGAGACCGAGGAACGCGGCAGCAAAGGGCGTCAGCAATTGTGTCGTCGGATATTCGAAGAGGACAGTGCCAGTGAACGGCACCCCGAGCTTCACCGTCTCATAGAGATAGCCGAGATTGTTCAGCACCAGCAGCAGAACGATCACGGGGATCGATCGCAGCAGCCAGATGTAGCCCCAGGATAGGCCCGAAAGCAGCGGCGATCTCGAGACACGGGCAAGCGCCAGTGCCGTGCCGAGGATCGAACCGGAGATCGTTGCCAACAGTGTCAGGAGCAGCGTGCGCCCGAGGCCGGCGAGAACAGGCGCCGCAAAGAACCATTCGGCAAAAACATCCCAGCCCCAGCGCGGATTGGTGAAGGTCGAATAGAGGACGGCGGCAATGACGAGAGCAGCGAATATGGTGCCGGCAACCCGGCCGGGATGCCGCGCCGGGACGATCCTCAGTCGGGAATAATCCTGAAGCGTTCGGTCCCCTGCCCTGCTGCCGGTATCGATGCCGGCATAGTCACTCGTCAGTGCCATCGTATATCCCCCTTTTTATGGAGCGTTATTTGCCTGGATTCAGCGACGTGCTGCTGCCTGTAATGGCGGGCGATCGGCGTTGGCCGACAGCTGCGGTGCGAGGTGGCGGATATCCTTCTCGAAGGGCAGCGTCTTATAGATTTCCGGGTCGACCTTGGGGTCGAAGAGCGCCGTATAGCCGTAGTTGAGATAGAGGCCGACCGCCTCCGGCTGGCGAAAGCCGGTCGTCAGGTAGACCCGCGAATAGCCTTGGCGGGCGGCCTGCGCTTCCAGTTCCACGAGAACCTTGCGGGCAAGGCCCTGCCGACGTAGGTCAGAGCGTGTCCAGATGCGTTTGAACTCGGCGGTCTGCTCATCATAATATTTGAAAGCGCCGCCGCCGATCGTCTCGCCGCCGCGTACCAGCAGCACGAAATTGCCGACGGGCGGCGCGAAAGCCTCGGGCGGATAGCGGTTGAGCTCTGCCGCGGCACCCTCATCGCTGAAATAGTTCCCGTAGCGGCTGTCATATTCGTGGATAAGTTCGTCGATCAGCGGCTTGGCGCGGGGGTCGAGCGGGGAAGTGTAGAGAAACGTGTCGCTCATGTCGTTCGTCACCCGTTGTCGTCAGTGAGGAAGGTCTCGGCAAGCCGCACCCAGTAGCGGGCGGCGGGCGCAATGATCGCGTCGTTGAAATCATAGTGAGCGCTGTGAAGAGGCGCGCTGTCGCCATTGCCGACGAAGAGATAGCTGCCCGGCTTCTCCTGCAGCATGAAGGCGAAATCCTCGCTTGCCGTGCGCGGGCGGAACCCAGCCTCGATCCTTTCCGGTTCGAAAGAGGAGAGCGCGACATCGCGGGCAAAGGCCGTCTCGGCCCGATGGTTGATGAGCGCCGGAAAGCCAAGCCGGTAATCGACCTCGGCCGTTGCCCCGAAGCTCTCAGCTTGGGCTAGGGCAAGCGCCGGCACGCGTTCCTGGAGTTTGTCGCGCACCGCCTGGTTGAAGGCACGCATGGTGAGCTTTAGCTCGACGCTCTCCGGAATGACATTCGACGCTGACCCGGCATGGATGGAGCCGACGGTGACGACGGCCATATCCTGCGGATCGACATTGCGTGAGACGATGCTCTGCAACGCCGTGATGAAGGAAGCCGATGCCAGCACCGGATCGATGGCGCGATGCGGCTCGGCGCCATGACCACCCTTGCCGACGATGCGGATGACCGCCTGATCGACGGACGCCATGGCGGCATCGGCAACGAAACCGAACTTACCGGCCGGCACGGCCGGCCAATTGTGCAGCCCAAAGACCGCATCGACCGGAAACCGTTCGAACAGGCCTTCCGAGATCATCTTGCGAGCACCGGCACCGATCTCTTCGGCCGGCTGGAAGATCAGCCGAAACGTACCGCTGAAATTGCCGGCCTCGGCCAGATAGCGCGCAGCGGCAAGCAGGATCGTCGTATGGCCATCGTGGCCACAGGCATGCATGACGCCGGGATTGCTGCTTGCATAGGAAAGGCCTGTCGCCTCCTCGATCGGCAGGGCGTCCATATCGGCTCGGATGGCGATGGAGCGCTTGCCGTTTCCGCGGACCAGGGTGGCGACGATGCCGGTGCCGGCAATGCCCGTCGCCACCTCATAGCCCCAGGAGGAAAGGTGTGATGCCACGAGCTTGCTCGTGCGGCGCTCCTGAAAAGCAAGCTCCGGATATTGGTGAAGGTCGTGGCGCAGCGCGATGAATTCATCGAGATAGACGGCAATTCCCGTCTCGACCGGATCGTGGCTGCGCGAAGGTTTTGTAATGACGTTCATGGAATTGTCCGCCGCGCCTCAGGCGCTGGCAGCCTTTCCCTGTTCGACCTCACCGGCATCTGTCGCATAGCGGCTCTCGCGGAAAGGCAGCCCCAGATGATCGCGGAGCGTCTCACCCTTCAGGACGGGATCGAAGTAGCCGCGCCTTTCGAGGAGCGGCAGCACATGGCGGGAAAAATCATCGAAGCCTTCGGCGATGACGGGGAACCCAAGGATGAAACCATCGGCAGCCTCGCCGTCGATCCAGCGGATGATCTCGTTGGCGATATGATCTGCAGTACCGATGAACGCCGTGCGCGGCGTTGCCGCGTCGAGCGCGACATCCCGGAGGGTGAGCCCCTTTTCGCGCGCCGTCTTCTTGATCCGATCCGTCGTGGCACGGAAATTGTTGCGGCCGATGTCGCCGATATCAGGGAAAGGTTCGTCGAGCGGATAGGCGCTGAAATCGTGATGGTCGAAGAAGCGGCCGAGATAGAGCAGCGCCTCTTCAATGGTGACGAGATTGCGGATCGCCTGATACTTGGCCTCCGCTTCCTCTGCCGTCGCGCCGACGATCGGGCCGATACCGGGATAGACGCCGATCTCTGCGGTCCGTCGCCCTTGCGCGATCGCGCTCTGCTTGAGTTGCTTGTAGAAAGCCTGCGCTTCCTCGATCGGTCCGCCGTTGGTGAAGACCGCGTCGGCATGTTTGCCGGCGAGCCGGATACCGGAATCGGAGGCGCCCGCCTGGAAAACCACCGGCTGGCCCTGTTTCGAGCGGCCGATATTGAGCGGCCCTTCGATGCGGAAGAAGCGCCCCTTGTGGTTCAGCCGGTGCAGTTTGGTCTTGTCGGCGTAGACGCCGCTCTGACGGTCGCGCACGAAGGCATCGTCATCCCAAGAGTCCCAGAGACCCCTGATGGCGTCGATATATTCCTCAGCGATCTCGTAACGCAGCTCGTGCTCGGGATGCTCGCGCCCATAGTTGCGGCCCGAGCCTTCGAGTGGCGAGGTCACGGCATTCCAGCCGGCACGGCCGCCGCTGACGAGGTCGATGGAGGCGAACTGCCGGGCAATCGTGAAGGGATCGCTGTAGGAAGTGGAGACCGTGCCGACTAGGCCGATCTTCGAGGTCGAGGCCGCGAGCGCAGCAAGGATCGTCAGCGGCTCGAACCGGTTGAGGAAGTGCGGGATCGATTGTTCGTTGATATAGAGGCCGTCGGCAACGAAGGCGAAGGCGATGCCTGCTTCTTCGGCCTTGCGCGCCGTCTTGACGAAAAAGTCGAAATTGGTGCTGGCATCGGCCGGGCCGCTTGGATGTTTCCAGGCGTTCATATGGCCGCCCGGGCCCTGCAGCATGATACCGAAAGTGATTTTCTTCTTGGCCATGGGTTCAATCCTCCTGGGGATGGTCAGGCTGCGAGGGAAAGCCGTTCCTTGGCGAGCAACTCGATTGAGGAAAGCCGCTCGGAAGCGGCGAGTGCCGGTGTATCGAGAATGAATTCCTTGACCCCGTAGCGGCGATGCAGCTCGTCCAGTTCCTTGCGGATCTGGGCTGCGGTACCGTGCAGCACGCTCGGCACTTTTTCCTCGATGCGATACTCGGTGACACCGGCCTGCCTTGCGAATTCGGCCGCCTGTTCCTCGCTGCCGACATTCACGGTCTGGCCGTTCGGCAGGAAGACCTTGACGATGCGCAGATTGCAGACGCGCTCGCGCGCCTGCTCCTCATTGTCCGCCGCGAAGGCAGCCAGCGCGAGGATCGGCCTCTTGCCATCAGAGGCGCGTTCATAGGCTTCAAAAGTCTTGCGCAGGTTCTCCGGATCGCCGTTGAGATGACCGGCAAAAACCAGCTCCCAGCCTTTCTCTGCGGCAAGTACTGCGCTCTCGACGCTTGCGCCGAGAAGGAAGCGCTCCGGCGCATGAGGCGGAAAGGGCGTCGCCTGCACACCTTCATAGTTGGGATCAGCCGCAAGATAGGTGTTGATGTCGGAAAGCTGGACGGCGAAATCCGGCTTCCTTTCTGGATCGAAAGCCGCCTGAAGAGCCCGCGTTGACAGCGGAAAGCCGCCTGGCGCCTTGCCGACGCCGAGGTCGACGCGGCCGGGCGCAAGCGAGGCGAGAAGATTGAAGGTCTCGGCCACTTTGTAGGCGCTGTAATGTTGGAGCATCACCCCGCCCGACCCGATGCGAATTTTCGAAGTCCGCGCCAGGAGATAGGCAATCAGTGTTTCCGGCGCAGAACTCGCCAGGTTAGACATATTGTGATGCTCGGCGACCCAGAACCGATGATAGCCGAGTTCCTCGGCCCGGATCGCCAGCCGCACGCTTGCCTGCAAGGCTTCGCTAGCGCTTTTTCCCTGTTCGATCGGGCTCTTGTCGAGAAGGCTGAGAAAATAGGTCATGCGAAAACGCCTCATCCGGATCCATATTGTCTATAAAAGCAGTAGATAATATGGATTATAAGAAATCGCTTTCTCATTTCAGGGCAGCAGCAGGAAAAAGCGTTTGGGAGACGGAATGGAAAGCGAACTTCAAAACGCATCTCACCGATAGGCGGATCACGCGCCCTGAGAGCCACGACCGCGACAAGCCGAAAGGGCGAGCAGATGGCCGACCGCGCCGACGACGCGGCACAGGATGTTATGAATGCTATTCAGAGATCACACGGTGAAAATTGCCTCTCGATCGCTGATCGGCGTCGCAAAACCTTGGTATGAGGTTCGGAGTTCGTACACGAGCATGGATAGTCGGGCGGCAACAGCACCACGGGTGCGTTTTCAGGCCCTACTCGCGGGAAGAGATATCGATGCCGTTGACAGTCACATATCTATGGAGCTCGAGCGTCCGAGGCACCGCAGTCAACGCCGACCGGCTTCTGCCCGAGAAGTCGATCTTTCAGGTGTGTGAGTGCAGTCATAGTCTTGGTGGCCTCGGACGTTCCGGCGGGTCCTGACACCGCATAGATGCGTGCAGAGGCGTCAGCCGTTTCCAACTGACGCCTCTGCAGGCATATGGTTTCTCTGCCCGAGCCCGAGCATCAGACAAATCTGTCAGAATACCCCGGCCGACAATCCTTAAGCGGGCAATTGGAAGATCCAGTTGGCGATCAATACGATGGCGAGACCGCCGGCAAGCGCGAGGTATGGCAATATCCCGGCCTTTTTGACACCGAGGTCCTGGCCCACGAGCCCGAGGTCGTCCATGGCGCCGGCCGGGAATTTGCCGCCGTCGCGGACGTAGTGGCGATAGGCGAAAACCGGCAGGATAAGCGCGGCGAAGATGAAGCCGACCCAGAGCGCGTTGGCGTAGCCCCAGACCTTCGCGCCGGCGCCGAGGAAGAGCGCGTTGACGAAGGCAAGCACGGTATTGACGCCGATCAGCCAGGTGGGGGCCTTCCAGGGACGCTCGACATGACCGGAATCCATGCGATGGATCCAGCCGGAATTAAGGTTCAGGAAGTTGAAGATGATGTAACCGACATTGGAGACCGCGAGCACGAAGAAATAGCCGCCAGCATCGGACGCGATCGCCAACAGGAAAAGATTGAAGGCAAAGTCCGTCCACATCGCCCGGGTCGGGGCGCCGTGTTCGTTGACATGGTCGAGATATTTCGGCAGCCAGCCATCCTTCGAGCCCTGGTAGAGCGTGCGCGAGGAGCCTGCCATCGCCGTCATGATGGCGAGGAAAAGCGCCATGATCATCAGCACGACGAGAAGCTGGGTGACGACACGGCCGGCGCCGATCAGTCCGCCGAGTGCTTCGGCGACACCCGTCCCGTCAATGATGCCCGGCGCCAGCATGCCCGCATGACCGAGCACGCCCTGGAAGGCGAAAGGTACGAGGAAGAAGAACAAGCAGCAGGCAAGGCCGGAATAGAAGATCGCCTTGAAGGTATCCGTCTTGGGGTTCTTCAGTTCGCGCGTATAGCAGACCGCAGTCTCGAAACCGTAGGTCGACCAGGCGGCGATATAGAGACCGCCGAGGAACAGCGTCCAGCCGCCATTGCTCCAGGTACCGTCGGTGCCGGCATAGGCCGCCGTTGGCGGAACCAGCCCGGTGACGTTGGAGCTAACGATCTGGCCGCTGATGATCGGATAAAGACCGATGATGAGCAGCGGTACGAGCACGATGATCGCCAGCCATTTCTGGACGCTCGCCGTCTCGGAGATGCCGCGATGCTGGATCGCAAAGATGATCAGCATCAGGATGCCGCCGATGAAGAAGGTGGCGTTGATATTGGCGGTGGCCAGGAAGGGAATGCTGAAGCTGACGAGYGACCAGCTGCGGAYCGCCGGCGTCAGCGCGGATACGCCGTCCGCGCTCAGCAGCGCCTTGACCGCATCCTCAGGCGAAGTGCCGGCATGGGCAGCAATATATTCGGCGACGCGGGGGCTATCGGCCGTGATCGAAGCGGCATGCGCGCTGATCCAGGCGAGGACCGCCTGCGAATCCGCTGCCGGGATCGGGAAGAAGGCATTGAGAATATATCCGGCCGCAATGGCGCAGCCGAGCGAAAGCACCGGAGACCAGGCAAACCAGTTGCACCAGACGGACAGCGGCGCGATGAATTTCGAATAGCGCAGCCAGGCCGTGGCGCCATAGACCGATGCGCCACCCGACTTGTTGCCGAACATGCCGGCGATTTCGGCATAGGTGAAGGATTGCAGGAAGCCCATGATCATCGAGATGATCCAGACCACAAAGGCGAGCTTGCCGGTCGTACCTGCAATACCGCCGATGGAGAAGAGAACAAGCGGTGGCACGCCGGCTGCCACCCAAAACGCACCCTTCCAGTCAAGCGCGCGTATAAGTTTACCTTCGGTGCCGGCGGCAACGCCGGCGTCCACGATATCCGTCATCGGTGAAATTCCCCATTCTATTTGTTCGGGACGTAGCTTTGCGTACGTCTCCCTGAACGCGCCTCCCGTGGCATTGCATGGGCTGCCCGGCATTTTCTCGATCCGCGTTCCCGAGCGGATTTCCGAGTCTCGACCCTTTATGCATAGTGAAGATATTTTCTTTTTAGTCAACATCCCTTTACTTTCGGGCGGCATTTTGTCAGCATGATTTGCGTGCCGGAGAGCACATCAATCCCATGAGGACCACATGCGAGATCTCCATCCCCGGATGTCAGGGGTGCGACCGGTATCGGCAAGCATCATCCGCTATCCCGGTATCCCCGCGCTGCCCGAGGGTGTCGAGCGTTACCGCTGCAAGGGCGGTGGATCCCTTGTTGTTCGCGTCGAGGCAGGCGACCACGTCACCCTAATCGACAGCGAAGGTGGACAAGCCTGCGAGCTTTCCTTCCTCGACGAAAATGGCCGGTTTCAATCGACCGGCCTCGGCGCAGCCTTCACCGGCTCGGCCGAAGGACTAAAGGCCATTCTCTCTTCAGGTGATGAGGGCGCCGACCGGACCCGCGCGGCGCTTGAGCGACGCGGTGCCGATCTCGCCACGGCAGGTGCGATCCGCATGTTCAGCGAAGCCTCCATTCCGGGCAGCAAGGCGGAGTTTGCGATCACGATGAAGGGTCTGCTGATTGCCGCCGCACCTGCAACGGCGATGTCGCCTGACGCGCAGGACACGGCAACGCCGATCGAGATCCGCATCAGGCGCAGCAGGCTGATCCGCGACTATGCCGCCGCCCTCCCCGAGCCGATGGCCGATCCGATCGAGGACATCCGCATCAAGGCGGCGACCGCCTCGGCCTATTTCGTCCGTGCCGGAGAGTTCATCCAGATCATCGATGTCTACGGGAGGCAATGCACCGATTTCCAGGCCTTCGCCGCCCGCAAGGTCGACAAGGGTCTTGATCTTGCGCTCGATTCCACCGTCACACGCACCCTGCTCGGCCGCAGCTATCCCGCCCCCGGCCTGCCGTCCAAGGCTTTCGACCGCGATTTCGAGCCGTTGGTGGAGGTCGTCCAGGACACGGTCGGCCGCCATGACGCATTCGCGACCGCCTGCAATTCGCGCTACTACGACGACATGGGCTATCCCCGCCATGTCAATTGCACCGACAATTTCAACGCGGCGCTGGCGCCCTACGGCATAGCTGGCCGGAAGGGCTGGGAGGCGCTCAATTATTTCTACAATACGAATATCGACCACAACAACCAGCTCTATCTCGACGAGCCATGGTCGCGGCCGGGCGATTATGTGCTGATGCGGGCGCTGACCGATCTCGTCTGCGTCTCCTCCTCCTGCCCCGACGATATCGATGCGGCCAACGGCTGGGATCCGACCGATATCCACGTGCGCACCTTCTCCGGAAAAGAAAAATTCTCAAGAGCGGTAGCCTATCGCATGACCCCTGACGCCGATGCAGAACTGACGCGGGAAACCGCCTTCCACCCCCGCCTCTCGGCACTGACGCGGGATTACACCGAATATCGCGGCTACTGGCTGCCAAACCGGTTTTCCTCCGCAGGTCCGGTCGAGGAATATTGGGCCTGCCGCGAGAAGGCCGCCGTCATCGACCTGTCGCCGTTGCGCAAATTCGAAGTCACGGGCCCGGATGCCGAGGAACTGCTGCAATATTGCCTGACGCGCGATGTGCGCAAGCTGTCGACCGGGCAGGTTGTCTATTCCGCCATGTGTTACGAGCACGGCGGCATGATCGACGACGGCACGCTCTTCCGCCTCGGCGACAAGAATTTCCGCTGGATCGGCGGCGACGACTACAGCGGCATATGGCTGCGCGAACAAGCTGAGAAGAAGGGCTTCAAGGCCTGGGTACGCTCTTCGACAGACCAGATGCACAATATCGCCCTGCAGGGACCAAAGAGCAGGGACATCCTCAAGGAGATCATCTGGACGGCGCCACGCCAGCCTGAGATCGGCGAGCTCGAATGGTTCCGTTTCACAGTCGGCCGTATAGGTGGCTTTGAAGGCACTCCGGTCGTCGTCTCGCGTACCGGCTATACCGGCGAACTCGGCTACGAGATCTTCTGTCATCCGAAGGATGCGCTGACCGTCTTCGATGCCGTCTGGAAGGCCGGCGAACCCTATGGGCTGAAGCCGATGGGACTGGAAGCGCTCGACATGGTCCGCATCGAGGCAGGCCTCGTCTTCGCCCATCACGAATTCGACGACCAGACCGACCCCTTCGAGGCCGGCATCGGCTTCACCGTGCCGCTAAAATCCAAGCAGGACGATTTCATCGGCCGCGAGGCGCTCCTGCGCCGCAAGGAGCATCCGCGCCACGTGATGGTCGGTCTAGACATACAGGCGAACGACGCGGTCGGCCACGGCGATTGCGTCCATGTTGGCCGCGCCCAGGTCGGCGTTATCACCAGTGCCACGCGCTCTCCGATCCTCGGCAAGACGATTGCGCTCGCCCGCGTCAACGTCACCCGTGCCGCCGTCGGCACTGAGGTTGAGATCGGCAAGCTCGACGGCCAGCAGAAGCGCTTGCCGGCGATCGTGGTGCCGCTGTCGCACTACGATCCGCAGAAGACCCGGCCGCGTTCGTAAAAACCACTATTCCGCCCTGCGCTGGGCACTGGTGATTGCCCTTGCGGCCTCTTCGGAGGAATTGGCGAGCTGACGCATCTCAGCGGCGAGCACGGCGAAGCCGGAACCCGCCGTCCCCGCCCTTGCCGCCTCGATGCCGGCATTGACGGCGAGCAGCTTCAGGTAGCGCAGCGATTGCAGGATCTCGTTAGTCTTCGAGGCGGTGATGCGCATGCCGGCGGTCTGCTCGTCGATGCGCCGGTAGAGTGACTCGATGTTGATAATGCTGCCCTCGAGATAGAGCAGCTCGCCGTTTTCGTCCCAGATGCCCCCACCCGTTTCCGTCACCCAGACATAATATCCGTCACGGTGGCGGATACGATATTCCATCGTCCAGTCGGTGCGGCTTTCCAGCGCGATGCCGACGACCTCATCCATCAGCGGCACGTCCTCTTCACACATGATCGAGGTGAAGGTGCGTGTGCTGTTGCCGATAATCTCCTCTGCCGGATAGCCGAAGATGCGTTCGATGCCATCGGTCATCTCCAGCATCGTGTAATTTTCATCCGCACGGCAACGATAGAGAAAACCGCTCATGCGGCCGAGAACACTGCTCTGAAAATCCATGAAGACCACGCCTTGAGAAAATGAGTTGCAGATCGGGTTTGCTTCGTCTCATTTCAAACACGCCGGAAAGGGTCGCGACGGACGACCCTTTCTCGGTTACGCGGGAGCCTGGGAAAGATCAGTTGCGCAGATATTCCTCCATGGAATCGTCGAGCGCCTTGACCCAGGGCGTGTGGTGCGTCGGCGACATGTTGCCGGTCATCAGCGAACGATAGGCGTGATCGCGGAAGCCCATGATGTTTTCCGCCTTGTGGTGCTCCCACTCCATGAAGGTCTTGTTGGTCCCCTCAATGTCGAAGCTCGGATAGTCGGTTTCGGCGAGCAGTTCCTTCACGTAGTCACCCTGGTACCAGATCATCTGCTCGGCATCCTCGAGCGTCTCCTCGCGGGCCCGCCACATGTCGAAATTCGCCTTCAGTTCCTCTTCCGGCGGCAGGGTGATGCGACCCATCATCACGTCGCGCGCCCACCATGCCTGCACGTCGAACATGTTGAAGGTGTAGAACTGGTCCTGCATGCCGATATAGAAAAGCTGCGGGTTCCTGTCGAAGATCACACCCTTGTAGAGATGGTCCGCCCAGAGGCGGTTGGCAGTCTTGAGCCTCAACTCGTCGGGCAGGAAGGGGAAGTGATGCTGGTATCCCGTGCACAGGATCAGCGCATCAACTTCCTTCGTTGAACCGTCGAGGAAATGGGCGGTGCGGTTTTCGAGCCTGGTGAGCAGCGGCCGTTCTTCGAAATTATCCGGCCAGTTGAACCCCATAGGCTTCGACCGATAGCTCGTGGTGACCGACTTGGCGCCGTATTTCCAGCATTGCGAGCCGATATCCTCGGCCGAGTAGCTGCGGCCGACGATGAGGATATCCTTGCCCTTGAATTCTAGCGCATCGCGGAAGTCGTGGGCATGCAGGACGCGGCCATTGAAGGTTTTCACGCCCTCGAAATAAGGCACGTTCGGTGTCGAGAAGTGGCCGCTCGCCACCACGACATAGTCGAATTCCTCGTCGTACATCTGATCCTCGACGCGGTTATGCGCCGTCACCGTGAATTTCTTCGTGACATCATCGAAGCGGACCATGCGCACCGGCGTGCTGAAACGTACCCAGTGGCGGACATTCGCCTTCTCGACGCGGCCCTTGATATAGTCCCACAGCACGGCGCGCGGCGGATAGGAGGCGATCGGCTTGCCGAAATGCTCCTCGAAGGAATAATCGGCGAATTCGAGGCATTCCTTCGGGCCGTTCGACCAGAGGTAACGATACATACTGCCGTGGACCGGCTCGCCATATTCGTCGAGGCCGGTGCGCCAGGTATAGTTCCAGAGCCCGCCCCAGTCGGACTGCTTTTCGAAGCAGACGATCTCCGGGATCTCCGCACCCTTCTGTGCGGCCGACTGGAAGGCCCGCAACTGGGCAAGCCCGGAAGGACCGGCGCCGATGACGGCAACTCTTGTCATGAAGCATTCCCCTCTTGATTATATGTCATTGCTTAGTTTGCGCGTCTGAGAAGACGCACGGCGCTGGTGCGCATCGCTGCGCCTCAGTCCGGATAAATGCCGGGGCTGGTCGGCGCCCCATCGTCGTATTTGGAAAGCCAGTCGATCGTGGTCTCGCGGAAGCGGGTGAGGCCCTTGTAGTCGATGAGCTCTGGCGGCAGCGTCTTCAGCACGCGCGGGAAGCGCCGCGCCCATTTCGGCACGGTGACGAGTTCTTCCATGTTCATCAAATAGCAGCGGATGACGAAGAGGATGGCGTTCGAGCGCGGCAGACGCCAGAGGCTTTGCAGCTCGACGCGCAGATGCACCTTCTCGCCGACATTGTCAGGCGTCACCGTCGTGCGGTCGGGACCCCATTTGTGATAATTCTCAGGACTGGTGTCGAGCCGCGGATTGATCGTCATCGTCCAGTTGAAGCGCCGGGTCGGCTTGCCCTGCTGCAGGTTCAGCAGGAATTTCAAAGCCCGGTCAAAGACGCCGATCTGGTGGGCGAGCGGCACCGGTCCATGCCATTCCATGAAGTTCATGCCGAGGTCGAAATCGAGCGACCAGTCGGCCTGCGTCGTCACCATACCGGCATCCATCCAGAGATTGCCGTCGCGCTGGTCGACGATGCAGAAATCGCCCTGGGCCTGGCGGGTGACATATTCGAACGGCTCATAGGGCAGCGTCGAAGCATCGCCGAAGGTGAAGCTGTCGTCGATGCCGAGCGGACGATTGATCCAGCGCCACTGGTCCCCGTTGCGGATGAGCGTGAAGTGGTCGGGATAACCCGCCGCCTGCTCTTCCATCAGCAGTTCGAGCGTGTCCCACTGCGCGCTCATCATGTGCGGCAGAGCCTGATAGCGCAGCGGGTCTTCCTTCAACACCAGCGCGCGATCGCGCATCTCGGCGACATAGTGCTCGTCGACGTCGATCAGGTTTTCGTAAACGGTGTCCGCCCGGCCGCGCACATGCGGCTCCATGTTGACGGAATACATGTATTCGTCGCGGTCGAAGGGAAACGGGAAGCGACAGATGTTCCCGGGGCTGTTCCGATAGCTGAAATCGTCCCGGAACGTTTCCTGCTTGAAGGCGATTGCCATGTCCGGTCTCCTTTTTACCGTCAAAGATCGAGATGCAGCGTGTTTCCCTCGAAGCGGGAAACACAAATCATCACCTTGCGGCCGGATGCTTTTTCTTCGCTCGTCAGATAGACGTCATTGTGCAGCAGCTTGCCGTCGCAGGTGACGACCCCGGTCTCGCATTGACCGCAGGCCCCGCCGCGACAGAGGAAGGGCGCGTCGACACCCGCCGCCTCGATCGCCTCCAGCATGCTTTCGTGATGGCCGACCTTCACGGTCTTGCCAGATCGCAGCAGCTCGATCGCGAAGGGCTTACCGGGCAGCGACGACAGGAACCGTTCCGAATGCAGGTTCTGTTCCGGCCAGCCGGCATTCAGCCCCGTCTTCAGCACGCCGTCGATCATGCCTGTAGGGCCGCAGACATAAAGATGCGTGCCGAGCGGCTGGCTGTCGAGCAGCCGTGTCAGAGGAATGGCGCCGCCTTCGGAGTCGCAATAGATCTTGATGCGATGCGGACCGTAGCGCTCCAGCAGTTCCCGCCAGTAGGCGCCGCGGTCCCGCGTGCGGATGGCGTAATGCAGTTCGAAATTGGCGCTTTCGCGGGAAAACTGCTCCATCATCGCAATGAAGGGCGTAATGCCGATGCCGCCGGCAATCAGAAGATGCTTGCGCCCGCGCCAATCCGGTTGGAACAGGTTGACGGGATAGCTGACCTTCAGCTCGTCGCCTTCGCTGACCTTCTCATGCATGAAGGTGGAGCCGCCGCGCGAATCCTCGACGTGCAGCACGCTGATCTCATAGGCGGCGCAATCATGCGGCGGCGACATCAGCGAATAGGCGTTTCGGCGCATATGGCCGCCATCGTTCATCGAGACGATGACATGGGCGCCGCCGGAGAAATAAGGCATCGGCTTGCCGTCCAGCCGCTCGAAGCGGAAGCGCTTGACGCGCTCGGCGATCGGGGTGATCCGCACCACGCGGACGGGAATTTCTGTACCACCGCTCAAAGGAACAACTCCTCCGGATTGGGCGCGCTGCCGGGCTCTTCCGCATCGATATTGACGCCCTGGAAGGCGGCGAGCCGGCGCGAATAATGGTCACGCACGAGAAGCGTCAGCCCGCAATGGCTGCAGGAAAAGGGGCTGACGGTGACGTCGTCGGTGATGCCTTTGCAATGGACACATTGCACGCGCCTAGCCAGCGAGCCGCGATGCTCGGTGATGATGGAGGCATGGTCCATGCCGTATTCGAGCGCCACCAGCATCGCCTGGCCGATGAAGCCTTCCGTCCCCGAAATATAAAGCCGCGTGCCCATATGGGCGGTGGCGAGCGAACCCTTCAACCGAAAGAGCAGCGTCCCGATCGTCGGGGCCGTGAAGAACATGTCGGCGCCGAGATGGCGCAGCGCCTCGTCCAGGCCGGACCATTGGGAGCCGCGGGCGACATAGAGGATCTCGCTGCGGGAAAGGGCTGCCTCGTCAAGCACCGGCTGCTGGTCGAGGAGAGCCTTGGCGCCCTCCCCTTCGAGCGCGAAAATGTGCCGCCGGGCGTGCGGCTGGATGGTCAGGCCCTTGTAGACTGGTCGGCTCTTGATGCCTGCAACGAGCATTCGCGTGCTCCTTAACCTACGGCAGTCCTCTTCTTCTTCTCCGGATCGTCGAAGGGGAGCGTATGGGCGGTGGCGCTCGTCTTGACGGTCTTGCCGCGTACTTCGAGTTTCGCCCCGTGCACCGCCTTGTCAACATCGAGACGGGCAATCGCCATGGATTTCTTCGTCAGCGACGAATAGCTCGGGCAGGTGATGACGCCGACTTTCTTGCCGTCGGCAAAGACCTCGTCGCCGAGATCGGCCGGAGCGTCCGCGTCGATCAGCATGCCGAAGATCTTGAAGCGTTCCTTGCCCTTTAGCCGCGCATGTTCTTCGGCGCCACGGAAGCCGGTCTTGCCGGGGCTGACCGTGAAATCGAGGCCGAGTTCCCACAGGCTGTCGCCGGGCGGCTGGTCGGCAAAGGGATACATCTGCGAATTGTCGTAGGGATAGAACAGCAGGTAGCTCTCGACGCGCAGCATGTCGAGCACAGAGAAGCAGCAGGGAATGATGCCCATATCGGCGCCTTCTGCGACGATACGATCCCAGACCATGACGGCGTCCTGGCCGCGCACGAAGATTTCGTAGCCGCGCTCGCCGGTATAGCCGGTGCGCGAGATCATGACCGCCGCGCCGAACAGCGTCGTCTGCATGTGATGGAAATATTTGAGGTCGCGGATGCCGGGCACATATTTGGCGAGGTAATCGACCGCGATCGGGCCCTGCAGCGACAGGTCATGCAGGTCGTCGTCGAAGAGCACGGCGCAGTTTCGGCCGGCCGCCTGCTTGACGAGTTCCTCGTGGCCGGAACCTGAGCCGTGTACCAGCATCCAGGAATTCGGGCCGGTGCGGTAGACGATGCAATCGTCGGTGAAGTGGCCGCGGTCGTTCAGCATGGTCGCGTAGACCGAGCGGCCGGGATAGATCTTCGTCATGTCGCGGGTGGTGATATAGTCGAGCACGGCGATCGCATGCGGGCCGACAAGATGCACCTTCTTCAGGCCCGAGACATCCATGATGCCGGCCTTGGTGCGGACCGCGACATGCTCGTCTGACATGTTCTTGTCGTAGGTCCAGGCGGTTCCCATTCCGCTCCAGTCCTCGAGCTTCGATCCCAGAGCGCGATGCCGATCCGCCAAGGCGGAGAAACGCCAAGATAATGCCATTTCCGTTCCCTCTTATTTCCTCTACGGAATATTTATTTCCTGACTATATTCGTCTTTCACGCTGTG
This sequence comes from Rhizobium sp. 01T444, assembly GCF_056398305.1. NCBI lineage: Bacteria > Pseudomonadati > Pseudomonadota > Alphaproteobacteria > Hyphomicrobiales > Rhizobiaceae > Rhizobium > Rhizobium sp. 01T444. The sequence goes on from NZ_JBFTPD010000045.1 coordinate 35,229, forward strand.
GCAAGCCGATCCCGGTGATTTTTGTCGGCTGTCCCAATGGCACTTTCCTTAGAATATCGGCGGCGTCAGCCCTGCCGAGCGATGGGCGGCAATCACCGTATTGGCCATCAGCATGGCGATCGTCATCGGGCCGACGCCACCCGGCACCGGGGTGATGACGGCGGCGACCGGAGAAACCTCCGCAAAGGCGACATCGCCGACGAGGCGGGTCTTGCCCTCGCCGCGCTCGGGTGCGGCGATGCGGTTGATGCCGACGTCGATGACGGTGGCACCGGGCTTGACCCAATCGGCCCTGACCATTTC
>NZ_JBFTPD010000046.1:0-34636 GCF_056398305.1 Rhizobium sp. 01T444
TTCGTTACCACGCTGATCAACGGCCTGACGATGTTCAATTTTCCGTACTACGCGCAAAGCTTCGTCCAAGGCGTGCTGCTCGTTATCGCACTGCTGATGAGCTACACGCTCGGCCCCCGCCCGCGGTGAGTACCCGTTCTATTCAGTTGACTGGGCAGAAAATGAAGCGACCGCTTCCGAACATCCGCGGAATCTGTTCCCACATGTCCGGAAAGGTCGTCGCCATTAAGGGAGCCGGGCAGGGGATCGATCCCGTCGACACGAAGATCTGCGTGTGGCCAATCGTCGAGGTGAAGGTTCAACCGCAAGGGAGACGAGCCGCTGGCGACCTGCTTCAGCGGCGGAGCGTTTGGCGGGTAAAACGGGCAAGGCGCGACGATGCTGCCCGCCTAGACGGAATTGACCGGAATGAGATCAGCGAGATTGCGCGTATTGATTGGCGGTTCGCGGACGTTGGTGTAGGTGTTGCCCGGCTGGCTGTCGACATAGGCCTCGTTGGCGTTGGGGGACTCTATGCGAGCGCCGAAGCCTTCGGCGCGGATGAGCCTCCGGACTGCCTCTGCCTGATCTCGGAGCCGTGCTTCATCCGTGTCGAACATCACGATGACCGGCTTGTCATAGCCGAACGCAACGATCTGGGACGATGCCTCGGCGATCGCGTCGTCGATTTCGGCAACCATGTCATCGCGTCCTGGTCGACCGAACGGCTCTGGGTCTGGAAGAGCTGATCGAAAAACGGCCGCACCTTTTGCTGCCCTTCTTGCTGGTCCGTTCGAGCTTTTGCCGGGCTTCCCCGATCGCCGAGGAAAATGAACCGGCTCGACCAGCGATAGGTTAGCGGCATCAGGTCGAGCGAATTGAGGATGCCGGGCCAGCTCTCTGCCGGAAACCCCGCTGCAGATGATCGCCCTTACACGCTTGCCGAGCTTGATGTAGAGCTCGACCGCTCGAACCCTATCTTCGTAGGACATAAACGACCTCCTTTGCAGTCCAAGTTTTCGTCCGAACCCCCCGGTTTAATCCGAGCGATAATCAACATCTCGGAAAGCCGCCGAAAAAGCACCAATAACCACACCTCTAGAAAAACTGTCGACAGTATTGGCGGCCTATTTCAAGCCGAAAAACAGGGCAAGCAGTCTAGGATTAAGTCAAAAATTCCTGATTTATATGCTATTGGAAGGGATTGAGGTTGTTGACGCGGGCTTATGTCACTGGTATCGTTCTGTCGACATTATGTGAGGCTCCGCCATGAAGACTGGTATACGCCCTAATTTCTACGGACCGCCCCCGATAGAAATAGTCTCGCTTGCAACCCGGCGATTTGCAACGGCGCGGGCCGTTATTACTGCGTGCATCAGCTGCCTTGCGCCGCTCAGAAGTTCGTTGAGTGATGTCGACAGGCCTCAAGCGCTTCTTTTGTCGGAATGCTCGAAGCGATTGCGCATCGACATTACTCGACCGCGTCGGGTTCCCCGCGGCTTCGCGATCGTTTCGGCGGAGCCTGCGACGTCGATCGGCGACTCCGTCATCCTCAAAGTCTCGTCGAGCAACGGGAAGCGTGAGTTCGAAATAGCGCAAAGAGGACGGTGGTTACCCTTGGCAGAAGAGCTTGCCACCGCAAAAATCCCGTACTCGCGGGTCCCATTGGGTTGGGGCGGGAAAGAGGCATTCGTACTTCACGGTCGGTTCGGCGGAGAGCCCATCGATCACTCGTTCTGGATGACCCGCCAAGCAGTACTTTTTGAATCAGGTAACATCGTAGTCGAATTGCGGGAAACTCGAGGTAAGGGCTTGGGTTTGTTGCTTATGCTTGGCTATGCACGAGATCTTGCCCAAACAACCGGGAGCGTAGTGCGGACGGATAGTTAGTAAGTCATCAGAGGGAGAAAACGAATGACGCAGGACGACGATAAATTCAAAAAATCCACGAGTTTGATTTCAAATAACCCATTGCGAAATATGTTTCGATCTGATCGGAGAGGTGTGCTCAAGGGCGCGGTCGCGCTCGCGGGCGGCGCCTTGGCTAGTGGTTTGGCTGCTCCGGCTATCGCTCAAAAAAAGCCCTTCAGAGTTGCAATGCTGCTGCCGAGTTTTGATCAGCAGCGCTGGCGTGCGGCAGACGGCGCCTTCTTTATGAAGCGTGCGCAGGAACTGGGCATGGAAGTCCTGCCGCTACAATCCTCGAATAACGACCCTGTGTTGCAGGCAAGTCAGGTTGAGAATCTACTCAACCAACGGATTGATGGTCTTGTGCTCGTTGCGGTGAACGTCGACGCGGCCGTGACAAGTGTCCAGCAATGCAATCTTGCAGGTGTTCCGGTTGTATCTCACAACTATATCGTCCCGAATGTAGAGCTCGCGGGCGTTTCGGCCAGAGACGGTGTGGAACTCGGGATGAAGCTGGGCGACGCAATGCTCGCCGCTGCGCCAAAAGGCAATTGGATCGTGAACAAGGGCGATGAAGGTACTGACATCGCCCGTGCAAAGGCGGAGGGTGGTTATAAGGCTATCCAGGCCGCTGTGGACCGCGGTGATATCAAGCTTGTTTCGGATCAGTGGATGATGGCTTGGTCGGGCGATCTCTCGCGCAAGCAAGTAGAGCAGGCTCTTACGGCCGCCCAGAACGACGTCCAGGCCGTTCTGTCCTACTGTGACTGCCAAGCCTACGGTGTCGTCGAAGCACTCAGATCGCAGGGTCTGGCCGGCAAAATCCCCGTGTCCGGGGAAGATGCCGAGCCCGAGATGCTCAAGCTGATACTTGCCGGCGATGCCCATGTGACAGCTTGGACCAAGTTCGACGAGATGGGCAAGCATTCCGCGGATCTATTGTACGCTGCCTTGACGAAGGAAGATCCGAAAGCGCCTGGGACGCTCAACAACGGCGCCGGGGACTGGCCTTGGTTCAAGAGCCCGATCGTCAATGTGACAAAGGATGGACAAGCGCCTCATTCCATTTCCGTAGCTGATTTTGCCGAGCAGAATCCATGGTGGGTTACCAAGGCCTCCCTTGGACTCTGATGTCGGAGCGGCCGCTTACTTGGCGGCCGCCCGGTTTTATTTCGGCCGAGTGAGATGCGGAGAAAAAAATTGAATACTGCCATGAGCCCAACGTCACCCAACCAAGCCGGGCCACCACAAGTCCCAAAACCAGCGCGGGTATCGCTCTTCCAATTTGGTAAGCTTGATCAACTTCGAGCGCTTAGTCTGATAGGCGTCCTGCTGGTCATATGGCTGGCCTTCCAGCTCCTGACCGATGGCCTATTTCTTTCGCCTCGGAACCTGACGACGCTCTTGGTCCAGGTCTCTCTCACTGCGATCCTCGCGTCAGGCATCGTTCTGGTGATGGTGCAGGGTTACATCGATCTCTCGATTGGCTCCGCAGTCGCATTCGTCGGCATGGTCGCCACGCTACTTATTGATCCCACACGTGGTTTGGGGTTAACCAATTCCGCGTGGGTGGTTATCCCTCTGACCTTGGTCGCAGGTATGCTCATCGGTGCATGGCACGGTGTCTGGGTTGCCTGGCTGGGTGTGCCGTCCTTTATCGTAACGTTGGCAAGCCTACTTGCTCTGCGGGGCGCTGCTTTGGTGATAACCGGCGGTTCCACGACTTCACACGGCGGAGTTCTTTCATTCGTCGCTGCTGGCGCGGTTCCGGGCATTTGGGCCTCGATCTTTCTGGCCATCCTGGTTCTGGCATACGCTTTAGTTCGAATCGCTGATCGGAATGCGCGTATCGCTGCGACAGGCAGGCATGAACCTCTTATCGGCTCGGTTGTGCTGCCTGCCATGGGCATACTCGTTGTGGCCGCAGGCGCCTCGGTAGTCGCGCTTTCCTACCGCGGTGCGCCGCTTCCGGTGGTTCTGCTTTTGTGTGTCTTGGTGCTGGTTTCGGTTCTGATGGCACGCACACCCTTTGGACGGCGCCTCTATGCTATCGGCGGAAACCTCTCGGCAGCAAAGTATGCTGGTATCGATGTGAAGCTTCATTGCTTCATTGTCTTCGTCATAATGGGTGCCCTCTATGCAGTCGCGGGCATGATTTTGGTGTCACGCATCGGAGTTGCCGTTCCAACTGCCGGCACCGGTCTCGAGTTGACCGTCATTGCCTCTGCGGTGATCGGCGGAACCAGCCTCTTTGGTGGGAAAGGAACTGTTGCCGGTGCGGTTATCGGCGCGTTGCTGCTCGAAAGCCTCAATAACGGGATGGGGCTGATGAATGTCGAGTCCTCGTTCCAACTTATCGTCAACGGTTTGGTACTGCTGGTGGCTGTCTACATTGACATCCGTGGTCGCAATAACTCCTGAGGTCATCAAATGGCGAACTGGTCGATAAATTGCGACTGCGGCGAATCCTACGGAAGGTTATCCGTGGGGCAGGATGAAGCTGTGGTGCCGCTTATCCACTCTGCGAATATAGCTTGCGGTTTCCACGGGGGCGATCCAAGCACCATCCGACGCACCGCGCGCCTTGCAGTCAGCCACGGCGTCGACTGTGGCCTGCATCCATCGCTGCCCGACCTAATGGGCTTCGGTCGGCGTGTCATGGCGATGGACCCCGGCGAACTAACCGATATTCTCATTTACCAGATGGGCGCGACGAAAGCTCTGGTTGAAGCTGAAGGTGTCCGCTGCATGCATGTGAAACCGCATGGCGTTCTTTATGCCATGCTTTACGAGGAGCGTTATGCACACGCCTTTGCAGATGCAGTCCAAGCGGTGGATCCGGAGGTCGCCTGGATCTGTGAGGCACACAAGCCGACCGCGCGTATAGCTCGTGACCGTGGTTGCAAAACGGTGTTCGAGTTTACCGCTGACCGGGCATACGACGCCGATGGCAACCTGGTCATCACCCGTATGCCTGAGCCCGTGGACCCCGGCTTTGCTGTCGCGCAGGTCAAGCAGGTCGTGACTGAAAGGAAGTTGACAACAACAGCGGGCACGACGCGCGACGTAGAGGCTACCCTGATCTGCATACACTCCGATACCCCCAATAGCGCCGAGGTGGCGTCGGCAATACGTCATTACTTGGAGACGCTATGACTGGCACTGATGAAATTGCAGCTTCATTCAGCGGAGATGAGGCTGTTGATCTCGGTGGCCTCCGCTGGCTTGCTGCGGGTGATCGTTACTGCCTGCTGGAACTTGCTCAACACATAGACCTCGCCAACAACATGCGCGCCATTCAATTAGCGCGTAGGATTATGGACGCGCAAATCGAAGGCGTTATCGAAACGCTGCCGATGTTTGTTACGGTGCTTGTTCACTATGACCCTCTCCGATTGTCGGCTTCCAGCCTACGGGACGAGGTGCGTCAGCTTTGGAGCGAGATCGCCGTAGAAAAGGACGTGGTCCTCGTTTCGAGAATAATCGAGGTACCCGTCTGTTACCTTGATCCCTGGACTAAGGCGTGCGTCGAAAACTATTCCCGTACAATAAAGCCGATAGGTGATGATCCCGAATTTGTAGCCCAAGCAAATGGCCTGCCTTCAGCAGAAGCGTTCGTTAAGCGACACGCTGCAACCGAGCATTGGGTTGGGGGCGTGGGGTTTTGGCCGGGTCTTCCGGACATGATGCCACTTGACCCTCGGTGCCAGCACTCGGTGACGAAGTACGACCCGCCGCGACTTTCCACCGTCGCCGGCGCAGTGGGAGTCGGGGGGGGATTTACCTCGATCTACCCCATGGATACACCGGGCGGCTATCATTTGATCGGAAGAACACCTGTTCCGATATTCAGTTTTGAAAGTCGCTTAGCGCCTTTCCGCGAGGGACCGACGCTGTTCCGGCCAGGCGACCGGGTTCGCTTCCGGCGCATTGATGAGCAAACGTTTTGCGAGATTGAGGCTGCCGCAGCTGCAGGGAGCTATGAGTTCTCGATAACCTCTGACAATCACTTTTCGCTGGATCGGCACAAAGCTTGGAGTGCGGCGGTAGCCGGGGAGGAGTTGGTATGACAGCCAGGCCTGGAATGCGCGTCAAACGTCCTGGCCTGCAGACCACTCTGCAAGATTGGCCGGGTCGGGTCGGCTATTGGAATGTCGGGATTCCGCCTTCTGGCCCTATGGACTCCCTATCGTTCCGACTTGCCAATCGCCTCGTCGGGAATGAACCAGGCGAAGTCGGAATAGAATTTCAGTTCTTAGGCCCAGAACTCGAGTTCTTGGCTGATGCGAGCGTCGCAATCGTTGGCGGGAAGTGCGGTGCAACGCTGGATGGCGAACCTTTCCCCACAGGGGAAGTCGTAGCGATAGGGAAAGGGCAGAGCCTCAATTGCGGAGCCGTTCTGCAGGGCGCTCGTGCGTATCTCGCAGTTGCGGGCGGGTTTGCCACCCCATCTACACTAGGCAGTTGTGCGACGTTCCCCAGGGCCAAGATTGGTGGCGCAACCCTGACCGCCGATATGGACTTGCATTTCGCGGACCCTACAGTCCGCCGTGTTGGTTACTCGGCCAACTGCGGCGAGTCACATCTGGACTGCAAGGTCATCGAGGTGGTGGCGGGTCCCCATTTGGATTGGTTGTCCCAGGGTGGACTCGAAACGCTAGTCGGCGGGAGTTGGAAGGTGTCGTCTCGGATGGACCGCACCGGAATCAGGCTCGAGGGTCCGCCGTTAGACTTTTCGAACAGAGCGCACCAAAAGGCGCCTGAGAACGGCACTGACCCGAGCAATGTGATCAACACCGGCTATCCGATCGGTGGCGTCAACATTTGCGGTGGAACACCTATCATTTTGCCCTGTGACGGCCCGAGCCAGGGAGGGTTCATCACGCCCATTGTCGTGGCGACTGCCGCGCTGCGCAAAGTGGGGCAGCTACGACCCAATCAAGTCATTTCCTTTCAGCGGATCACCTTGGTGGATGCCGTGGCACTCTACAGAGCAAGTGAAAAACTGGCCCATTCCGGATTGATCGAGACACCCCATGCAAAATACTGACATGCGTATTTCGGACCTTCCCTCTCCACCATCGGTCTTGGAAGCTCAGGGGATCTCCAAACGGTTTGGCGGCACGCAGGCTTTGAAGGACGTTTCCATCTCGTTTCGTAGGGGCGAAGTCCACGCGATCGTGGGGGAAAACGGAGCTGGGAAGTCAACGCTGGTCAAGATCCTCAGCGGCTTTCATCCTTCCAAAGGTCATGACGGGACCCTTGCAATCGACGGTTTGCAGATCCAGGTCAGTAACATCCACGATGCCGAGGAGCACGGAATTTTCCTTGTACCCCAGGATATTCAGGTTGTTCCGGCTATGACGGTGTCCGAAAACCTGTTCCTTAATCGTGAGAGAAACCACTTCGGGTTTTTGAGAAGCGGCCAGATGCTGCAAGAGGCAGCCTCTCGACTGCTTGAGTTTGGGTTCGATCTGGACCCGTCACAACCGATTGCGGATCTGACGACGGGTGAGCAGCAACTCGTCGTGATCGCGCGCGCCATGATGCGGAATGTCAAAGTACTTGCACTCGACGAGCCGACCGCGGCTCTTACGGACGCCGAAGCTAACGTGCTTTTCGACCATGTCTCGCGGCTCACCGGGCGTGGCATTGCGGTGATCTACATTTCGCATCGCTTGGATGAGATCATCCGGATCGCTCACCGCGTTACGATAATGCGAGACGGCAAAGTTGTAGAGGGCTTCGAGCTCGGCGAGAATAGGTCCGACGTCGGACGTCGGATCGTGCGGGGGATGGTTGGACGAGACGTTCAACTAACACGCCGCGCCAGCTTAGAGCGTGGCAAATGCAAGCTTTCGGTGAAGGACTTTTCCGTCCCACGGACGAACTCGCGCGGTCAGCAAACGCAAGCCCTAGAGAGCATCTCATTCGAAGTGCACGAACGTGAAGTCGTGGGTGTTTTCGGATCGATCGGCAGCGGGGCCGATGATTTGGCAAACGCTCTTTTTGGTATGCAACCTTGTTCAAAAAATTCAGAACTTGCGATCGACGGAAAGCCGAGGCGGCTCCGCAGTGCGGCCGAGAGCATAGCGGCTGGCATAGGATATCTCCCAGGCCATCGGCAACGTGACGCTGTTTTCCCGCAAATGAGTATAGGTGAAAACATAAGCATGCTCGAACTAGGTTCGCTTCATCGGGCGGGGCTTATCGATGTCAAACGAGAAAGCGCGCTTGTCGCAGAATACTTTGAACGATTCCGAGTCAAGGCTTCGACTCCAGAGATCGCCGTCCGCTCGCTCTCGGGTGGCAATCAGCAAAAAGTAACGCTCGCGCGTGTTCTGTCGAAGGATCCAGGAGTTTTGATTCTGCATGAGCCGACACAAGGTGTCGACATCGCGACAAAAAAGGACATCTACGAGGTAGTCGACGCCCTGGCGCGCAGCGGCAAGGCCATATTGGTGGTGTCCACTGACCTTGAAGAGATTCTGACTTTGAGCGATCGCATTATCGTGCTTCGGCAAGGCAAATGCGCTGCAGTTTACGGGCAAGAGGCCACTCAACAGGATCTCCTTGCCTCTGCAACTGGCGGAGATTAACGAGTTTTGGAAAGTGCTTGTAGCGTTTGGCGGGCTGCGCGGACACACTGCAAGTTGTCTGAAGGCGAATATTAGAGGAAGGTGAGCTATGGCAGTTGAAGTTGTCGAGGCATTCATGCCGGGAATTTTCTACCGCAAGGGAAATCCCGACGATCCACCATACAAGGAAGAAGGCGACATGGTCGTCATGGGAGATGCTGTCGGATTGATCGAGATCATGAAGTCCTTCTCGCCAGTGGAAGCCGGAGTGGCCGGGCGTCTCGTCCGTTTCCTCGTGGAAAGCGGGGATGACATCGATGCCGGCCAGGCCATTTGCGAAATCGAGACTTAACGGCCCATCATGACCATTAAAAAAATTCTCATCGCGAACCGCGGCGAAATCGCCGTGAGGATCATTCGGGCAGCAAAGGAACTTGGGATTCAGACCGTCCAGGCTGTCAGCTCGGCGGACCGCAATATGCTCGCGGCCCTGATGGCCGACACCATAGTGGAAATCGGACCCGCGGCGGCCGGGAAATCGTACCTCAACAAGGATGCAATTCTAAAAGCCGCCTTGGACTGTGGCGCAGACGCCATTCACCCAGGTTACGGCTTCCTATCCGAAAATGCCGACTTTGCGGCGGCTGTCGTCGAAGCAGGAATTATTTTCATTGGGCCCCGGCCCGAGACGATCCGAGCAATGGGAGATAAAGTCAGTGCTCGTCGCTACGCCATCGCGGCGGGCGTACCTGTGGTCCCAGGTAGTGAGGGTAAGTTGGCGAGCCTTGACGAGGCTTTGATATTGGCCGATCAAGTTGGTTACCCCGTTATGATAAAGGCATCTGGAGGCGGTGGCGGCCGCGGTATCCGGGTAGCTTACGACGAAGCCGAACTCCGGACTTTGATGCCGCAGGCAAAAGCTGAGGCGGCCGCTAGCTTCGGCGACGACGGCCTTTACTTGGAGGCATACATTAAAAATGCTCGCCACGTCGAGGTACAGCTCCTTGGTGACGGGCGCGATGTTGTTCATCTCTTCGAGCGTGAATGCTCCTTACAGCGCCGGCGGCAGAAAGTTTGGGAAGAGGCCCCAGCCGCATTTCTTTCCGAGAGCACGAGAGAGGCTCTTTGCACATCCGCAGTGCGTCTTGCAAAAGCTGTCGAATACAGCGGCGCCGGCACGTTGGAATATCTTTACGATCATCAAAGGGAGGCGTTTTACTTTATCGAGATGAATACTCGCGTGCAGGTCGAACACCCGATTACCGAAATGATAACGGGTATCGATATTGTCCGCGAAGGCATTCGCGTCGCTGGCGGTAGTAGGCTTTCGATGACGCAAGCTGAAATTCGCGTGAATGGCCATGCCATTGAGGTGCGTATCAATGCGGAGGATCCCAAACTCGGGTTCAGGCCCTCGCCTGGCACAGTGTCTAGTTTAACGGTGCCCGGAGGACCTGGCATCCGCTTCGACACCATGTTGTATCCCTCTTATGTGATCCCTCCCTACTACGACTCTTTGCTCGGCAAACTGATTGTTTGGGACGACAGTCGAGAGAACGCCCTACGTCGGCTGTCCCGCGCACTGGACGAGCTCAAAATCGCAGGCGTTGCTACCACGGTGCCGCTTCATAAGGCACTTGCAAAAGATCGAGATGTAATCGATTGCGCCGTACATACTGGTTGGCTTGAGCAGTGGCTAGATCGCAACTCTAACAATTTCTAGCTCAGGTAGGTTGTCGGAGTTGGGCCGAACGGGAAATCTCCAAAGAAAGATGGAACAACTCAGCTCGAACACTCACCGCGAGTGCGAAAGGAAGTTAAAATGGCTTTATTGATTGAGACGATCAATACTTTTTTGGTGCCTTCGAGACTAAAAGCAAAGCTGCGAATTACGCAATAAACATCGCCCTGGTCATAACTGGTTCGCTGTTGATCGCTGCTGCAGCCAAATTCGACGTACCAGTCTGGCCCGTCCCGGTGACAATGCAGAGTTTTGCTGTGGCTGCCCTCGCCGCAGCATTTGGGATACGTATGGCCCCTTGCTATTGTGCTGCTTTACCTCAGCGAGGAGACCATCGGATTGCCCATTTTCCCCACCGACGGTCGTTTACTCTACTTTGTAGGTCGACTGGCGTTCTGTTAGGCTTCCTTGTTCAGGCTGCAGTCATTTGCAAAGCGGCGGACCGAGGCGCGTTGATCCGACCATGTCATTTGTTGGTCGCTATGTTGTTTGGCACTACTGTTTCGTACACGCTTGGCTTTATCTGGCTCCTAAGGTTGGCCGATCAAGTTGACCGAGTCGGCCAGTCAAACTTCATTGCGTATGCCTTCCCCAAGGCGGTCACACCATTTGTCACATCTAGCATCCCTTCGTCGTAGTAGCGGGGCGTGGAAGCTATTGTCTGCCGCGTTTCCGACCGTCCACCTGCGACATCCGCATCAGCAACCTTTCCCCGGCGTTGGAGATGTGGCTATACATCGATTCCTCGGCCGCCTTCGTGTGCGAAGACCGGATCGCGGCGAGGATGGGAGCGTGAGCTTCGATTTCGCTGTCGATATCTGAACCGTAGAACTTAGTTAGAAAGATGCAAACTCGGGTACGAGTCTGAAGTGATTTGAGTTGATCGAGCAGTAGTTCGTGGCCACACGGGGAACAAACGGCCCAGTGGAAGTTCATATCCGCCTCAACGACAGCAAATTCGTCTCCCGCAACCACGCTCTCCCGCAGGGCCTCGTACCGCGCTTCAATCTCTTTGATCTCGGCATTGCGGTATCGACCTTCCGTCATGCACAGCCGAACCGCGAACGTCTCCAACACTGACCTCAGAGTGAAAAGTTCGCGAACGCTTCGAGGCGTCAGCGATGTGACCGTCGCCCTTCTGTGCGGATGAAGCGTCACCAAACCTATTTCAGCCAGTGATCTCAGCGCCTCACGCACAACAGTTCTGGAGGTTTGGAATTGTTTGGAGATGGGTACCTCGGCCAAGGTGCTATCCGGCGGAAATTTCCCTCTCAGGATTTCATTTTGAAGGAATTCTACGACGCCCACCGCCAATTTTGGATTGTTTGAAGTTTCCTCAGTCATATCTGTCCAGCATTTTGCGTTGTCGACAAAACGATCACTGCCATTGTGGGGCGCGGATGGCAACTGATTGCTTAGTAGGTATGCTTTTTTGGTTCTCACATATTGACAAGCACGCCTAGTAAACGTACCAAAGTGTCGACAGTTTATCTAGTCGACAAACCACTCTATGGGCGGGAAACGGCCCATTTTAACTCGGATATACGTGTTTTTCTAATGCTCCTGCGAACAAGCACGTCCCAAATCCCTGTCGACATTTTATCGAGGATCAAATGAGCGTTTTTCCGTTGAAAGTCGCCGATAAGCCAAGCCTTCATGCAGCGGAATCGCTATTCACGTCCAAACCACCAGCGGTTGACGTCGAGTTAGCCCGGCGTATCGTCCTTGAGCAATATGGGATCACTGGCGAGCCAACAAAACTTCACAGCGAGCGGGACACTAACTTTCTGGTTTTCACCGGAGAAAACTCTTTCATTCTCAAAATCACCAATCAGGAGGAGCCGGCCGGGGTTACGGATTTTCAGACTGAGGCTCTTTTGCACCTAGAGCGCTCAACTCCGAACCTGCCGGTTCCGCATTTGAAAAGAACCATGGAAGGTAAGCCATCTGCGGTTTTGGAACTGAGCAGCGGAAAGAGTGCCGTCAGGCTTTTGACGTACTTGAATGGATCGCCCCTCAAGGAGCTCCAGCGCTCCAGGTTTCCATACCATCAGATCGGGCAGGTCATTGCTGAGTTAGACAAAGTGCTCGAAGATTTTGACCATCCTTACAAGAAGTATGATTTGGTTTGGGACTCGAGTTCTCTGCCGAAGCTCAAGCCTTTGCTGGGTTTCGTTACTGACCCCGCATTGTTCGCGGTCTGCGAGAAAATCGTTGACGATTTCGAGGAAAGGGTAGGGCCTGGACTGGCGGAATTGAAGTGGCAGGTCATTCATAATGACATCAACTTGAACAACATTCTCGTCTCGCCCGACGACCACAGCGTTTCAGGGGTCTTTGATTTCGGCGATATGGTGTATGCCCCGCGGGTCAATGAACTCGCAGTGACCTGTGCTTATCACGTAGCGGAACAGGATCTCTTCAAGGCGAGGTTGGCGAAGATAGTGTCTGCGTACAATGAAGTGGTTCGCCTGACTGATGGCGAGTTGAGTGTACTGTATGACCTCATCCTGGCGCGGTTCGTGACCACTATCCTCATCACTTACTGGCGTGCATCCATCTTCCCCGAGAACAGAACGTACATCCTCAGAAACAACCCGACGGCTGTCGAAGGGCTCCGCCTTCTGAGCAGTCTTGGCAACGACGCTTCGCGCCAACTTTTTCAATCCGCATGCTACTTGGAGTAGAACCTATGCCTCTTGACACTACGCCTAACCTTTTCATCCCAGGTGCTGCGACGCTCGATCCGGAACTAGAGGCCACTATCGCGCGTCGCCAACAGGTGATGGGTGCCTCTTATCGGCTCAACTATTCGAAGCCGTTACACTTTGTGCGTGGCGAAGGTGTCTGGCTGTACGAGAAGAACGGAACACCGTTTCTGGACTTCTACAACAATGTTGCATCGCTGGGACACTGCCACCCTCGTGTAGTGGATGCCATGGCGCAGCAAGCGCGAACGCTTTGTGTGAACACAAGATATCTCTACGATTCCGTAATTGAATATTCGGAACGATTGCTAGCGACCTTTCCGGCCGAACTATCGCGAGTTGTCTTCGCATGTACTGGTAGTGAAGCCAATGATGCGGCTTGCCGCATAGCTGAGCATGCTACGGGTGGCGACGGGTACATCGTTTCTGATTTTGCGTACCATGGTACCACCAAGACGGTTGCCGAGTTGTCGAGCAACCTCGGCCCAACGGTTCCGCTAGGCCGCACGGTATGGACAGTCATGCCACCCCACACCATAGGGCGATCGGACGCGCAAGCCGCCGAAGCATTTACGGCGGAGGTAAAGTCGGCGCTGGCTGAGATGAAGCGTCGTGGCGTTAAGCCAGCAGCACTTCTGATCGATAGCATTTTCTCGAGCGACGGGGTCTACCCAGACCCTCGGGGCGTAATCAAAGAGGCCGTACAGGCTGTTCGCGCGGAGGGCGGACTTTTCATAGCTGACGAGGTGCAAGGTGGTTTTGCTCGAACCGGCGACTCCATGTGGAGCTTTTCGCGCCATGAAGTGATCCCTGACATCGTGACCTTGGGCAAGCCAATGGGTAACGGCTACCCGATGTCCGGCGTCGTTGCTCGTTCGGAGCTGATCGAAAAATTCGGCGCGAATGCGCGCTACTTTAATACGTTTGCGGGAAACACCGTCGCCGCTGCTAATGGTTTGGCGGTGCTTGACGTGATCCGCGATGAAGGATTGTTAGAGAACTCGCGGATCCAAGGCTCCAAGCTCGGCCAGCAATTGGCAGACACAGGCGACGAGCGAATAGCGCAGGTGCGGGGTTCGGGCCTCTATTGGGGGGTGGAAATCCGCGATACGTCGACAGGTTTAAAGGACGGCCGCACGGCGAGTGCAATCGTAAACGCGATGCGTGAGCGAAACGTGCTCGTTAGTCTGACGGGTCGACACGAGCACGTTATCAAGGTGCGCCCCCCGCTTGTCGTCCAGGAGAATGAGATTGACCGCTTCATGGAAACCTTCCGAGACGTGCTGCGGACCGTCCCTTCCAAATCCAACGATTAGATCGGTGAAACGCATGAGCTTCAAGAGTATCAACCCGGCTACCGGTGAAACGGTAGCGCAATACGCCGCGATGACAGATGCGGAAGTAGAAACGGCAATCTCGAAGGCGCAGAAAGCTTTTCTGTCCTGGCGAATCACCACCTTTGACGAAAGAGCCAAAGTCCTGCGGCAGATAGCCGACGCCATCGATGCTGCCGAACAGGAACTTGCCGGACTTATCACGCGCGAAATGGGAAAGCCTATATCCCAGTCGATCGCCGAAATACGCAAGAGCTCGGGCTTGTGCCGGCACTATGCGGAGCATTCCGCTTCGTATCTCTCGCCACAGATGATTGATCTGCCGGACGGACAGGCGATGGTGGTGCCCGAGCCTCTTGGTGTGGTCTATTCGATTACGCCCTGGAATTTCCCCATCTGGCAGCTTGTGCGGCTCGCGATCCCCACCATCGCAGCAGGAAATGCGGTTGTCGTGAAGCCGGCGCCGAACGTGATCGGATCTGCGGAAAAGCTCATTGAGCTGTTTCAGCGTTCCGATGCGCCCTTGGGCCTCTATCAATGTCTCAGAATCGACCACGATCAGTCCGACCGCATTATTGCGGACGACCGTATCGTCGCGCTCGGTCTGACCGGGAGCGAAAGGGCAGGATCCGCGGTAGGTGCGAGTGCCGGACGTCATTTGAAGAAGGTTGTTCTGGAGCTTGGCGGGAGCGATCCCTTCATCGTCTTGGCAGATGCCGATGTTCAGCGTGCCGCAAGAGTCGCTGCCGTGTCCCGTTTTCAGAATGCTGGTCAAGTGTGCATAGCCGCGAAACGGATCCTCGTGGAAGAAAGCATTTCAGCGGAATTCATGGACGCATTTCTCGCAGAGGTGGACGCTATGAAGATTGGAGATCCCACCATGGCCGACGTGTTTATCGGTCCGATGGCTAGGGGGGATCTGAGGGACGAAGTCGAACGGCAGGTGTCGACCGCCGTAGCAGCAGGTGCCCGTGTAGTACGCCGCGGTGGGACGATGCAAGGCCCTGGCTTCTTCTACGACCCTTCCCTGATCGTGGGTGGTGACGATACGCCGTTCAGGAAAGACGAGATATTCGGACCGGCTGTCGTCGTTATCCCGTTAGCGACTGAGGAGACGCTTATTCGGATTGCTAACGAGACCAGGTTTGGTCTGAGCGCCTCCCTTTGGACCAGCGATCAGGATCGAGCAGCCAATTTGGCCAAGCAAATTGAAGCAGGCTGCGTATTCGTTAATTCCATGTCCAGGTCCGATGCGGCGTTTCCCCTCGGGGGAACGAAACGCTCGGGCTTTGGTCGCGAGCTCGGGCGAGAAGGAGCCCGCGAGTACACGAACCTGAAGACCATTTTTATGTCCAAGACTATCTAAGTTTTGGTTTCACAAAACTCATGCTGGCTGGTGCCCACAAACCAAATCGGGCCTTCGCTTGCGCAGGGTAAGAAGTTTCACAAATTGAGGACTATCAGCGATGACTGAGGCGCTTCCAACTAACTTTCAGCTTTTAATCAATGGACGATTTGTAGACGGATCGGCAGGGTTCTCCTCGGTTATTAATCCAAGTACCGGAAAAGCGTTTGCTCAGGCCCCGGATGCAGGCGAAGATCAGGTCGCCGAAGCCATTTGGGCGGCTCGAGAAGCGCAACCGAAATGGGGCATGAAGTCTCCGCTTCAGCGCGCTGTCATCATGCGACAGATAGCTACGCTCATTCGCCGTGATGCCGAGCTGCTGGCCACTGTTCTGGTCATGGAGCAAGGCAAGCCCATCAACGAAGCCAGGGGAGAGGTGGCTGAAGCGGCCGAGTTCTTCGATTATTTTGCCGAATTCGCTCGCCGTATCCAAGGTGAGATATTGCCATCGGATTTTCCAGGTGAGCAAATATGGATTCAACGCGTTCCCGTCGGGGTCGTCGTGGCGATCCTTCCTTGGAACTACCCATGCGGTCTGGTCAGCAGAAAAGTCGCGCCAGCGCTCATTGCGGGTAACACAATAGTTGTCAAACCGCATGAAGAAACGCCGCTAACAGCACTGATGATGATGCGACTTTTTGTTGAGGCTGGTGTACCGGACGGTGTGGTAAACGTCGTCTCTGGCGCGGGGGAAACTGTCGGAGCTGCCTTGGTTGACCGACGTGACGTCGATTTGATTACAATGACAGGAAGCGTTGCCACAGGAAAACGCATCATGTCCAGCGCTGCGGGCAATCTCACGCCTGTTTCGTTGGAGCTTGGCGGAAAAGCCCCGTTCATCGTTATGGACGACGCGGATATGGAGCACGCAGTCGCGGCGGCAGTGACCTCGCGTTACATGAATTGTGGCCAGGTTTGTGTGTGCAACGAGCGCACATTGGTTCATCGCTCACGGTACGACGAGTTTGTGGAGCGGTTCATCGCCATGACCCGCACGTTGACCGTTGGCGATCCTATGAAAACGACGACGGATATTGGGCCAAAGATCAGCAGCCGTGAGCGAGACAAGGTCGAAAAAATGTTGGCCAAAGCCGTCGCAGACGGCGCCGAAATAGCGTTCGGGGGTGGGAGGCCGCAGAGAGAAGATTTGGCTGATGGTTTCTTCATGAACCCAACGGTCCTCACAAATGTGACCCCGGATATGGACATCATGACGGACGAAATATTCGGTCCGATTGTTCCGATAATGCCGTTCGATACTTTTGAAGAGGCGGTCGCTATAGCCAATAGCAGCAGATTTGGGCTATCCGCGTATCTCTTCACCAACGACTTTAACAAGATCATGGCCACAGTCAGCGACGTTTCATTTGGAGAAATCTATGTGAACCGTTCTGCGGGTGAATTGCTGCAAGCCTACCATGTTGGTTATCGCGAAAGCGGACCTGGTGGAGACGACGGTGTTCACGGACTGGACAAATACCTTAGAAAAAAGACCGTCTACGTCAACTATTCCGGAAAACCAACGGCTGGTCTAATGCCTTTCCGTTGAAGCCGGCTTTCTCCTCACGCAATCGCAGGACCATTCAGATGAGGGTA
Source organism: Rhizobium sp. 01T444 (assembly GCF_056398305.1). NCBI lineage: Bacteria > Pseudomonadati > Pseudomonadota > Alphaproteobacteria > Hyphomicrobiales > Rhizobiaceae > Rhizobium > Rhizobium sp. 01T444. Next base: position 17,250 of record NZ_JBFTPD010000046.1, read on the forward strand.
ATGTACTTCGCCTCTTCGATCATGCCGATGATAAAGTCCTCGTCGTGGGCATCAACGCGTGAACCATCGAACCTATGTCGAAGAGGACATCCGGGTGGCTGCGGTTGTTTTGTCGAAGAAGCTGAAATATTTGGTCTGACTGTGGATTATCGCACGAATTCGAGCCACTCTTCACTTCGCAGTCCCCTCCCAACATGTCCCGAGGTATAACGCGAACTGAAAAATGGTGCAAATCCGCTGAAACGCAACGGCCCTGCGCTGAGGATCATTCATGTTCACCTCCTCTCCACTCCAGACCCCAGCCGTGCCGTTTTGTGCGTTCAGGACCGACGACGCCGAAGCGATTATCAACTTTGCTGCGGCCGGCGCTGAAACGAAATATGGGAGCGCTCTGGTGACGCTCGTCGAGATCCGTGGAGGGGCTGCGCGTGCGCTCGGCGCCCAGATGGCGGTTCGTGGTGATGGCGGTTATTGTGGCTACGTCTCGGGGGGCTGCACAGAACCGGCGGTGGCAGCGGAAGCCGTTGCTGCGATACGTAAGCAGGCTGACAGGTATCTCCAACTCGGCGAAGGTTCCCAGTTTTTCGACATTATCCTCCCCTGCGGCGGAGGCATCACCCTGGCGATCCATGTCGTCAAAGATGTGACGCCACTACACCAGATTATATCGGCGCTCCAAAAGCGCGAGAGGATCGCGCTGCGCTATAACCCTTCTGCTCAAACGATCGTGGCCGAAAAGGCCGATGGAAAGGCTACATCCTCATGGAGTGTCTCGTCGTTTGTCCGATCGTATAAACCGAAACTGCGTTTGATACTCTGCGGTCGCGGAATCGAGGTGGAAGCCACGGAGAGAGTGGCCATGGCATCCGCATTTGAGGTGTTCTCATTCGATCGCCGCACCAAGGACTTCGACGAAACCGTTATCGATCAGGACACCGCGTTCGCCGTGTTGTTTCACGACCTCGATCAGGAACTGCCTTTGCTGGAAGCCGCACTGCGGAAAGATCCGTTCTACATCGGCGCCCTTGGCAGCAAAAGGACTCATGAGCGCCGTTGTAATGCCCTATGGGCTCTGGGCTACACACCTGCGCAGACAGATCGCATCAAGGCGCCAATTGGAATGTTCGGTCCCACGCGTGATGCAAATGCCCTTGCGCTTTCTGTCGTGACAGACGTCGCACGGACGCACTCGATTGCATGAAGGAATAGCCTCGCCTATCAAAATATTGTGTCTGCAGACTTGAAAATCTGATCATGGCGTCGGCATGACCATCCGTCTGGAAATTTCAGGCTTCTTCTAAATTGCACTCTGCTATATTATCGGCCCTTAGTGTTTAACGGTTGGATGAGCATCGCTGGCTGCTGACGAGGCGCTGTACTCCGAGCGGTCGGGCCGCAATGTCACTTCGAAGACCAAGTCCGTGCCTGAGCCCAGTGCATCTTTCAGGAATTCCGATTGAGCGGCCTGATCGATCGCCGTGCGCCAGTCAAATAGCAGCTTCTTGTCTGGATCGTTGTTGAGATCGGATTCCAGTGATCTCCTAGAAGGATTACTTGGCACCGGCCTGAACGTTTCGAAGTGAATATTGTCATCACATTTAGGAGCGAAACGGTGGTCATGGCAACGACGGATTAAAAATAGAAATTTGGGCTTGCGTTTTCAAGAGCCAAGATGCGGCTCGCAGACATATGCAACCCATTCAGAAACGCCTTGACCGCCTTTGCAAGGTTTCCTCCATTCGTCAAATGGAAGATTGCTGGTGATCAGCGTCGCGCCGCGCTCGTAGCGTTGTGATCTCAGCTCGAGCAGCAATTCCGCACCGGTCTTCGACAGCGGCAGGAAACCCAGCTCATCGAAAGCTGGTATGCAGCCATTTGCTTCGAGACGCGGAGCAGAATTCCCTTAGCGTGTATCGTTGCAGAAATTCCCACGGAGACCCTACAAGCGCTTTCTTTTGCGTTTTCACGCTGCGAGCCACCTGACCTCATCCGCAGTCAGCCTAATGTCGAGAGCCGAAAGACTATCTTCCAGCTCGGCAACGGTGCGCGGGCCGATCAGTGGGATGACGGGGAAAGGCTGGGCCAGCACATAGGCTAGCGCAATATGGATCGGTTTGCGGCCCAGCCTGCTTGCGATATCGATTGCGCGTTCGCGGCGCTCGAAGTTGCGGTCACTGTACCAGCAACGGACCAGCTCCTCGTCATCCGTCTTCCCGCGGCCTGCTCGCTCCGTGAAGAAACCGCGCCCCTGGCTCGACCAGGCAAAGTTTGGAATTTGCCGTTCGGCAAGCCATCCATTCCATTCGTCGTCCGACGCATGAACGCAGCCGGGCCAGATCGGATCGAGCATCTCTGCCAACGAGAAATTGTTCGAGAGCGCGGCTGGTGAGGTCTTTCCGTTTGCCTCGGCATAGTCGATCGCTTCTTGTAGGCGGGCACGGCTCCAGTTCGACCCGCCGTAAATCCCGCGAATGCGGCCGGCCCGAACCTCGGCATCCATGGCATCGACAAACTCGCCGACGGGAATGTCAGGGTTATCGCGGTGCATGAAGTAGGCATCGACGTAGCCGGTTTTCAGCCGCTCCAGCGATTGCGACAACTGCTTGCCGATGCGGTCCGGATAGACGAGCGGAGAGTGTGCCCCCTTGCCGATCAGCACTACTTCCTCGCGAGGCACGCTGCGGCTTGTCAGCCACTCGCCGAAAATTCTTTCGGTTATGCCGCTATTGTAGATCCAGGCGGTATCAAAAACATTGCCGCCCGCCTCGTAAAAAGCGTCAAGCGTCAATGAGGCAGCTGCGAAATTAGGGAAGAATTCAAATCCGAGCGCCACGACGGAAGCCCGCTTGGCTATGCCCGGGATCTGCCGGCGCGGCACACTGGTGCCCGGCCTGACGGTTTCTCCGCGAATGTTGAAGGGGCGTTGTTCCGGTTTTTCGATTGCGTATTCGAGGCCGATTTCGGACCGCCAACGGTCGAGGACCCTGAGATTGCCGATGGAATCGGCCCAGCTCATGCCGGGCGCGTCAAACTCCTGCCCACCCGCGCGGATGGCATCGCCGGCAGCGTCCACCTCGAAGGAATAAAGCCACCGGTCTTCGACGACCTCGACGGTTTCCCGGCCGCCGTCCTTGCGGATGATTTCAATCCGCCCCGTTCCGCCTTGGTGGCCGGACGCAAACCAGAAGTCGGCGACCTCGATGCGACCTTCGGATCCGATGATGCGCAACACATTGTCCTGCTGCGCCATGATCGAGCAGGAGACTTCGGCGACGATGCCGTTCTCGAACTGCAGCACGGCGGAGGCCCATTCGTCGACCCCGGTTTCACCCAGACGACCGGCGCCGCCGACTTTGACGGGGTCGAGGAACGGCTTATTTTCAATGGCGCCGGCGATCAGTCGCGCCATGGAAACCGGATAGCCGCCGACATCAAGAATAGCACCGCCCGCAAGCGCGTTGGAAAACAGGCGATGGTCCGGCCTGACCGTGCCCATGTCGAAGCCGAAGCTGGATTTGATCAGGCGCACGGTGCCGATCGCCCCGCTTTGTATGAGGTCGACGATTTCTGCGGTCTGCGGATGCAACCGGTACATGAAGGCTTCGCCGGCGAAAACCCCGGCCTTGCGGGCCTCGTGGTAGATGGCATCGGCCTCGTAGGCCGAAAGCGCGATCGGTTTTTCGACCAGCACATGCTTGCCGGCGCGGATCGCCTTGATGGCCCATTCGGCATGCGATGGATGAGGCGTGGCGATGTAAATCGCGTCGATTTCGCCGTCGTCCAGCAGCGCTTCGTAACCATCCACGATGCGGGCGCCGGGGAAGCCATCAGCAAGGCCGGGCCTTGATGTGTTGCGGCTGGCGATCGCAGCCAGTTTCCCCGTCCGGGAATGGGCGATACCGGCCGCAAAGGTCTTGGCAATACTGCCGGGGCCGATAATACCCCAGCCGATGGTCTTCATGTCGGTCATTGTGTTTTCCCGAATTGTCCCGACGGCTCGCTATCTTATGCGGTGCCGGCGCTGTCGAAAAGGAAGGAGCTGGCTGCCGAAAGGCCGACCGTCAGCTTCTCGTAATTGATCGCAGAACGGGCTTGCGCCGACTCAATGATGTTCCGTTCATCGGAAATAACATGGGCAGAGACGTAGCCGCTATTGCCCATGTGTTCGGCGACAATTTACCCAAAAAAGGAAGACACACAAGGAAAATTTAGTAAATATTTATTGCGGCTGCGAACGACTTGAGAAACGCTCAGGATTTTATGGCGGTGCGACAGCTCTCGCGGTGAATGAGCTCTGTGGAGATGAGCACTTTCTTGCCATAGGTGCGTCCGGAGAGGCGTTCTAGCAAAAGATCGACGGCGACCTCGCCGATATGCTCGCCGTGAACGCGAACCGTCGTCAGCGGCGGCATGAGGAACTGCGCGACCGGGATGTCGTTGAACGAGATTACGCCGATATCGTCGGGTATGGACAGACCCGCCTCCTGGATCGCCCTGTAAGTGCCGATCGCCATATTGTCGTTAGAGGTGACGATCACGTCCGGCTTTTGCGCCAATGCGAGCAGATCGCGTGCCAGGCGATAGCCGGTATCCAATCGAAGGCTTTGTCCTGACGAACAGTCGGCCAACGCGAGCAGGTCAGGATCGAACGTGCCTTGCTGATTCTGCCATTCGATATAGGCAGCGCAGCGTTTCTCGCCGAAAGGCGTGACGGTCCCATTCGATTTCTCGTGACTGCCGATAAAGCCGATCCGTTTGTACCCGCTGGCTTTCAGGGAATCCATGACCTGGAGGGTCGCGATCCCCATATCCGAAAGCACGCTGTCGATCCGGTCGATTTTCGGGTCGAAGTCGGCAAAGACAATCTGCCGCGCATGGCGCTGCAGCCATTCGATTTCGTTATCGTAATGTTTGCCGATCACGATGACGCCCGATGCACTCTCAAGAAGGGACGCCTCCGGAAGAGCGTCGGAATGGAAGACCTTGACGATCTCGGTCTTGAGTTCGCGACAGCGGGTCTCGATGCCCAGGCGAACGCCGACATAATAGGGGTCGGCGATCTCATCGGACGGTTCGAGGAAATGCACGATCACGAGCTTTGTCAGCGGGCTCGGCGTTGCCTGGCCATTTGTCTTGTTGCGATTGCGCGGCGTCTCGTAGTTTAGCGCTTCGGCTGTTTCGATGATGGCCTGCCGTTTTACCGGCGAAATGGAAAGGGCTGGGTCGTAGTTCAGGACCCGCGATACCGTGGCGGATGAAACGCCCACGGCCTTGGCGATTTCCTTGATCGTTACCATACCGCTATCCCATTCTACGGCGCGCAGCCTGCCACAGCAGCGCATTCGGGGAAATAGGTTTCAGTAAATCTTTACCAAGCTTTCCGCGATTTTTATAGCTGCGGGACTTTATTCGGCCTCCGGTGCTTATACGCAAGGCCCCAGTCCCTTCAATACAAGCCTTGACTCACGGTTTCCCCGGCAAATTTAAGAGATTTCCCGGTGTTGGTGCCCCGGGGCGTTTGCACTCTCGAACAAGTCGCCGTGCACTCTGATGATATACGCCCCAAGGGCCCAACCCTATTCTTGTCAAAGATCAACCCTTGGCTGCGCCTCAGGACAGGGTGGCGACACACGCGGTGACTTCGTTCACCAACTAGGACAATTGCCCTCACATCGGCGATGGAGGAGGCTGTAAAAATGCGACTACTATGCACGAGACCCCAGGGCCAGCGAGCGCCGCGCCATCGTCGGGCGCTGCGAGGCATGAAATTGCGGACTAGCAAGCACCGTTTGAACAAATTGGACGGCGTGTTTGAACGACGTTCTCGCGTCCTTCTTATTGAAAGCTTTACGGACGACGTGGTTGTCGCCTTCGATGGTTCGCCGTTAGGGCCACATATTGATAGAAGCGCCAGGGTGCTTCGCGCCTTGGGCCGCGCAGCCATTGCTGGGAAAGAGACAGTTATTTCCCTAGGTGAAGAAGGACCGTGGGGATCAGCCTACTGGCATTGCTGGCGCAACTCAGGAAGATGAGGTCGTGCAGTGCGCGAGATCTTCGGTCCAGTGCACACGGATATCCAAAGCCATGAATATAGCTTCACGGCTGCCATATGGCTGTACAGGGGTCAATAATCATTTCATGCTGGCGACAGAAATGCCTCACGGCGGTGTTAAGCAATCCGGCTTCGGCAAGGACATGTCTGTCTATGCCTTAGAAGATTACACTACCATCCGACATATAATGATCCGGTGCAACTTAGCACCATCTCTCGCTGGCCAGTTGTGAGAACTCCCAAGCCTCCACCTGGCCGGCGGCAGAAATCACTAGCAGCGATCGTTGAAGCGACAACCGCCGCCAGTGTCTCCTTGAGAGATGAGGCACGCCGTTTGGGCGAGGCCGTGGGGCGCTTCAATATCTCAAAGGCCGTGACCATGGGATCTGCATCACGCAATGATGTACTTACGGCCTCATAATCGGGGGAGTGACCGTCCGGGTTTGCCAAAGGCCATTTGGTATAGGTATCGACGCGACCGCTCACGAAATGCTTCAGGGATGGTTCGCAGCTCAGCCCAATGGCGACGCAGAAGGACTCAATTCAGAAGTTCAGCGCCTGGCCGAGATCGGGTATACCCGCAGATCCCCAAGACAGGCTGAGCGAAATCGCCAGGATTGAGATACGCGTTAGCGGAAGAACATGTTGAGGAGAAAGGCATCGTCCAACAAGACTGGTCCGATGAAAACGACGACGGTGTCGAGCGTGGACCTTCTGTCGATAGATCTTCCCGCGATTTTCTAGAAACTCAGACGGTGCCCTAACTCGGGTCAATCGGAATGATGCAACGACAAGGATGTACGCATGTCCAAAAAGACCTACCCGGTCCTGAAAAGCGCAAAAAATCGAGCGCTCATCGACAATGAAACCTTTCTGAATTGGTACAAGGAGAGTGTCGAAAACCCCGATGCTTTCTGGGGCCGGCACGGCAAGCGGATCGATTGGTCCAAGCCCTTCACCAAGGTCAAGAACACGTCCTTTGAGGGCGACGTCTCGATCAAGTGGTTCGAGGATGGCGAGACCAACGTGTCCGTGAATTGCATCGACCGACACCTGAAGGATCATGCCGACCAGGTGGCGATCATCTGGGAAGGCGACGATCCGTCGCTCTGCAAGAACATCACCTATCGCGAATTGCATGAGCACGTCTGCCGGCTCGCCAATGTAATGAAGCTGCGGGGCGTCAAGAGGGGCGATCGTGTCACCATCTACATGCCGATGATCCCCGAGGCGGCTTACGCAATGCTGGCCTGTGCCCGCATCGGAGCCATCCATTCGGTGGTGTTCGGCGGCTTTTCGCCAGATGCGTTGGGCGGCCGTATCGTCGATTGCRAATCGACCTTCGTGATCACTGCCGACGAGGGCTTGCGCGGCGGCAAGCTCGTCCCGCTCAAGAACAATGTCGACAGAGCCATCGATATCGCCGCACGTGGCTATGTGATGGTCAAGGATGTGATCGTCGTGCGCCGCACCGGCAACCCCACGGGTTGGGCGCCGGGCCGCGACCACTGGTATCACGAGGAATGCGCCAAGGTGAGCGCCGACTGCCTGCCCGAGCCGATGAACGCCGAGGATCCGCTCTTCATCCTCTATACCTCTGGTTCGACTGGCAAGCCGAAAGGCGTGCTGCACACGACCGGCGGCTATCTCGTCTATGCCTCGATGACGCATCAATATGTCTTCGACTACCATGAGGGCGATATCTACTGGTGTACGGCGGATGTGGGCTGGGTGACAGGCCACAGCTATATCGTGTATGGTCCGCTCGCCAATCGTGCCACGACGCTGATGTTCGAAGGCGTGCCGAATTATCCCGACCAGGGCCGTTTCTGGGACGTGATCGACAAGCACAAGGTCAACATCTTCTACACCGCGCCGACAGCGATCCGGGCGTTGATGGGCGCGGGTGACGATTTCGTCAAGCGCTCGTCGCGGTCTTCGCTCAGGCTGCTCGGCTCGGTCGGCGAGCCCATCAATCCCGAGGCGTGGGAATGGTATTATCACGTGGTCGGCGACGACCGCTGCCCGATCGTCGATACCTGGTGGCAGACCGAGACCGGCGGCATTATGATCACGCCGCTGCCCGGCGCCACCGACCTCAAGGCCGGCTCGGCGACGCGGCCCTTCTTCGGCGTCAAGCCTGAGCTCATCGATGGCGAGGGCAAGGTGCTGGACGGCGCTACGGACGGCAATCTCTGCATCACCGATTCATGGCCCGGCCAAATGCGCACGGTCTACGGCGATCATGAGCGCTTCATCCAGACCTATTTTGCCATCTACAAGGGCAAATATTTCACCGGCGACGGCTGCCGCCGCGACGCCGACGGTTACTACTGGATCACGGGCCGCGTCGATGACGTGCTCAACGTTTCGGGCCACAGGCTCGGCACGGCGGAGGTAGAATCGGCGCTGGTCTCGCATGCCGATGTTTCGGAAGCGGCCGTCGTTGGCTATCCGCACGATATTAAGGGCCAAGGCATCTATTGCTACGTGACGCTCATGGCAGGCGTGCAGAGGTCCGACGAGCTGGGCAAGGCGCTGGTCGGCCATGTCCGCACCGAAATCGGCCCGATTGCCGCGCCCGACAAGATCCAGTTCGCGCAAGGCCTGCCCAAAACCCGTTCCGGCAAGATCATGCGCCGCATCCTGCGCAAGATAGCAGAGGATGATTTCGGCGCGTTGGGGGATACGTCGACGCTGGCTGATCCGGCGGTGGTGGATGATCTGATCGCAAACCGGCAGAACAAAAAATAATGGGCCTGTGAGGAGCGAGGCCACCTTGGCGTGCTCCGCAAATAGGGCCTCAATACCTCGTAAGCTCGGCGCCTTACCGAGGTGGGTAGGCATCAACTTGCAAATCTGAACCGAGCGGCGTGGAAAATACTGGCCAGTTCTTCCATCCATAGTGAAGTCAACCAACATCCAAGTTCCATAAAAAGCGTTATGCAATATGTTATATCATAACGATGGATTGTATTTCCAAGCCCCTGCCGGCGCGCAGCCTAAGTAAAATGTTGTCTTATCAGCTAGATAGGTGTTAAGCGCGGGGCGCGAGACTGCGGGGCCGACCGTTCGGTTCCGTTCAAGGCGCGCATTTAAGACAGCTGGGCATCGATCGCGGGTTTGTCGAGTACTGACCATACTCTGACAATCTTGCGGACGGACCTGCCCGATCATTTCGATCTCACCAGTCAGGTCCCGGTCGAGCACTGGCACGACATGATCGGCAATCCGACCATTGCCGATGCTATTCCAGACCGGCTCGTGCACAACGCAAACCGCGTCGAGTTGTCCGGCGAGAGCATGCGAAAGTGACGTTCCGTCAGCGCCGCGGAAACAACCCAGGCTCGACGACGCGATAACGAGGATCTATTCATTGACGAGACCCAGAGCTCAGCTCGAAGCGAACGGCTTCAAGGCAGAATCGTGGCTGGAATAAATTCGGAATGGTGGTCGAAATCATCGGAATACGCAATCGACGCCAATCTCAGCGAAGCGGCCGGAAAAACTCCCTGATCTCGTTTGACAACAAATACGGCTGCTCAAGTGCGGCGAAATGCCCGCCGGTCGGCATTTCCGACCATCGTGTGACATTTGCGACCCGCTCGACCCACGACCGCGGCGGGATCGGCAGTTCCTTGGGAAAATGCGCGATCCCCAAAGGCGGCGTCAGTCGTTCGCTCGGGGCAAAGATGAGAGGGTCGAGGCGGTTTTCTTTGTAAAGCCGGAGCGAGGCATTGAGGTTGCCGGTGAACCAGTAGATCGAAATGTCGGTCAAAATCGTATCCAGCGAGAGAATGCCTTCGAGATCACCGTCGCAGTCTGTCCATGCCCGAAACTTTTCTGAAATCCATGCAGCCAGCCCTACGGGTGAGTCCGAAAGCGCGAAGGCCAAAGTCTGCGGCTTGGTGGAATGCATCGCCGAGTATGCCCCCTCGGTCGCGGCCCATGATGCAGCACTCGCCTGGTAGGCCCGTTCTTCTTCCGTCGGCTCTTCGCCGAGCGCCAGCGTCGGGCGGAACCCCGCCGACACATAGTTCAGGTGAAAGCCGACAACATTTTCCGGAAACAGCCGCGCCAGCCATGTGGAAACACCTGACCCGATGTCGCCACCTTGTGCACCAAACCGCTCGTATCCGAGCGATGTCATCAGTTCATGCCAAAGGCCGGCGATGGCGCGTGATCCGACGCCCGACTCTAAAGGCGCGGACGAAAACCCATAGCCGGGAAGCGAGGGAACCACCACATCGAAAGCATCCGCTGGATCGCCACCATGGGCACCGGGATTTGTCAGGAGCGGCAGGATGCGTTCAAATTCGGTAAAGGAACCCGGCCAGCCATGAGTGAGGATCAGCGGCAAAGGCGCCGGCCCAACGCCTTTTTGGTGGATAAAATGGATATCGGTGCCGTCGACCGATCCTACGAACTGTGGCAGTTGGTTAAGCCGCGTTTCTTCCGCGCGCCAAATGAAGCGGTTTTGCCAGTGGTTCACCAGCCTGAGGAGAAAGGCGAGACTTGCGCCGTCCTCCCAGGAAGCGTCGTCAAGTGCCTTAGGCCAGCGTGCCATGGACAGACGATGCTTTAAATCCATAAGGTCTTCGTCGGCAACCGAGATCGTGAATGGACGAATGATCATGTCTTATTCCTCGAATGGTCCGCGAACGCTTGAAACCATGGCTCAGGTGGCGTGTGAGTTGGCCGACCGCCTTTTATGAGGCTTTGCCGGAAAACGTTGAATCAAAACGAACTCGCTACGGACGCGATCAGTATCGGCGCCCACCAACAGCCCGGACAACGGGGGAGTGCCGTCAGACATCCCTCTGCACTCCCGAGCGGGCGAGAACACCTGGCTTCAGACGCTCGTTCGCGCCATAGTCTTCCTTCGGATGGAAGAACAGGCGTGGCGTCGTTTCGAACTCGACAAGTCGCTTCTTGTAAGCCTCGAGATACGCCTGGCGACCATCCTCACCGACGCGGCCAGGCATGTACGCAACGAATGGCGGCAGAACATCGAAACCACTGTACCGCAAAAGTCCGTTATGAATCGGCCATAGGACTGTGAGGATATCGCCGTCGATTCCGTCCGGAGCGTAGGTGTCGGCCGAGCTCCCGGTTGTCGTTGTGACCATGGCCGTCTTACCCTTGAACATGCCAGTGTCGTACTTTCGGCCCGGCAAATATGCGAAGCCTCGGGCAAACACCCGGTCGGCCCAACCCTTAAGTACTGCCGGCATACTGAACCACCAGACCGGAAACTGAAAGATCACCAAGTCTGCGCGCTTCAGTTTTTCCATTTCCACCGCGATGTCCGGAGACGTGGTTCCCTTCTCATACGCGTTAGTCTGCTCAATCGGAAGGCTGAAGAATTCCGGATTGCTCGGTTGCTCTTCGAAGTCGTCATGGCCGGCCACGGGGTTAAATCCCATTGAGTAGAGATCGCTCACGACGACATCGTGACCAGCCGCAGTTAACGTTTTGACGGCAACGTCTTTCATGGCGCCATTGAAGGATTTAGGTTCCGGATGAGCGTAGACGATGAGGACGTTCACTGTGAAATTCTCCTAATTCCAGCGGGGCAGTCCTGGCAAATGCTCGGACAGGAACGAGAGGATAAGGTTGGTTGAAATCGGTTCGACCTGATATAGGCACGTTTCCCGGAATTTGCGCTCAACATCGTATTGCTCCGCGACGCCGAAGCTGTCATGGGTCTGAATGCAGACATTTGCGACCTCGTTCGACACGTCCGCGTCCAGTATCTTGGTCATGTTTGCTTCTGCCCCTGTTGCCGGTTGCATAAAGCAGTGCAGACATGGCGGGGGGTCGTTCGATCAATCAACAGAGGCCCCCGCCCAAATCCGCGCTTTTGAAGCGCACACGAAGGCATCGGACGCGATGCTTCGCCTCCGTCCAGAGACGGCCGCAAGCACAACATGTCCGACGACGTCCACATCGATGAAACGGATCACGCTTAGGCGATCGTCGTACCGGGTCAGCGGCATGAAAGCGCAGCCCAATCCCGCGAGCACCAGTTGCTTGACCCGGCTCGCATCGGACGCACGGTGGCGAACGACTGGCTCGAATCCGATCTGCGCGGCGGCAGTGCGAAGACGCGCGCAGTCTCCGCCGTCATGATCGATCCAGACCTCCTTGCTGGCGGCTTGCAGGCTACCGGGAGTGCACTGCGCCAGTGGGTGATCAGCGCGGGCAATCATGTGATACGTGTGTTTGAAAAGAAGCCAGCTTTCGAAGCGTTCCGGTGCCTCGTTAGGCGCTTCGGTTATCACGAGGTCCAATTCGCCCCTCATGGCGGCATCGACTAGGCTTGCGGAGGAGCCGGTTGTCAGCGTGAGTTCCAGACCGGGCAGGCCGGAGCAGAGCTCGGCGAGGATCGCATCAAGCGTTTCGGACTCGATCGCCGCATCTACACCGAGAGACAGCAAAGCCACTTCCGCCCTTCCGACCCCTTTGGCCAGTTGCTTGGCCGCTTGCGCCGCCTCAAACGCGCGCTCGAGGTGCGGGAGCATAAGCCGACCGAGATCGGTCAAATGCGTGCGGCTCCGCTCTCGGCGGAAAAGCGGTCCGCCAAACTCGTCTTCCAGCTTCTGGATCGCGCGGGTGAGGGAGGGCTGGCTGACGTTGCAGGCATGCGCCGCCCGCGTGAAGTTTAAAACACGTGCCATCGACAAGAAGTAGCGGACCTGGTGCATCTCCATGGCTATTCTCGCTTTCTCGCCGCAGTAGCCACTGCCCCGCTTCGTCGCTTATGTTCCCAGGTAGGGGCTCTGCGACCGCAATGCGTATCGTCCCTGCTCGCTCGCACTCAATACGTATCCTTCAAATTGCGATCCTCATCTCCTGGCTATAGAGAAGGACTTTGCCGCATTTTCCAGTTGATCGGGATTGGCGGATTCGACAAAAAGCGTGTTAAAAATGACAAGCTGATCTTTGGTGTGCAAATTCGTCCGGAAGGAATTCTACTGGTGCAAATAAAAGCGCGAGCGCCGTGTGCAGAGATAGGACTCCTCCTTTACCCGCAATGCCATATGGCGATGGTACACGGCATAACCGACCTGCTACAGGTCGCTAGCAGCTTCTCCGAAAGGCGAGGGGGAGCTCCGCTGCGCGTTACGCACTGGAACATGAATAGCGCGAGCAAGATTACCCGCTGTTATGATTCTCACCCCGGCGTCGAGCACGGTCCCGACGTCGTGATCGCTCCATCGTTCGCCTTGAACCAGCTCCCAGGGCACGTCGATGCCAAGCAGGCGATGCCCTATACGACGTGGTTGTCGGAGCGACACGCGGTAGGCGCAACGCTTGCTTCAACAGGCTGCGGAGCATTTATGTTGGCGGCGACCGGGTTGCTGTCAGGGCGTGCCGTGACCACTCACTGGCTGCATGCGGACAAGCTACAGGCGGACTTCCCCGATGTGAAGATCGATGTGAGCAAAGTCGTCATCGAAGATGGCGAGATCCTTACTGCCGGCGGGATGATGGCTTGGACAGACCTCGGCATGCGCCTGATTGACCGGTTGCTCGGCCCGACGGTCATGGTTGAAGCCGCTCAGTTCTGGCTCATCGATCCAGCAGGACGCGAGCAGCGCCACTACAGCATCTTCGCACCGCGGCTCACTCACGGGGACGAGGCGATCTTGAAGGTACAACACTGGCTGCAATCCAACCCGATGCGCTCGATCGCTTTATCAGAGATGGCACGAGCAGCGACGATGGAGGAGCGCACATTCCTTCGTCGATTCAAGTCGGCAACGGGCATGACCCCCACCGGGTATACCCAGCAGCTGCGTATCGGCAAAGCTAGAGAACTTCTTCAGTTCACAAAGCGGCCAGTGGACCAGGTCGCACGTGCAGTGGGGTACAGCGACGCTGCCTCTTTCAGACGCCTCTTCCAAAGGCTGGTCGGTCTTACACCGGGCGAGTACCGCCGACGCTTCGAAGCAATCAATGGAGACGGCTTAGCGGCATAGTACCACAAAGGAGCTTGAGGATAAGGGCTCTAGCGGGAAGCTCGTCGAACAAAGAAGATAATCACCTAGCGGTACCCGCGCCCGATAGACGGGTCCACATGGTTCGAAGGTTCTTCACTAAAGTGGTCAGCGCCTCCAAGTTTTGCTGAACGGGCGCATTGGACAAAGATGCCCGGCTTCGGTCCGTTGGTGGGTGAGTTTGCCAGCTGGCTACTCCGCTTCCACTAGGAGTGGCGTCTCATAACCATCCGGCACCCCTGAATCGACGCCACAGAAGAGCGCAGAGAACTAAAATGGTGCCGAGTACGCCGAAATAGCCGTAACGCGTCTCAAGCTCCGGCATGTAGCGGAAGTTCATCCCGTAAATGCCCGCAATCGCTGTGGGAACGGCCAGAATAGCGGCCCAGGCGGCAAGTTGGCGGGTGATCACACCTGTCCGTTGCTGCTCAAGCAGGCTGCTTAACTCAAAAGCTGAGACGAGCACATGCAAGAGCCCATCCACCATCGTCTGGACGCGGGTCACATGGTCCAGCACGTCGTCAAAATAGGGACGCGCTTCGGCACTGATGCAAGGGTAGTGGCCCCGCACGAGCTTACGGGTGATTTCGCCCATAGGCCCCAGGGTTCGCTGGAAGCGTGTCAGTTCGCAGCGCAGATGGAAGATGCGCACCACTTCTTCGCGTCCGAGAAAGCTGTAGAGAGAGTGCCGCTCCATCTGGAGGACATCATCCTCGACCATTTCGAAAATCGGCAGATAGTCGTCAACGACCTGATTGAGTACGGCATGCAGGACGTAGTCGACGCCCTGCGCGAGTAATTCCGGGGCTGTTTCCAGATGGGCGCGGAGGTCTTCACGGTGGGCGCTCGATCCGTGATGCACGATGATGATATGATGGTGGCTGACAAAAATGGCGAGGGCCCTATATCGGATCCGATCATCTTCGAGCCATGCCGACCGTGCGATCACGAATAACTGGTGCCCGTGAACTTCAAGCTTGGGCGGCTGATCCGGATCAAGCGCGGCCTGCACCACCAATGGACGAAGACCGTAGCGATCCTGCAAAATTCTCAGTTCGGTGCTGGTCGGATCCTGAAGATCGATCCACACGAACTCTGACCGATCCATCTGCTCCGGCACATCTTCGTCGAGCGCGATGTCGCGGATGCGTGTGCCGTGTCGGTAGCGGCAAGCGGCGGCGACCGTCACGGGCGTGTAGGGACGCTGAGCCCGCGCTGAACCGCCGACCGAGCCAAGGCTCGCTCCAGCCATTCGGCGACGTGTGGATAGTTTCTCAACCCGATGAGAGCGCCCGCCTGATAGCTGGTATCAAGCGCTCGCACCCAACCGAGCGAAGCTATGTCAGCTATCGAGTATTCGCCGGCACCTCCACCGACCAACCAGGAACGCCGCGCTAGTCTTCCGTCGAGGACGCCCAGCAGACGCTGGGTTTCGCCGAGATACCTGTCGAAGGGCCGTTTGTCCTCGATTTCACGACCCGCATTTTTGTAGAAGTTGTCAGTACCGGAGCAATACTCCCCAATAGTGCCGTTTGAATCTTCCCCAGGTGCTGCGGCCGCCGGTCTTCCGGGGCGCGCCCCGGAAGACCGGCGGCGCGTCATCGTCAATACTCTTTCCGATGGTCGGAAGGGGGATATTGGTGATCAAGCTGAGGGAGACAATCATGATCCTGGATCTGCATCAGCAGGGGCTGACGGTATCGGCCATTTCCAGAGAAACGGGCATCGATCGCAAGACGGTGCGCAAATACATTGAGCGAGGCCTTGAGGCTCCGGCCTATGGTCCCAGGAAGCCGCGGGCAACGGTGATCGATCCGTTTGCTTCTTACCTGCGGGAGCGGGTGAAGACCTATCCATGCCTAACCGGCAGTCGGCTGCTACGAGAGCTCAAGGATCGAGGCTATACGGGCGGCTACACGGCTGTAACGGATTTTCTTCGCGATGTGCGACCCGCTGCACACCAGGGATACGAGGTTCGTTTCGAGACGCCGCCCGGCGAGCAGGCCCAGGTCGATTTCGCCCAGTTCCACGTCGTCTTCACCGACGAACCGATGACGCCGAGGATCGTTTGGCTGTTCTCAATGGTGCTGGGTCACAGCCGCCTCATCTGGGCGCGCTTCGTCATGCATCAGAACCTGCCAACCGTCCTGCGCTGCCACATCGCTGCTTTCGAGGCCCTTGGCGGTGCTCCAAGGGAGGTGCTCTACGACCGGATGAAGACTGCCGTCATCGGCGAAGGCCAGACGGAAGGCATCATCTACAATCGCGCACTCATCGACCTGGCACGCCACTACGGCTTCCACCCGAAGGCGTGCAAACCTTATCGTGCAAAGACCAAGGGCAAAGTCGAGCGACCGTTCCGGTACATCCGCGAGGACTTCTTCCTGGCCCGCTCGTTTCGCAATCTCGACGACCTGAACGCCCAGCTCCGGCACTGGCTGGACACCGTCGCCAATCCAAGGAAGCATGCGACAACCATGCGCTTCGTCAATGAAGCCTTTGCCGAGGAGCGACCGCACCTGCGACCGTTACCGCTGGCACCGTTCAAATCCGTTCTGAAGCTGGAGCGCCGCGTGTCGCGGGAGGGCATGGTCAGCGTCGGTGGCAATGCCTACAGCGTTCCGGATGCCACACGAAGCCGAATGGTTGAGGTCCATTCCCTCGCCGACGAGGTCCGCATCTTCGAGAACGGCACGCTGATCGCAACTCACCCGGTCCTGGAGGGCCGTAAACAGCGCCGGGTTCATCCGGATCATCGGCGACCCATTCAGCCGCAACATGGGCTGGGGAGACGGCAGGATACTCATATCTTCAAACCCGCCGGCGACACCGTGCTGCAGCGATCGCTTGCCTTCTATGATGCCGTCGGCAAGGTCCTGGCACAGGAGAACCGACCATGAGCGCCACCCTCGACCCCATTCCGTCGATGATCGACCGTATCCGTCATGATCTCGTTGGACTGAAGATGCCGCGCGCATTGGAAGCTCTCGACCATGTCGTGCGCCGCCTCGAGCATGGTGAGCTATCGGCCCTTGAGGCCATCGATATCCTCCTGTCGGAGGAACTGACCCTGCGTGAGAACAGCTGTTGGTTTTCACGCGGAACTGAGCCGGTTTTTCCACCGAGAAGTGAGCCACCTCTAAGTATGGTTTTTTGATCAGGCTCTGGTCAAGTGACTGGCTTTTTCTCCTCTCTTTTGCGCTGCGGCGGCCGAGCTGGCTTTGAAGCGGAAGCTGTCGTTCCCGGTTTCAAGGATGTGGCAACGGTGGGTGAGACGGTCGAGAAGAGCCGTCGTCATCTTGGCGTCGCCGAAGACCGTTGCCCATTCGCTG
>NZ_JBFTPD010000047.1:0-34387 GCF_056398305.1 Rhizobium sp. 01T444
CAAAGTAGCCGGTGTACTCGGGAAACTCGCGATCGTGGAAAGTGTTGCGCTTGAGCTCACGATAGATCGTTGAGCGATGACGTCCGAGCTGGCGGGCGATCTCGCCAACTGGCACCTTTCGCTCTCTGAGGTGATAAAGACGGCGACGATCGGCGAGGGTGAACTGCTGATAGCAAAGCGACATGCCAAAATCTCCAAAGTGAAGCCATTGAAATTACTGGCATGTCGCACTTGGAAATAGAATGTACCCCACTACACATAAAGATCGCATAAGATAGGTTATGGAACTAAAAACCATACCCACTACTGCGCCGCCTGCATCTCCGGCTGTGGCCACCGCTGCAGCGCTTCCCGTCCGGCATCGGTCAAGCCGTAAATGCCTCTGTCTAGTCTTTCGAACCAGCCATAGACATTGGACAGCAGTATCTTGCCGGCCTCCGGTACCCAAGACCTGATATCGCGCACGCGCAGCGGCCCAGATGCCAGCGCCGCAGCGCAGCCAAGCGCCTGCTGGCGATATGCCGTCATGAGCGGTGTGCGCGTGCTGCCGCCGAGCGCCGGGTCGCCGCGGCGTTTCTGGTGCTCGCGCATCAGCCGCGACCGGCGCTTCGGATTGGTCCGTGGCATCGGCGATACGGAGCCGACGATCACGCTGACGTCGCCGCTATCCGAAATGCCGAGCATGCCGATGCCGAGCCTGCGGCAGAGATCGCGGTAGCGTTTGTCGGCTTCCCGGCCTTTACCCTTGGCGGAAACCCGGCCCGCGATCCAGACCTCGTCAGAGACAGCCGCGCGATCGACTGCTTGCAGGATGAGTTCGAGATTGAAGCTGAGCTTCAGCTCGCAGACCACCACCACAGGCGGATCGTCGTCACTCAGGCCAACCAGATCGCAGCCGCCGACTTCGCCCTTGACGACGTAACCTGCCTTTTCGAGAAAGCCTTTGACGGGCAGATAAAGCGAAGTTTCCATGGGCCTGCGGATCGAAGAAAAGAATCGTTCCATAATCTACATCGATCCGTCCATGCGGGACACCGCATCGATCACATCCGCCCGGATTACACGGCATGACCGTGGACGCAGTCGTCAACGCATCCCTTCACCGGTTGACGGAAAACCCTCAAGACGCTAGCACGCTCGAAGCATATCCGGGGGTAATTCAATATGGATATTTTCACAGCGGCCGGTGTGACGGCCCTGCTGCAGGTCATTGCTATCGACCTTGTTCTCGCCGGCGACAACGCCGTCGTCATCGGCCTTGCTGCTGCCGGCCTGGAAGCCACGCAGCGCCGCAAGGCAATCATTGTCGGCATTCTGGCGGCAACGGTGCTCCGCATCCTGTTCGCCTCTGTCGCAGTCTATCTTCTGGCGATTGTCGGCCTTCTGCTGGCCGGCGGCTTGCTGCTGCTCTGGGTCTGCTGGAAGATGTGGCGCGAGCTGCGTGCCGGCCATGGCGAAGAACATGCGGCCGAGGCTGGCGCAGCTGCGCCGAGGAAGACCTTCTTCCAGGCTGCGACACAGATCGTCATCGCCGACGTTTCCATGTCGCTGGACAATGTTCTTGCCGTTGCCGGCGCCGCTCGCGAACACCCGAGCGTGCTGGTGCTAGGCCTCGGTCTTTCCATTGCGCTGATGGGCATCGCCGCGAACTTTATCGCCCGCCTGCTCAACAAACATCGCTGGATCGCCTATGTCGGCCTGTTGATCATTCTCTATGTCGCGCTCGACATGATCCATCGCGGATACCTCGAGGTTGCTCCATTTATCGGCAGCTAAACCTCGACTTCGAAGCTCATCTGGTCGAACGCCGGCACCACATGATCCGGCGTTTGCGCCATGACTACATCATAGTCGAGCGGCGTGTGCATATGCGTCAGGATCGCCCGCTTCGGTCTTAGCCGCTCGATCCAGTCCAGTGACTGTTCCAGCGAGAGATGGCTGGGATGATAGGCATATTGCAGGGCGTCGATGATCAGCATGTCGAGGTTCTGCAGCCTCTCCACCGTCTGCGGCGGGAAGTCGCTGATATCGCTGCAATAGGCCACATCGCCGATGCGGAAACCGAGCGAATGGATGTCACCATGCTGCTGCAGATGCGGCATGAAGGCGATCGTTCCGCCTGGCCCGTGGATTTCAATGGGCTCTTCCAGATCCTCGATCACGATCGGCAGCACGATTGGCGGATAATTGCTGCCCGGCGGCGTCTCCAGGCAATAGCCGAAGGCATCGCGCAGCCGGCTCATGGTGAACTGGTCAGCGAAGATCGGCACGCGCCGGCGGGTATTGTGAAAATAACCACGCAGATCGTCGATGCCGTGGATATGGTCTGCATGCGGATGGGTGTAGAGGACCGCGTCGACATGGTCGACCCCTGCCATGATCATCTGCTCACGAAAATCCGGCCCCGTATCGATGACGACGGTCGTTGCAGCGCCATCATCAGAAAACTGCTGCACCATAAAGGCAGCGCGTGTTCTTCTGTTCTTTGGATTGTCCGGATTGCAGGCGCCCCAGTCGCCGGTGATGCGCGGCACGCCGGGTGACGACGAACAGCCGAGAATGGTGAACCGCTGCCGTCGTGCCACGCCGCTAGATCCTCGGCATCTTCGAAAACAGCCTGAACGCATTGTCGGTGGTGATCCGCGCGACCTCCTCGTAAGGAAGGCCGATCGTATCGGCCAGTACCTCGGCCGTATTCACCACGTAAGATGGCTCGTTGCGCTTGCCGCGCCAGCGCTTCGGCGCGAGATACGGCGCATCCGTTTCGACGAGCAACCGGTTGTGCGGAATGGTCTTGGCGATGTCGCGCAGCTCTTCCGACTTCGGGAAAGTGAGAATACCCGAAAAGGAAATATAGCCGCCGAGCTCGACGCCCGTCTTCGCCAGCTCCGGGCCGGCCGAGAAGCAATGCAGAATGAAGGGGAAGGCCCCCTTCCCTGTTTCCTCGGTCAGGATCGCAGCCATGTCGGCATCAGCGCTGCGGCTATGGATGACGAGCGGAAGCTGCGTTTCCCGTGCCGCGGCAATGTGGCGACGAAAGCCCGTCTGCTGGTCTTCGGGCTTCTGCGTATCGTAGAAATAATCGAGACCGGCCTCGCCGATCGCAACGACCTTCTGATGGGCATACGCCAGCCGCACCAGATCTTCCGTCTGGATATCCAGTTCGTCACCCGCATTGTTGGGATGCGTGCCGACCGAGCAGAAAACGGAAGGATATTTTTCAGTGATGGCGAGCAGCCCATCGAGCTTGCGCACGCGGGTGCAGATCGTCACCATTTGCGCCACGCCCGACGCATGGGCGCGCGCCACCACTTCGTCGCGTTCCGCCTCGAAATCGGCAAAGTCCAGATGGCAATGCGTATCAACCAGCACGGCCTTAAGCCTCCGGAGCCACGTAGCGCGGGAAGACCGGCTTCGGCGCTTCGAGCGGCGTTCCCGGCACCAGACGGCCGGCTTCGCCAAGCGCTGCGAAATCTCTGCTGCCTGCAGGCGCAGCCACCAGGTCGAGCAGCTTGCCGGACGATTCCGGCATGAAGGGCTGCAGCAGGACGGCGATCTGGCGCACCACTTCGGCAGTGACATAGAGCACCGTGCCCATGCGCGCCGGATCGGTCTTCTTCAGCGCCCACGGCTCCTGGCCGGCGAAATAGCGGTCGGTCTCGGAGACCACGGCGATGATGGACGCTAACGCGCGGTGGATGAGCTGCTTGCTCATATCCTCACGGGTCAAGGCATGCAGCGCATCGGCCTGCGCCAGCATCGCCTTGTCCTCATCGGTCAACGGTCCGCATTCCGGGATCTTGCCGTCGCAATTCTTGACGATCATCGACAGCGAGCGGCTGGCGAGGTTTCCAATGCCGTTGGCGAGGTCGGAATTGATGCGCGTGCCGATCGCCTCTTCGCTGTAGCTGCCGTCCTGGCCGAAGGAGACTTCGCGCAGGAAGAAGTAACGCACCTGGTCGAGGCCGAAATGGTTCACCAGATTGACCGGATCGACGACGTTGCCGAGCGACTTCGACATCTTCTCGCCCTTGTTAAGCAGGAAGCCGTGAGCAAAGACGCGCTTCGGCAGCGGCAGCTTTGCCGACATCAGGAAGGCCGGCCAGTAAACGGCGTGAAAGCGGATGATGTCCTTGCCGATGATATGCACATCAGCCGGCCAGTATTTCGCCCGCGGCCCGTTGCGGTCTTCGATATAGCCGGTTGCGGTAATATAGTTCGTCAGCGCATCGACCCACACATACATGACATGATCAGGGTCATTCGGCACCTTGATACCCCAGTCGAAGGTCGTACGCGAGACCGAGAGATCCTTGAGACCGGACTTGACGAAGGAGATCACCTCGTTGCGGCGTTCGGCCGGGCCGATGAAATCAAGGTTTTCCTCGTAGTGCTTCAGCAGCCTGTCCTGGTATTCGGAGAGCTTGAAGAAGTAGCTCGCCTCTTCCACCCATTCGACCGGCGTGCCCTGGGGCCCATAGCGCACCCCATCGGCGCGCAGCTCGGTTTCGTTTTCCTGGTAATAGGCTTCGTCACGCACCGAGTACCAGCCGGCATAGGAATCCTTGTAGATGTCGCCATTTGCGGCCATCAGGTTCCAGATGTTCCGCGAAGTCTCGTGGTGACGTTCCTGCGTGGTGCGGATGAAATCGTCGTTCGACGCATTGAGCAGCTTCGCCATCGCCTGGAATTCGCCGGAATTGCGGTCGGCAAGCGCCTGTGGCGTGATGCCTTCGGCACGCGCCGTCTGCTGCATCTTCTGGCCGTGCTCGTCGGTCCCCGTCAGGAAGAAGACATCCTTACCGTCGAGGCGCTGGTAGCGTGCCATGGCGTCGGTCGCGATCAGCTCATAGGCATGGCCGATATGCGGCTTGCCGTTGGGATAGGAAATCGCGGTCGTAATGTAGAAGGGGGTCTTGTCTGTCATGGCGGCCAATTCCGGCTTACTCTATAAAAATCGTCAGCCGCTATTAGCGCATGTCTCGCACAAGCGAAACATCAAGTTTGGCAGCCACCGACGATTTCCGGGCCGCGTATTGGTGACCTTGACTCGTGTTCTGGCGCAATCTACCCCTTCTGTCGCAAGAGGGCGGGACGGAAGCAAAGTGCCATTTTTCATCGATCGGAATAGTCATGGCCGCGCGTCCTCGGAGGCGTGTATTTGACGTTCGAGCCTCTTTATTCCCTTTCCGGTCTCATGGTGGGAGCGCTTGTCGGCATCACCGGCGTCGGTGGCGGTTCGCTGATGACGCCCCTGCTCGTGCTCCTTTTCGGTGTCCATCCGGCCACGGCCGTCGGAACCGATCTTCTCTACGCTGCAATCACCAAAACGGCCGGCACGGCTGTTCACGGCATGCATGGCCGCGTCAACTGGAAGATCGTCGGCAGTCTTGCGGCCGGCAGCGTCCCTGCCGCGCTTTCGATGCTCTGGCTGATGGCCGGCGTCGACCGAAAAAGTATTGGCGTCACGAATACCATCACCACCGCGCTCGGCTGGCTTCTGGTCATGACCGCGATCATGCTGGTTTTCCGCGGCCAGATCCTTGAATTTGCCCGCCGTGCCATCGGCGAGCGCATGCCGCCGAAACCGGCGACCATCGCAGTCTTCACCGTCGGTCTGGGCTTTGTGCTCGGCGTGCTCGTCACCTTGACGTCGGTGGGCGCCGGCGCCTTGGGCGTGACGATCCTGCTCATCCTCTACCCCGGCCTCGACGTGCGCGAGATCGTCGGCTCGGATATCGTCCATGCGGTGCCGCTCACCCTGATCGGCGGCATGGGATACTGGTTCATCGGCGAGATCGACTGGGCAATGCTGCTTGCCCTGCTGGTCGGCTCCATTCCCGGCATCATTGTCGGCAGCCTGCTTGCACCGAAACTGCAGGAGCGCACCATCCGCATCGTACTGGCCGTCACGCTCGCCGTGGTTGCCTGGAAACTGCTGGCCGGCTGATCAGGCGCGCGGCTGCTTGATCTCGGAAAGCACTTCCATGATCGTCTGCTTGCGGTCGAGATTGTAAGCGTCGGAGACGGTCAGCTTCTCGGTGATTTCGGAATAGAGCCGCGCCAGACGTTCGGCGGCCGCAATCTGCCCCTCGCCCGCAKCAAGGCGCGCGCGGTTCATGACGTCATCGCCTACATGGCTGACGAAGAAATCGAAGATCGTATCGGCTTCCTTGCCCGAAAGCGCATCCGCAAGCCGATGCATGGCCTTGCGTGCTGCCGGCCCTTCGGAGGACAGAACCTCGTTATAGGCCTGAATGATCTCGCCGCCGCCGTAATTCAGCAGTTTCAGCGCCTCACCGGCGCTGCCCTTTGCGGCAGAAAGCAAGGCCTGCCCCTCACTCTGGATCCCGAGATGGGCAAGTGCTGAAACCAGCGCACCATCGTCAAGGGGTGCAAGCTTCAGCGGCAGGCAGCGTGACCGGATCGTCGGCAGTAGCTTTCCCGGCGCATGCGACAGAACGAGGAACATCGCCCGCTTCGGCGGCTCCTCGAGGATCTTCAGGATGGCATTTGCCGCATTCCGGTTCATGTCGTCGGCAGGGTCGATGATGACAATGCGCCAGTTGCCGGTGCCCGAGGTCTGCGAGAAGAACTTGCCGGCCCGGCGTACCTCATCGACGGTAATTGCCGATTTCACCTTCCCGGTCTTCTCATCCACGGGTCTGGCAAGATGCAGGAGATTGTGCGACGCGCCTGAGGCGATCTGCCGGCTGACAGCAGAGTCTGGATCTGGATCGGCGATCCGCTCCGGCGCGCTTGCGGTATCGGGATGCGACAGAACGTGATTGGCGAAACGGAAGGCCAATGTCGCCTTGCCAATCCCCTCAGGCCCTTCGATCAGGATTGCATGATGCCCCTTGCCGGAGCGGTAGAACTGCGCCAGGAAATCCTCAGCATCTTCATGGCCGAAGAGCTTCGTGTTCTCGGCCGGCCAGATGGCGCCGTCGAGCAGTCCGGGCCTGTCCTCACTCATGATGCGCCGCTTCCGGCATCCGCGCTTCGGCTGATGGTTTCAGCAACTGCCTGACTATGGTGAGGATCTCCGAGGCAATCGCCTCTTCCGGCTGCGTGGCGTTGACGACATGGCAGCGTTCCGGCTCGCGCGCGGCGATATCGAGATAGGCTTCGCGGCGCTTCTCGTGCGTTTCGAGCGTTTCCTTCTCGAAACGATCAGGGCCGTCGGCGTTTCGCTTGATAACACGCTCCAGCCCCAGCTTGGCCGGAATATCGAGGATCAGCGTACAATCAGGCATCACGCCGTTGATGGCGATGCGCTGCAGCGTCTCGATGAATTCAGGCTCCAGGTTGCCGGTAACGCCCTGATAGACGCGCGAGGAATCCATGAAGCGGTCGCAGAGCACGATCTTGCCCTTGTAAAGCGCCGGCCGGATGACTTCTTCCACGTGATCGTTGCGGGCGGCGGCAAAGAGGATCGCTTCCATGCGGGTGCCAAAGGCTTCCGCAGCGCCCGAAAGCAGCACATGGCGCACCGCTTCGGCGCCCGGCGAGCCCCCAGGCTCCCGGGTCAACAGCACGTCATAGCCTTCGGCTTTAAGGGCCTCGGCAAGACGGCGGATCTGCGTGGACTTCCCAGCCCCCTCTCCGCCTTCAAACGTAACGAACAATCCTGTACCGGACGACAATGATACTTTCCCGCATTCTGAGCGCCACGCTCTGCCTCTATCTATCCGAAGATAGTGCGGAACGAAACCTTTTGCCGCGGCGACATATTCACCTTCCCCGGCAAATTGCGGCAAAATCCGCGGGCAAAAAGGATCTCAGCTCTGCTCGGACTTGTCCCAGAGCCATGAGAAGAACAGCGATTCGCCAAGCTCCAGCAGCGCGTCGACCGCCCGGCTGGTGAGCGATCCAACCTCCACCGATTGCACTGTATAGAGTGGCACTTCGCGCAACATCCTGTTGCCGGAAACGATGCGCAGCGTGCCGACTTCCGTGTCGGCCTTCACCGGCGCCATCAGCGGCCAGTGGTAGACGATGCGGGCTGCGAGCCGGTCTGGATTGTTGATCGGAACATAGACGCTGACCGGCGCCTTGGCGACGAGATCGACGGTGCGCGCCGTGCCGCCATAGACGCTCGCCGCACCGATGACTTCCTTGTCTGCAAAGACCTGATGGCTTTCGAAAGCCGTCAGCCCCCATTCCAGCACGCGCTTGGCTTCTTCCGTGCGCTCCTTGTCGGAGGCGATGCCGGCAAGCGCCACGAAGAGCCGCCGTCCGTTGCGCTGCACCGAGGCGACGATCGAATAGCCCTCGCCTTCCGTAAAGCCCGTCGCCAGCCCGTCAGCGCCGAGATCCATGCCGAGCAGCGGATTGCGGTTGCGCTGGAAGATCTTGTTCCATTCGAAATCCGCTTGGGCAAAATAGGGATAGAGATCGGGATAGGAAGCCTGCAGATCGACGGCGAGCGTCACCAACTCCCTAGCCGTCATCTTGCTCTTGCCGTCGGGAATCCCGGTTGAATTGCCGAAGATAGCCTTTTCCATGCCAAGCTCGCGAGCGCGCCGGGTCATCGATGCCGCAAACTGGTCCTCGCTGCCGGCCATGCCCTCGGCAAGGATGATGCAGCCGTCATTGGCGCCCTGGATCGCAACGCCCTTGATCAGATCCTCGACGCGAACCTTCGATTTCAGCGCTGCAAACATCGTGGCCGCACGCGAAGGCGCGCCGCCGGTACGCCAGGCATATTCGGAGACGGGATATTCGGTATCGAGCGAAATCTGTCCCTTGCTGACGGCACTGAAAACGAGATCCATCGTCATCAGCTTGGCAAGCGAGGCAGGCGCAAAGACCTGGTTCTCGTTCTTGGCGAGAAGCACAGTCCCGGTCGAGGCCTCGATCATATAGGCCTGCGCGGCCTTGGTGACGAAACCGGCCTCGGTGCCTTCTGCGGCAAAGGCTGCAGAAGCAGGCAAAAGCAGGCATGCAAGGAGGCGAAGCAGCGGCTTCAACATCGCTAATCCCATTGATCGTGCGGGTTGATTCAGGAGGGTAAAGCGAGCCGGAAGCCGATGCAATTACACTTTGTTGTAGGCTTTTATCGCACCTTTGCGCTGCCGCCATTCTGACGCTTGAAGGAG
This sequence comes from Rhizobium sp. 01T444, assembly GCF_056398305.1. Classification (NCBI taxonomy): domain Bacteria; kingdom Pseudomonadati; phylum Pseudomonadota; class Alphaproteobacteria; order Hyphomicrobiales; family Rhizobiaceae; genus Rhizobium; species Rhizobium sp. 01T444. The sequence goes on from NZ_JBFTPD010000047.1 coordinate 9,102, forward strand.
GCGAGGATAGACTCCTGCGTCAGGCCATCATTGCGTACCATCACGGCGTCGAAAGCGAGCGGAACGTTGACTGTCCTCGCCTCCTCCTGATAGCCCATGGCAAGCGATGTGCCCTTCGACCAGCCATTCGGACGCTCAAAGGGAATGGGTCCGATTTCCGGCAGAACCACCATCTGTTCCATCGTCTGAGCGCCATTGGTGAAGGCCGGCGGCGGCGTCAGGAAATGGCCGCCTGCCGGCGCCTGCATCGGCGCAGGAACTGGAGCCGCATTATACTTGGCGCTCGGCGTGGAGCCCGCATAGGCAGTCGAGCGGAATGGTACCGGCACGTTGGCCGGCGAAGGACTGGAATAATCGCCGAGGCTCTGGAGTTGGTCGCCGGTGATTTTCTTGTTGTTGGAGGCGACCATGACGCCGGAGGCGATCTGGCCCCCGCCCGGATTGATGCCCGGGATGCGGCTACCCTTCGGAATATAGGAGGCCATCAGATAGGGCATGTCATGACCGTCGAGGGGCGCCTTTCCGACATATTGCACGCGAACATTGCCCGTGCCGCTGTGCTGCAGGTCGAGCATGGAGGCGGTCTTGTTCGAAAGGTCGATGATGCGACCTTCGTGATAGGGCCCACGGTCGTTGACGCGGACGATCACGGACGAACCGGTTTCAACGTTCGTCACACGCGCATAGCTCGGCAGCGGGAAGGTCGGATGCGCGGCGGAAAGATGCATCTGGTCGTAGACTTCGCCATTCGCCGTCAGGCGGCCGTGGAAGGCAGAGCCGTACCAGGAAGCGATGCCCACCTTGTTATAGGAGTAGTCTTCCCTCGGGTAATACATCCTACCCTTCACCACATAGGGATCGCCCACGATGTAGCGGCCGCCGCCCTTGGGAATATTGTTGCCGTTGGCAACGCGCGGGCTGGCTTTGACGCCATATTCGCTTTCGGAGAAATATTCCTTGCCGTGGGATTTCTTCTTGGGAACCGCCTGCGTCGTGCCGCAGGCCGCCACTGTTGCGCACACGGCCGACAATGCCAGCCACCGTGCCGTCGTTGCGAAAGACGCCGCCCCGTAATTCAGTTTCATATGCCCCACGCCACTCAAGACCGTTTTATGGTTAAGGAACTCATTCGTGAATGAGTTGGAGTTGCCTTATTCCCTGCCTGCCTAACGAGACTTTAATCTTGTGGATATCGTGGCTAATTTGCGAACGATTTCGGGGCGATAGCGAGAATTCTAATGATTATGGTTAATATTTGGTTGATTTTAATCTGTGCGGGAATGAAATCGCGAATGTATTTCCGCATATTGGACCGTTTCGGATCGTGACAGCAACTTTCGGCGGACATGACCGCTCTGCCCCGCGTCAGAACATATTGAAGCAGTTTATCTGCTCAATTGCGGTCCGATCTGTCAGAGCACGTTGACGCTGAAATCCGAACCGCTATAAAGCCTGCCAAACCACGATTTGGCCGTCGCCGGAAGGAGTCTTCGTCAAAAACGAAGGCCTGACAACAAAGACGAGCCGGATCAACTGGATGGAAGAGTGTCCGAGTGGTTTAAGGAACCGGTCTTGAAAACCGGCGTGCGGGAAACCGTACCGTGGGTTCGAATCCCACCTCTTCCGCCATAAATCGTTGAAATTATCAGTTAATTATCCTTCTGAAGCCGAATTTTCGCGTCGCTCGCGCCGACGAAGATGACCCACGCCAAACGCATCGAATCGTATTTCATCATCCTCTTGATTTGGGATAGGTTCGCCCAAACGATACCTAAAAGCTGGATTGCGTTGTCTGAGCTCTCCAAAACGGCGAGTTCAATGGCGCAGTTGGAGGATGAGAGGGGAATTGCATGGCGGAGATGCTGGACCTCGACTGCGTCGTCGTGGGCGGAGGGGTCGTGGGGCTTGCAATAGCGCGCGAACTTGCAATGTCCGGTCGCGACGTGGTTCTTCTCGAGGCGGAGCCGATAACCGGCAGCATCACATCGGCCCGCAACAGTGAAGTCATCCATGCCGGGCTCTACTATGCCACCGGCAGCTTGAAGGCTGAACTCTGCGTTTCCGGAAAACACAGGCTTTACGACTATTGCCGGGAGCGAAACATCCCCCATAGGGCCTGTGGCAAACTCGTCGTCGCTGCGAGTGAGGAGGAAGTCGGATATCTTGAAAAGCTATCCAGGCAGGCTGCCGCCAATGGCGTGGAGGATTGCTATCTGATCGATGCTGCGGAACTCGCCCGCAGGCAACCACAGATCAGAGGCTTTGCGGCGCTTGTTTCTCCCTCGACCGGCATCATCGACAGTCACGGCCTTATGCAGGCATACACTGCGGATATCGAGGCCAATGGCGGAGCCGTTATCTGCAATTCTCCCGTAATCAAAGGTGAATTCACCGCGGACAAGGTTCGCCTCGCAGTCGGCGGCCGCGATCCGGTAGAGATCGAGACATGCCTTGTGGTCAATGCCGCTGGCCTCAACGCCTGGGCCTTATCAGAAAGCCTGTCCGGCCTGGACGCCAGCACCATCCCGCCGCGTCACTATGCCAAGGGATGTTATTTTGCCCTGACCGGCCGCGCACCTGCAACGCAGCTGATCTACCCCGTCCCTGAACCCGGCGGTCTCGGAGTGCATCTGACACTCGACCTTGCTGGCCAGGCGCGTTTCGGTCCTGATGTCGAGTGGATCGAGACGATTGACTACGACGTCGATCCAAGCCGTGCGGATAAGTTCTATTCCGCAATCCGCCGCTATTGGCCCAATCTGGTGGATGGCGCGCTACAGCCCGCCTACTCGGGCGTCCGTCCTAAGATCGCCGGCCCGGCTGCGGGCGGTGGTGGTGACTTCGTGATTCAAGGGCCGGAGCAAACCGGTCACCCCGCCTATGTGGCGCTTTACGGAATCGAGAGCCCCGGCCTGACCGCTTCGCTCGCCATCGGGCGGAGGGTGGCGCGACTTACCGAATAGATAGCCTTTTGTCGTCTGCCGGCGTTACGGCGAGCTGACGCTTCGCTTCAATACGCTGCTCGCTTCTTTCGGCCGAGTTCGCCATGAGGCGAGGGCCGTGGAGGTGGTATCGACCAAAGCCTCTCCTTTGCTAGCGCAAATTGAGAAAGCTCCGGTTCCGGATGATTTAATATTAGGTGTAATGCATGTTGCGTCGTGAAAATTTTACTTAAACTTCATGCTTAACTACTTATTAATAAGCAGCTTGCGCAGTTAAGGCGATGAATTATGCTTGCTCCCAACAACGGGAGGATTTGATGTTCACGAAGAGTTTGCTGATGCCGGCCGGTTTTGCCGCACTGGCCTTTTCAGGACTGATGTTTCAGATCGCGGCTCATGCGTTTTCCGCGCCGGTTACATTACTTCATCCCTGACAGCGCTAAGCCGCTGCCATACCGGAACTTTTTTCGATTGCGCGCGTTCTATCCCACGTTTTAACCAGGAGGGAGATTATCATGGAAAACGCAGGTGTAGGTTGGATTGCAGCCATCATTATCGGCGGTTTCGCCGGATGGCTGGCGGAGAAGGTCATGCACAGCAATATGGGCGTGTTCATGAACATATTGCTTGGCATCATAGGCGCGATCGTCGCCAACTGGATTCTCGGTATCCTTCACATCCAGCCACTCAGCGGCTGGCTCGGATACCTGATCACGGGCTTTGTTGGCGCATGCATCCTGATTGCGATCGGACGCCTCATCCGCCGCTGACCTGACACGGAAAAGATTGCCAAAAAAGATTAAAGGCCGGACGTCCTGCGTCCGGCTTTTTTCGTCTATCGACGGCTGAGGAGACCAAAGAGATAGGCGACGCCTGCTGTAATGGCGATTGCGGTCAGCGGCTCTTCACGCACCTTGTCGCGGACACGCTCGGTCATGATGGAGGCTTCGTCGGTCACTGCGGTCTTTGCGCCCTGCCCCAGCGCAATCACGCTCTCCGAAAGGCGGGCCAGATCATCGCGCAACGCAGCAACCTGCGCGGACAGATCTTCGGCGGCTACTTCGGCCTTGACGCGCGCAGCGGTGGATTCGGCGGAAGCGGTTTTCAATTCGGCCATGGTCTGCTCCTGTTTGATCGAATGCCGCTTCAACGAAATGAAGACTGTAAAGGTTCCGCAACCAAGCATCTTTTGTCGCTTGCGGCGGGTTGGCGAGAGCGTGTGCAAGTCCCGCAAGCTTTTCATGCGAGAAGCCTTCATTTCCTCGCAGCTTTGTTTTATGGAACGACGAATGTCTGCCCTTCTGGGCCAATGATAATGCGAGGTTTGCGTTTCCATGTTCCATCTTCTGAGAAGAGCTGCTCAGACCTGGGTTGCCAAGCTGCTCCTGCTCCTGCTCGTCGGCTCCTTCGGCATCTGGGGCGTATCGCGAGAGCTGATAAGCGGCGGCAATAGCACGACGGTGGTTACCGTCGGCGACCAGCATGTGGACGTCAATGAATTCCGCCTTGCCTATCAGCGCCAGGTCGCCCAACTCGGCCAGCAATATGGCGTGCGCCTGACGCCCGAGCAGGCCCGCGCTTTCGGCGTTGAACAGCAGGTGCTTGCCCAGCTTCTGGCCGGTGCCTCGCTGGACCAGCTTGCCGATGATATGGGTCTCGGCCTTTCCGAAGACCGCCTTGCCCAGCTGATCGGCGACGATCCGGCTTTCAAGGCAGTCAACGGCCAGTTCGACCGCTCGCTCTTCACCTCTCGTCTGCGCAATGCCGGCATCCGGGAAGACGACTATATCAAGGATCGCAGCAAGCAGGCTGTCCGCAGCCAGATCATCGAAGCCGTGGCCAACGGCTTCCAGGCGCCTGCAACGCTCGTCAACGCGCTGAAACTCTATGGCAATGAGAGCCGCAGCGTTGATTACCTGCTGCTCACCAACGCCAATATCGAGCCGATCAAGGCGCCTGCCGACGATGTGCTCTCCAAGTGGTTCGAAGACGCCAAGCAGCGTTACCGCGCGCCGGAATACCGCAAGATCGCCTATCTGAAGCTTCAGCCTGATGATATCGCTGATCCCACGACCGTCACCGACGACCAGATCAAGGAAGCTTTCGACAAGGCCAAGGCGGCTTACACGACGCCGGAAAGCCGCACCCTGGAACAGCTGACCTTCGCCAGCAAGGATCTCGCCAATGCAGCCGAAACCGCGCTGAAGAGCGGCACGAGCTTCGACCAGCTCGTCACCGATCAGGGCAAGACCGCAAGTGACGTGCTGCTTGGTGAATTCGCCAAGGACAAGGTTCCGGATCAGGCCGTTGCCGAGGCTGCCTTTGCGGTGAAGGCGGATGGCGGTACCACGGCTGTCGTCGACGGTACCTTCGGTCCTGTGATCCTGCGCGTGACCAATATCAAGCCGGAGACCACCAAGAGCTTCGACGAGGTGAAGGAAGAGCTTCGCAAGCAGCTTTCGGTTGCCAATGCTTCGCAGGAAGTCATCAACGTTCACGACCGTATCGAGGATATGCGCGCCGGCGGCACCTCTCTTGAAGAAATCGCCAACCAACTCAAGCTGAAGGCCGTCGTGATCGACGCCGTCGACATGACGGGTGCGGACAAGGACGGCAATCCGGTCAAGGATATCCCGGCACAGCAACAGCTTCTGCCGGAAGCTTTCAAGACCGATGTCGGCGCTGATGCGGTCGCAATTTCCCTCGGCAATGACGGCTATGTCTGGTTCGACGTGCGCGACGTCATGCCGGATCGCGATCGTCCGCTCGCCGAAGTGCGTGACAAGGCCGTTCAGGACTGGACAGCCGAGCAGCAGAAGGCCGAGCTCGCCAAGAAGGCCGACGAGCTGAAGGCTCAGGCGCAGAAGGGTACCTCGCTTGCCGATATCGCCACCCCGCTCGGCATCGCCGTCGAAAGCAAGAGCGGCGTCACCCGCTCGACCGGCGATCCCGTTCTCGGCCGCGCCGGCGTCAATGCCGCATTCTCCGGTCCTGTAGATACCGTCGCAACGGCCGTCGGCGCCGATCCGAGCACGCAGATCCTGCTGAAGGTGACCGACGTCAACGAAGAGCCGACGACCGATGCCTTGAACAACCGCGACCAGCAGATCGCCACCATCGCAAATCAGGCCGGTGACGATATTCTCGATCAGATGGTCAACCTGTTGCAGAGCCAGTATGGTGCAGAGGTCAACCGGACCCTCGCCGAACAGGCAACCGTCCGCTAGGGAGAAGCGACGCATGACCGATCTGAAGCCGCTTCTGGCCAAGGCAGCAAGCCGCGAGCCACTGACCCGTGACGAGGCCCGCCAGGCCTTCGATATCCTGATGTCCGGACAGGCAACGCCTTCGCAGATCGGCGGCTTCCTGATGGCGCTGCGCGTCCGCGGCGAGACGGTTGACGAGATCGTCGGCGCCGTCACCACGATGCGGTCCAAGATGCTGCGGGTGGAAGCGCCCGCCGACGCGATCGATATCGTCGGCACAGGCGGCGATGCCAGTGGCACCTATAACATCTCGACGCTGGCGGCGCTTATCGTCGCCGGCACGGGTGTTCCGGTTGCCAAGCACGGCAACCGCGCGCTGAGTTCGAAATCCGGCGCGGCAGACAGTCTTGCCGCCCTCGGCGTCAATCTCGATGTCACCCCCGAAATGATCTCGCGCTGCATCGCCGAGGCCGGCGTCGGCTTCATGTTCGCGCAGCAGCATCATTCGGCCATGCGCCATGTCGGCCCGACGCGCGTCGAGCTCGGCACGCGTACCATCTTCAATCTGCTTGGCCCTCTCTCCAATCCGGCCGGCGTCAAGCGCCAGCTTCTCGGCGTCTTCTCGCCGCAATGGGTCGTGCCGCTTGCCGAAGTCATGCGCGATCTCGGCTCCGAAAGTGTCTGGGTTGTCCACGGCGATGGCCTCGATGAAATCACCACGACCGGTAAGACCAGCGTTGCTGCACTCGAGAACGGCCAGATCCGCACCTTTGAGCTGTCGCCGGCCGATTTCGGCGTAACGCCCTGCGTGCTCGCCGATATCAGGGGTGGCGACGGCACGGTCAATGCCGCCGCGCTTCGCAATGTGCTCGGTGGCGCAAAGAATGCCTATCGCGATATAGCGCTCGCTAATGCCGCCGCCTCCCTCGTCATTGCAGGCAAGGCCGGGACGATCCGTGACGGCATGAAGCTCGCAACGGAATCGCTGGATAGCGGGGCCACGGCCGCAGCGCTCGACAAACTGATCGCCGTATCCAACGATATCGACTAGGATTGCCTCATGACCGATATCCTGAAGAAGATCGAAGCCTATAAGCGTGAGGAAATCGCCACCGCGAAGGCGAAGACCTCGCTTGCGGATCTGAGGGCCATGCAGGCCGGCCAGTCCGCGCCGCGCGGTTTCCACAAGGCGCTCGTCGCAAAGCGCGATGCCGGCCAGTTCGGTCTGATCGCCGAAATCAAGAAGGCAAGCCCGTCCAAGGGCCTGATCCGTCCGGATTTCGATCCGCCGGCACTTGCCAAGGCGTACGAAGCCGGTGGGGCCGCCTGCCTTTCGGTTCTCACCGATACGCCGAGCTTCCAGGGCGCGCCGGAATTTCTGACGGCTGCGCGTGCTGCCTGTGCCCTGCCCGCGCTCCGCAAGGATTTCATGTTCGAGACCTACCAGGTCCACGAAGCCCGCGCTTGGGGTGCTGATTGCATCCTGCTCATCATGGCCTCGCTGACGGATGACGACGCGCAGCGCCTGCAGGACGAGGCCTTCTCGCTCGGCATGGACGTGCTGGTCGAGGTTCATGATGCGCCGGAAATGGAACGTGCCCTGAAGCTGTCTTCGCCGCTCGTCGGCATCAACAACCGCAACCTGCGCACCTTCGAAGTCAGTCTTACGGTGAGCGAAACGTTGGCTGCCATGGTCCCGGATGACCGGCTTCTGGTCGGCGAGAGCGGCATCTTCACCCATGAGGATTGCAAGCGCCTGCAAGCCGTCGACATCAATACGTTCCTCGTCGGCGAAAGCCTGATGCGCAAGGACGACGTGACGGCTGCCACCCGCTCGCTGCTGTTTGGTGAAGCCGCCATCGCGGCCGAATGATATGAGCGGCGCAAAACCCGGCCTCACCCATATCGGCGCGTCCGGCGAGGCGCATATGGTCGATGTCTCGGACAAGGCCGAAACGGTGCGCATCGCCACCGCCGAGGGGCATGTGAAGATGGCGGCGGAAACATTGGCGCTGATCCGTGAAGGTAATGCGAAAAAGGGCGATGTGATCGGCACTGCTCGCCTTGCCGGCATCATGGCCGCCAAGCGTACCGCCGACCTCATACCGCTCTGCCATCCGCTGATGCTGACAAAGGTCACGGTCGAGATCGAGCAAGACGCGGCCCTGCCCGGCCTGCGCGTTACCGCAACCGCAAAACTCACTGGCAAGACCGGTGTGGAGATGGAGGCGCTGACCGCCGTCTCGGTCGCGTGTCTTACCATCTACGACATGGCCAAGGCCGCAGACAAGGCAATGGAAATCGGTGGCATCAGGCTGCTGGAAAAATCCGGCGGCAAATCCGGCGATTTCCGCCATCCGGAGGCAAGATGAACCTTCTGCCGGTCGCCGAGGCGCTGAGCCGCCTGCTCTCCAGCGCAAATCCCGTCAAGGCATCCGAAACGCTGCCCCTTGCCGAGGCCGAAGGCCGTGTTCTCGCCGTTGATCTGACGGCTGGCCTGACGCAACCGCCCTTCAATTCCTCCGCCATGGATGGCTATGCGCTGCGCCGCGAGGACGCGCCAGAGCCCGGCGCGGTGCTGAAGGTCATCGGTACATCGTCTGCCGGACATGGCTTCGAGGGAAGTGTCGGTCAGGGGGAGGCCGTTCGCATCTTCACCGGCGCGCCTGTTCCTTCGGGTGCCGATAGTGTCCTGCTGCAGGAGGATGCGGAAAAGATCGAAGGCGGGATCAGAACGAATTTTCCCGTACGGCAGAACCAGCATGTTCGCCCCCGCGGCCAGGATTTCGTCGAGGGTGAGGCCGTGCTCTCCGCCGGTACGGTGCTCGATTTCTCGCGGCTGACGGTAGCCGCCGGCATGAACCGGCCTGATGTCGAGGTGTTGCGTCGCCCGCTGATGGCGATCCTCGCGACCGGCGACGAACTGCTGCCGCCCGGAAGCACGCCGGGCCCGTCGCAGATCATCGCATCCAATACCCTTGGCATCACAGCTCTTGCCCGCAGGGCCGGCGCCGACGTGCTCGATCTCGGCATAGTGCCTGACGACAAGGCTCAGATCACTACGGCGATCGACAAGGCGCGTAACGCCAAGGTCGACGTGATCGTGACACTCGGCGGGGCTTCCGTAGGCGACCACGATCTGGTGCAGGCCACGTTGATCGAAGCCGGTATGGAGCTCGATTTCTGGCGCATCGCCATGCGCCCCGGCAAGCCGCTGATGGTCGGCAGCTTCGGCAAGACGCAGGTGCTCGGCTTGCCCGGCAATCCGGTCTCGAGCCTCGTTTGCTCGCTGCTTTTCCTTGAGCCGCTGATCCGCAAGCTCGCCTCGCTGCCAGCTGTCCAACGGGAGATAACGGTGGAAGCCGCCGCGACGCTGCGCGCCAATGATCACCGCCAGGATTACGTGCGCGCGAAGCTTTCGAAATCGGCCGCCGGCGGATGGTTGGTCGAACCCTTCGACAAGCAGGATTCGTCGATGATGAAGGCTTTCGCCCATTCGGACTGCCTGATCATCCGCCCGCCGCATGCACCGGAATTGCCGGCAGGAACCATCTGCCCGGTCATGCTTCTGCGGCCAGATCTCTTCGCCTGATATTTCCTGAAGTCACCGCGATCCAGAAGCAGATCTGAGCCAGTACGCTTGCGCCTAGAATGACGGTAGCAGCCGCAAGACCGGGATCGCTGCCGATGCCGGAAAGTGTGCTGCAGACGGCTCCAACAGCCATCTGCGTGAAGCCATAAAGGCCGGAAGCCGAACCGGTGACCTTTGGATTGACGCTGACGGCGAGCGTCAGCGCGTTGGGCGAAGCTACACCCGCCCCGACCGTATAGACCATGATCGAGGCCATCATCGGCAGCAGCGTCAGATGGTGGGTAGCGGCAAAGCCGAAGAAGACGAGCGCGGCCGCGATGCTGACGAGGTTGGACATCACCATCAGCCGCTTCATCGCAAACCGGCCGATCAGCCGTGTGGCGATCATGCTGCCGATCCAGTAGCCGAAGATCAGCAGCGCAAGACAAATGCCGACTTCGGTTGCCGGACGGCCGAGCTCGTTGATGACGATGAAGGGCGCAGACGCCGTGAAAGCATACATGGAGGTCGTCGCGCAGCCGCCGCCGATGGCGTAGCCGACGAAGGAGCGCGACGCGAGCAGGCCGAGATAATCGCGGCTCAGCGATTTCACCGAGGTCTCGACATTGCGCGTGCCGGTTTCCGGTACCTTGCGCCACGTCAGCAGGAGGTTAACGATGCCGAGAACGCAGAGCGCCACGAAGATCGAGCGCCAGCCAAGCGTGGCGGCAAGAGCGCCGCCGACGATCGGTGCAAGCCCCGGCCCGACCGTGACCATCAGGTTCATGATCGCAAGCCGCTTCGCCGTTTCATCGGGACTGGACATGTCGCGCACGATGGCGCGTGCAATCACGAGACCGGCGCAGCCGCCGAAGGCCTGAAAGAGCCTTGCTGCGATCAGCGCATGCACGCCGGGTGAAACCAGCGCCGCAACGCCGGCAATTGTATAGAGCACAAGCCCGCTCATCAGTACCGGCCGCCGCCCGTAACGGTCCGAAAGCGGCCCGTAGATAAGCTGGCCGACGGCAAGACCGAAGATGTAGAGGCTGACGGTCAGTTGCATTTCGCCGATCGATGCGCCGAGATCGGTTGCCGCTGCCGGCAAAGCGGGCACGAAAATATGCATGGCAAGCGTGCCGCTGAAGGTGATCAACCCGAGCAGCCAGATCGGTATGTGAAGCTTTGCGCCAAGCGGTCGGGCTTCGGTTATCGGGCCGGGATGCGAGTTCACTGTTCAGGCTCCTCAAGCTGCCGGGCAAGCACGTCGCTGATGTGATCGAGCACGCGCCATGTGGTTTCGATGTCCTCGCGCGGGAGAAGAGCAAGCGCCTCCTCGCGGATACCTTGTGCCACGCGCTCTACCTCCTCCACGGTCTTCCTGCCCTCCTCCGTCAGCAGAATCTCCTTGGCTCGCCTGTCCCCGCCTTCCCGCCGCTCGACGAGTCCGGCTTTCTCCAGATTGTCGATCAGGCGCACGACAGATGAATTGTCGAGCGAGAGCGAGGCGGCCAGTTCTTTCTGGTGCATTGCTGTCGGTGAACGGGCGATGCGCAGCAGCGGCAGCCATGTCGCTTCGGTCAGTCCGAAGGGCTGCAGGCGCAGGTTCGCGACCCGGCGCCAGTAGCGCGCGGTCTGGGAGACGAGGCTCCCGAATGAGGTTGTGATCTTGTCGTCGGTCATAGGAATATCGATGAGATAGCAATAGATGACATGTCATCTATTTTGGTGCAAGGCCAAAGTGTCGCCACGTAGCTTGATGAGAGGCATTCGCCTCGTTTCACCTCAATCGGAAAACCGCGCTACTGGCGGTCGAGTTGCCCTTGGCTCCGCCAAAATCTGGCACGGCATAGTCCGCAATCTGCAGCAGGGAGCTCATAGGAAGAGACGCCCTGCCCGGATCGCCGATGAGCACATCGAGACCGGCCGTGCGGCAACGTTCAAGGAAAGGCAGAACACGTTCCACCAAGGCCTCGTCATAAAAGATATCGCCGGCCAGGATTATGTCGGCGGCAGGCGGAGTATCCTCGATGATGTTGTCGAGTCGCGTCTCGATCACGACATCATTGGCATCGGCATTCAGCTGCGCCGCAGCGATCGCCTTCGCATCGATATCGATGGCGAGCACATGGGCTGCACCACATTTCATCGCTGCGATGGCGACAAGGCCGGAGCCGGTGCCGAGGTCGACGACACGTTTGCCGGCCACCTCTTCGGAATGGTCGAAAAGATAGCGCGCAAGCACGGCGCCGCCCGCCCAGGGATAGGCCCAGTAAGGCGGCATCAGATCGGAATCGTCAGCCATTGCAAGGCGATAGAGGCCGCTCCTCGGAGTCGCCATATGCAATCTTACGTTAGGGATGGAAGGAACACTCGCAAGCGGCAGGTTCGCTTCGATGAAGGCCGTCAGGTCGAGACGATCATCTGCCGAAGCCGGTCTCATCTGGTCGATTGCCCTCGCTGCGACAGGCTATCAGGCCCCGTTGGATGGCATAATACCTCGCTGGACCTTTGTATAGTTATGGAAGCCCACGTCTCGGGCTAACTTTTTTTCAGCGATCCCGAAGGGCATCGCCCCAGATTTCCTACAAGCCGGAGGACACGTTATGCAACCGATCACCAGACGCTCATTTTCGGCCGCGCTCGTTGCAGGGGCCGCACTCAGCATGTTTCCAGCCGCCGGCCGGGCCGCCGATATTGTCAAGGCGAAGAATGTCGTTCTCGTCCACGGCGCCTATGCCGATGCATCCTGCTGGCTGGACGTCATCCCTCATCTCCAGGCTGCCGGCCTGAATGTGATGGCCGTGCAGAACCCCCTCACCTCATTTGCCGATGACGTCGAGGCGACCAAGCGCATCCTGGCGCTGATGGACGGCCCGACCGTACTCGTCGGCCATTCCTATTCCGGCATGCTCGTCACCGAGGCTGGCGTTGATCCCAAAGTAACTGCGCTCGTCTATATCGCCGCCCGCGCCCCTGATGCCGGCGAGGATTATACCGCGCTCGCCAAGCAGTATCCGACGCCGCCTGCAAGTGCAGGCCTCGTTCACAACGGCGGTTATGCCCAGTTGAGTGAAGAAGCTTTCGTCAGGGATTTCGCCGGCGATCTGCCGGTTGCCCGCGCCAAGGCGCTTTATGCCGTGCAGGGCCGCATTTCCGATACACTGTTCAACGCCAAGACGAGCGTCGCTGCCTGGCGCTCGAAGCCATCCTGGTACGCGGTCTCGAAAAACGACCGCACCATCAATCCGGATCTCGAACGCTTCATGGCAAAGCGTATGAACGCAACGACGATCGAACTCGACGCCAGCCACGTTTCGCTGATCTCACAGCCGCTCGCCGTCGCCAATCTCATCCTCGCAGCAGCCGGTCAAAGCGACAAGATCTGAGACCGCTGCAGCCTGCCGGCCGCATCACCTTATTGGTGCGGCCGGCGACCCGCCTCAGCGCTCTTTCTTCTTGGTGAATTTGCCCTTGCCACCATCGAACTTGGGGCCATCGAACTTGGGACCGTCGAATTTTGCACCTTCGGACCTGTTCTTGCCGCCCTCGAATTTGGCGCCTTCGAATTTCGGCTTCGGGCCTTTCTTCGTCCAGGGCTTGTCGTCCTGACGCCCGGCGCCGGCGGGCCTGTCCGTCCCGAACTTGCCCTTCGGCTTGTCGCTGCGGAAACGGTCTTCGCCGCGGTCTTCGAACGGCTTCTTGGCGTAGGCGGGTTTGGCCTGCTTGCTGAAATCGGGCGTACCGTTCAGCTTCACCACACGGATGCCGCGCTCCATTGTCTTGTTCGGGCCGAGGGCGCCGAGAAAGCTCTCAGCGCTGTCAGCGGCGATTTCCACGAAGGTCTCATCCGGCTGCATCTTGATCGCGCCGATCTCCCGCTTGGTCACGTTGCCGGCGCGGCAGAGCATTGGGATCAGCCAGCGCGGCTCGGCATTCTGCTTGCGGCCGACGGAGACTGAGAACCAGACGCTGGGGCCGAAATCATCGCGGGGGCCTTTCTGCGCCGGCGCGAATTCGCGTGCCTCGCCATTGTCGCGGCGCTTGCGGGCGCGATCGTCCTGCACCGAAACTTCGATCAGGTCTTCCGGCGCCGACTGGTTGGCGCGGTAAAGACGCACGAAAGCGGCGGCAAGCGTCTCGGCGCCATAGCTGGCGATCAGCTTCTGCACCAGCCCCTGCTCTTCCTCCTGCGGCTTGTCGGCGAAGATCGGGTCCGCCAGCAGCCGCTCGTCATCACGCTCCGTCACTTCTTCCACGGAAGGCGGCCGCGCCCAGGTGGCGGCGATACCGGCATTGTCGAGCAGCCGCTCTGCCTTGCGGCGAACATTGAGCGGCACGATCAGAGCGCTGACACCTTTGCGACCCGCACGGCCCGTACGGCCGCTGCGGTGAAGCAGCGTTTCCGGATTGGTCGGCAGATCGGCATGAACAACGAGGTCGAGGCCCGGCAGGTCGATGCCGCGTGCAGCAACATCGGTTGCGATGCAGACGCGAGCCCGCCCGTCACGCATTGCCTGCAGCGCGTGGCTGCGTTCGTTCTGCGTCAGTTCACCCGAGAGCGCCACAACGTGGAAATTGCGGTTGTGGAACCGTGCCGTGAGGTGATTGACGGCAGCACGCGTCGAACAGAAGACGATTGCATTGCGCGCTTCGTAGTAGCGCAGCACGTTGATGATCGCGTTTTCGCGGTCGCTCGGCGAGACGGCGAGCGCGCGATACTCGATATCGATATGCTGCTTTTCTTCCGCCTGCGTGCTGATGCGCACGGCATCGCGCTGATAGCTCTTCGCCAGCTTGGCGATGGCTGCGGGAACGGTGGCGGAAAACATCAGCGTACGCCGCTCGTCTGGCGCCGCGTCAAGGATGAATTCCAGATCTTCGCGGAAGCCGAGATCGAGCATCTCGTCCGCCTCGTCCAGCACTGCGGCCTTCAGTTCGCTCATATCCAGCGCATTGCGGCGGATGTGGTCGCAGAGGCGTCCCGGTGTGCCTACGACGATATGGGCGCCACGCTCCAGCGCGCGGCGCTCGCTGCGGATATCCATGCCGCCGACGCAACTGACAATCACGGCGCCGGTCATTTCATAAAGCCATTCCAGCTCGCGCTTCACCTGCAGCGCCAGTTCGCGCGTCGGCGCGATCACAAGGGCAACCGGAGCGGCGGCGGGGCCAAACCGCTCCGCGCTTCCCAGAAGCGTTGGTGAGAGTGCTAGCCCGAACGCAACGGTCTTGCCCGAGCCGGTTTGTGCGGAGACGAGTGCGTCCGATGCTGCGAGCGCCGGATCGAGCATCGCCTTCTGGACAGGTGTGAGCTCGGTATAGCCGCGCTTCTGCAACGCCTTGGCGATCGCCGGAGAGACGCCGTTATAGTCAGTCATGTGTTCGATCTTTCGGAGCTGTCAGACGCATAACGCGTCGTAGCCGGAATCGTCCGGCCGAAGAGTTGGGCCGTTCCTACTCGCTCCGGCTGCGAATGTCAAAGTGTCTCGCCACGCCATGTGTAGATGGCGATGCTGCCGGAGCGTCCGCGAATCCTCGTTTCGAACGGTCCGGTCAACTGGCCTGCCTGCGATGGAACAGCCCCCGGACCCGCAGCATTGAGCAGGTTGGCGCTGAGTGCAAGCTCTGCGCCGCGGCTTGCCGCCACCTCCATGAGCCGCTGTGCGACATTAACGGTATCGCCTGTCGCGGTGATCTGCTGCCGGTCGCCGCTGCCGAGCCGTGAGGCGACGATCGGGCCGCAATGGGCGCCGAGCTTGAAGCCTATCTTCCTGCGGCGAAGCTCCGGATGGCCTGCAAGGAAGCTGCGTGTGTGGTCGGCAAGCCGCACGGCGCAGGCTGCTGCCCGGGCTGCATCGTCCGCCGTTGGTTCGGGCAGCCCGAAGAGGATCATGGCTCCATCGCCCATGAAGCTGGTGATCGCCCCGCCAAGCAGCTGCACTTCCTCGTCGATCAGTTCGAAGAAGCTGCTGAGAATCTCCCGCACTGCGGCCGGTCCGACTGCCTCGCTGAGGCCGGTGAAGCCCGAGAGGTCGATGAAGACGATAGAGGCATTCTGGCGCACCGGCTCGGCTAGGAAAGCCGGGTCACGCGCCAGCCATTCCCCGAGGCCCGGCGCCTCGATGCGCTGCAGCCGCTCGGACTGATCGGCGAAGTGCCGCGCACGGCTGCGGTCGCGCCAGAGTTCTGCAGCCCCGAAAATAACTGCGGGTGGCAGGGCGGCCGCAATCGGCAATGCAGCACTCAGCCAATAGCCGTTCGCGAAGGCAGCAAGGTTGAGCATCGCCCAGACAATGACCGTCAGGCCGATGATGACGAAGCCGAGGGCGCTGCGGCGCCATGCGATCAGGGCGACCAGAAGAATAGGCAAGGCCGTCGCAATGCCGGCATCCGCCTGCCGTGTCCTGCTATCACGCACCATGCCGTCGCCGGCTATCAGATGCGTGATCGCGGTCGACATCACTTCGACACCCGGCAGGATTGGATCGAACGGGGTCGGAAAGACATCGCCGCCGCCGGTCACGGTCGCACCGATCACCACCACCTTGTCGGTGATGGCATCCGCCGGCAGCTTCCCATCGAACGCATCGGCAGCGCTGAAGGTGCGGATGCTGCCTGCAGGACCATAGAAGGTCAGCGGCAGGCGCTGGCCCGTGTCCGTTGGAATGCGGCGGGCGCCAAGCCGGATGCCATCGCTTTCGATCAATGGTTCGACACCGAGCGCAACCGAAGCGACGCGCAACGGAAAGGCTGCATCCAACCGGTCGGCGGCGCGAGAAAACAGCGGAATGAATCGCGGCACGCCGCTCTGGTCCGTCGCCACATTGACGATGCCGAGCGCTGCAGCCTCTGCGAAGCGGGGTTGCGGCAGCAGAAGCTGATGCGCTTCAGGGATCGCGGCAAGCGGATCCTCCGCATTCGCTGTCACTGATTGGAGACTCTGTGGGAAAGTCGCAGCGCCGGCGATGATGCTGGGCGTCGCCTTGATAGCCGTTGCAAGCGCCGCATCCCCCTCCTCCGTGTCGGGATCGACAAGCAATATATCGAGAGCCAAGGCCTTTGGTTTCAACGCGCCGATGGACGTGACGAGCTGCGCAAGCCTCTCCCGCTTGAGCGGATAGCCATGTGCTGCGGCGGTACGATCATCGATAGCGATAATGGAAACGATATCGGGCGGCGCGCGGACGCCGACGATCGTGCTGCGCAGATCGGCTAGCGTGGCCTCCATGCGCTCCATGAGGCCGGAGTCCGACTGCAGATGGAAATAGCCGAGCATAGCGCCCCACAGACCGGCGAGCAGCAACGCGATCACAGTCTGAAGCCGACGGTTCATGAGACGACTTATTGACCGAGGCGTGAAAGAAGGGCCGCGACGCGGGGCGCGGGCCACGTGCGGACGGTGAGCGCAGCGGTTCCGCGCGTTACGTCCACACCCTCGCCCGGTCCAAGCACGACAGCCGCACCTGCCGGACGCCGTACGCCAACGCGCCCGCGTGTGACCAGTACGGAGGTCGTGCCGCCTTTGACATCGACGGCCCATTGCGTGCCGCGAACGGCGGCGATCGCCTGCGGCGTCACCACCTGGAAGCCGCCGCGGTGCTGGCTGCTGTCGACGTCGACGAGAGCAGCCTTGCTGCGCAATGCAAGCGAATCCGGACTGCCATCGCGATTGCGGTCGGTGAGCTTGAAGGATGCGCCACGCTCAGCGGTGATGTTGACGCCACCAGGACAACGGAAAATCTGGTTGCCGTTTGCCGCACGCGAAATCGCGCAGCCGGCAGACTGGGCATAAGCTGTGCCATCAGGCAGCAGGCTGATGATCAGCACAGCGGAAAACAGGCTGCGGGAGATTGCTGACATGGCTTTCATGATCCGCCCCTCGTGACTCGCCGGTACATTCGCGAATGCGCCGGCCGGCCCATACTAGCTGAATTCGCCGGTTTCCCTATGCAAAAACGTGAAATTGCGCAAGCCATTCAGAGCGCGCGTCGCTCAACTCATGCGTCGGCTGGCGAAGGCCCGACATAGCGGGCACGCGGGCGGATCAGATGGCCGCTTTCGATCTGCTCCATTGCATGCGCCAGCCAGCCGGCGGTGCGCGCCAGCGCGAAGATGATGATCGGTGCCTCCTCAGGCAGGTCGAAGGCTGCGGTCATGGCGGTAAGCGCGAAATCGACATTGACCTTCTCGCCCACCATTTCTTCGCCGGCCAGCTGCACATCGCGAAAGACCGGCGGCACGTCGAAAGAGGAGAGCAGCACGCCCGCCCGCACATCGCCATCGGGGTAAAGCGGGTGCCCGAAGGCGACAGGCTTACCTCCCCGTAGCAGCAGGTGGCGGATCGCATGCTCCGCCCCAGCGCCGGATGCTGCCTTGGCAAGGGCATCGACGCTTCGCCATGCCGAACCATGCAATGGTCCGGTCAGCGTTGCGAGACCCGAGAGCACGGCGGCAGAAAGTGCTGGCCCCGTCGAAACCGTGACGCGGACGGCGAAAGTAGAGGCATTGAGCTCATGATCGGCGAGCATGACAAGCGCCCGCCTGAGGCAATCGGCAGCCTCCGGCCTGCCCCAGCATGCAGCAAGACGGTGATGCAGCGGATGATCCGTCGATCCCGGCGCCAGCGCATCGGCGACGGTTGAAAGCACGCTGCATGCTTCCATCTGCAAGGCAGCGCGTGCACGTCCGAGAGACGGCAGATCGGCGCTCACCCGTCCCGCCAGCGCCAGCAGCACGGCTTGAATGGAAGGCGGCGCCGGCTCCAGGGCAGAGGCCGGTACGCAGGCAAAACTCTCTGCATTCCACAGTATCAGCGCCGTCTCCTCCAGCGTCGCATAGGCTGAAAGCTCCGCTGCATCCTGCCCCCGATAGAGCAATCGTCCTGCGGCGATGGTCGAGATTGACGATGTCAGTACCGGATCGCCCCAGCTGATCGCTTCGGCGGCGACCGTCTCGCTCTTGCGCCTGCCGGCATGCCGCTCGGCAAGCCGCTTGACATCGCTTTCCTGATAGAGGCTGCGGCGTGGATCGGCGGGGTCGGCCTTGGCGCGGATCCGCCCGCGGCTGACATTGGCATAAAGTGTCTGCGGCTTGGTGCCGAGTTCGGCTAACGCTTCCTCCGCTGTCAGCCAGCTCATGTCAGCCTCACATTGATCAATTACGTCAAGATTGACGTCAACTAAACTAGAGCCGATCTTTCATCCGGTAAAGGAGAAGACCTATGAAAAATGGTTTGGAAGATGTCATCGCCGCTGAAACCCAGCTCTCGGATGTCGACGGCGAAGCCGGCCGGCTGATCATCCGCGGCGTATCGCTGGATCATCTGGCAGGAAGCAGCGCCTATGAGGATGTTGCTGCCCTGCTGCTGGACGGCCTGATCGAGCCGCATCTTGACGCAAGCGAATTGCGCCGCCGGCTCGGCCAGGCGCGCATGGAAGTTTTCGCCGAAGTCAAGACTGCCGATACTCGCCTGCTAAAGCTGCCGCCGGTCGATGTTATGCGTGCTCTTGTTGCCCGCCTACCTGACGGCGAGGATATAGATACCGTGCTCCGTCTGCTTGCCGCACCCGCCGTCTTCCTGCCGGCGGTTCTGCGCCTGCAGCGAGGCGAAAAGCCGCTAAAGCCCGATGCGGGCCTCTCACAGTCGACGGACATCCTGCGCATGCTCTCAGGCGCGGTGCCGAGCGCCGAGCAAACCGCAGCCCTCGACACCTATCTCGTGACGATCTCGGATCACGGCCTGAACGCCTCGACCTTCGCATCGCGTGTCATCGCCTCCACGCGCGCCGGCCTTACCTCCTCGGCGCTGGCGGCGATCAGCGCGCTGAAGGGGCCGCTGCATGGCGGCGCGCCGGGACCGGTGCTCGATATGCTTGATGGGATCGGAAGCGAGGCCAATGCCGGCCCCTGGCTGCGTTCCGCGCTCGATCGCGGTGAGCGGCTGATGGGCTTCGGCCACCGCGTCTATCGCGTGCGCGACCCACGTGCGGACGCCCTGAAAAATGCGCTGAAGCCGCTCGTTGCCGCAGGCCAGGTCAATGCCATCAGAATCGCACTTGCCGAAGCCGTGGAGCAGGCAGCGCTCGCAATCCTCAGGGAACGCAAGCCCGACCGGCCGCTGGACGTGAATGTGGAGTTCTATACCGCGCTGCTCTTGGAAAGCCTCGGCTTCCCCCGTGACGCCTTCACTGGCGTATTCGCCATCGGCCGCACCGTCGGCTGGATTGCCCATGCCCGCGAACAGGCACTGGAAGGTCGCCTCATCCGCCCGCGCTCGGTCTATGTCGGGCCGTTGCCGGAAGCGGCGTGACGAAAAGAAAAAGCCGCTCCCTCGTTTCTGAGGGAGCGGCCGAATTTTAAACCAACCGGCTCTGTTCCGTCGCAGCTTCGATGAAGCTTGCAAAGAGCGGATGCGGGTCGAGCGGGCGGGACTTCAGTTCCGGATGGTACTGAACGCCGATGAACCAGGGATGGTCAGGATATTCGACCGTCTCCGGCAACACGCCGTCAGGCGACATGCCGGAGAAGACCAGGCCGCAATTTTCCAGCCGGTCCTTGTAGTCGATATTGACTTCATAGCGGTGGCGGTGACGCTCGGAAATATCGGTCGAGCCGTAGATATCCGAAATCTTGGTGCCCTTCTTCAGGGACGCCTTGTAGGCGCCGAGGCGCATCGTGCCGCCGAGATCGCCGGCAGCGTTACGCTTCTGCAGCTCGTTGCCCTTAACCCACTCGGTCATCAGACCAACGACCGGCTCCGGCGTCGGTCCGAATTCGGTCGAGGAAGCGTTCGGGACATCGGCGAGGTTGCGGGCAGCCTCAATGACGGCCATCTGCATGCCGAAGCAGATGCCGAAATACGGCACCTTGCGCTCGCGGGCAAAACGCGCCGCATGGATCTTGCCTTCCGAACCGCGCTCGCCGAAGCCGCCGGGCACCAGGATGCCATGGACCTTTTCGAGATAGGGAGCCGGATCTTCCTTTTCGAAGACTTCCGACTCGATCCATTCGAGCTTGACCTTGACGCGATTGGCGATGCCACCGTGATGCAGTGCCTCGATCAGCGACTTGTAGGCGTCCTTGAGGCCGGTGTACTTGCCGACGATCGCAATCGTTACCTCGCCTTCCGGCGTGCGGATGCGGTTGCAGACCTCTTCCCACTGGTCGAGGCGCGGCTTCGGAGCCGGTTCGATGCCGAAGGCCGCGAGCACTTCGTCGTCCAGGCCTTCCTTGTGATAGGCCATCGGCACGTCGTAAATATTGGCGACGTCGAGCGCCTGGATGACGGCGGAGGGACGCACGTTGCAGAACAGCGACAGCTTGCGGCGTTCAGCTTCCGGGATTTCCCGGTCGGCGCGTACCAGCAGGATGTCGGGATGAATACCGAGCGCCTGCAGTTCCTTGACGGAATGCTGCGTCGGCTTGGTCTTCAACTCGCCGGCTGCCGGAATATACGGCATCAGCGTCAGGTGGACGTAAACAGCCGTGCCGCGCGGCAGGTCGTTGCCGAGCTGGCGGATCGCTTCCATGAAGGGCATCGCCTCGATGTCGCCGACCGTGCCGCCGATCTCGCAGATGACGAAGTCGTAGTCGTCATTGCCTTCGGTGACGAAATCCTTGATCTCGTTGGTGACGTGCGGAATGACCTGAACGGTCGCGCCGAGATAGTCGCCGCGGCGTTCCTTGTCGATGATGTTCTTGTAGATACGGCCGGTGGTGATGTTATCGGTCTTGGTCGCCGAGCGCCCTGTAAAGCGCTCGTAGTGGCCGAGATCGAGGTCGGTTTCAGCGCCGTCATCAGTGACGAAGACTTCGCCGTGCTGGGTCGGGCTCATAGTGCCCGGATCCACGTTCAGATAGGGGTCAAGTTTGCGAAGCCGCACCCGATAACCACGGGCCTGCAACAACGCTCCGAGAGCCGCGGCCGCAATTCCTTTTCCGAGGGAAGAAACCACGCCGCCAGTGATGAATACGTATCGCGCCATGGGAGTCACCGGATACCTTTTCAAAAACGATTCCACCAGCCCAAAAATTCTTTTCCAGAACTTTTGGTGCATGGCGCAGGAATCTGAACAAAAGAAAACCGGCAGACCCGAGGGCCTGCCGGCGGTTTATTTTCAGGACCGGCTTATTGTCCCGTGGGGACGCCGGAAGGCTGTGCCGGCGCAGTCGCGGCCGGTGCCTCAGGCTGAGCCGGAGCCGTCGTCGTCGGAGCTGCCGGAGCAGTCGCCGCAGGGGCGCTCGCAGCCGGAGCCGGGGTTGCTGGTGCCGAAGCTGCAGGGGCAGCCGGTGCCGGAGCGGCAGCGCCGCCGTTCGGAATGCCGCTATTGTCAGCCGGCTGTGACGGAGCCGGCGTATTGGTGCCGCCGAGCGAATCGAGGATGCCGTTGCCCTGCCCGCTCGTTGCCGGAATGCGGTTGAGAATATCGGTCGGGCGGCTTTCGTAACGGGTCAGGATACCGAGGCCGAGCGAGGTGAGGAAAAACAGCGTCGCCAGGATCGCCGTCGTGCGCGTCAGCGCATTGGCCGTGCCGCGGGCCGACATGAAGCCCGATCCGCCGCCGATGCCGAGGCCGCCGCCTTCGGAGCGCTGGATGAGCACGACGCCAACGAGCGCGAGCACGATCATGAGATGGATGACAATCAATACGGTCTGCATGGGTCCAGTCCTGCCCGTCTGAGGACGGACATAAAGTAAAAATCTGGCGGCTCTTTACATGAGGTCTTGAGCTATTCCAAGCCCTTCGGCCAGGAATATACAATCGCCTCAGGCAAGCAGCGCTTCATATGTGCCGTAGATGGCGAGGAAGTCCGTGGCTTTCAAGCTCGCCCCGCCGATCAGCGCACCATCGACATTGTCGACGGCGAGCAGCTCGCGGGCATTTGCGGGCTTGACCGAACCGCCGTAGAGAATGCGCATACCCTTGCCCTCGTCGCCGAAGCGCAGGACGAGTTCGTCGCGGATGAAGGCATGGACGATTTCCACATCCTTTGCCGTCGGCGTCAGTCCCGTGCCGATCGCCCAGACGGGTTCATAAGCGATGACAGTATTTTCGGCCGTCGCCTCCTCGGGCAGCGAGCCGGAAAGCTGGCGCTTGAGGATGTCGAGCGTCTGATAGGCGTCACGCTCGTCGCCGGTCTCGCCGACGCAGACGATTGCGGTGAGATCAGCCAGATAGGCGGCCTGCGCCTTGGCCCGCACCATATGATCGGTCTCGGCATGGTCAATGCGCCGTTCCGAATGGCCGACAATCACATAGGTGCCGTAGCAATCGGCAATCATTTCGGCCGAAATGTCGCCGGTATGCGCCCCGGATTGCGCCTGATGGCAGTCCTGGCCGCCGATCGCGAGCGGGCTGTCGGTGGCGAGCGCGGTCGCCACATAAAGCAGCGTGGCCGGCGGGCAGATCAGGGCTTCGACTTTTTCCGACAAGGGGGAGCTGACGCCTTGGGCAATCGCCTTGATCTGGTCCAATGAGGCACGTGTGCCGTTCATCTTCCAGTTCCCCGCCACGAGCGGGCGTACGTCAGGTGTCATGCTGCTCCTCCCAAAATCCGCATATCGGGCGGCCTTAGCAAAAGCTTGCGGTAAAGGAAAGCGCCCCGCGTAACGTTGGGGGAATATGATCGTTTAAAAGCTCTGCGCGGTGTGAAATCCGTCCGTTCAGGACGCCAGAATCCAGTTCAGCACTTTCCGCCAGTCGATCATGCGGATCGGCGTCCCGTGGTTGCCATTCTGGAAGAGCGTGAAATGCGTCGGGTACTTCGCCTTGTCGAGCTTTTCGAACAGCGCCTGCTGGTCGGTTGCCGCATAAACAGGATCGCGGCTGCCATGGGCAAACCACAGCGGCAGCTTCGCTTTGTAGAACGGGCTCTTCGCAAAATCCGGATCAGAGACCCCGCTCATGATCAGCATGCCCTTCAACCGCTTGACGCTTTCGGCATCGCGCGTGATGCCCCAGCAGATCTGGCTGCCCATGGAGGCGCAGCTCAGAATGACCGGCCGGCCGGGCGATTGCACGCTCGCGTAGCGGATCAGCCCGGCAATGGCTGCAACGCCATTGGCGTCGAAGGTCCTGACGGTCGGCGAATAATAGACGCCGCCATTGCCGGCCGTAAGGTTCTTCAGCCGGTTGAAATTGCCGCCGAAGGAATAGTCGTTGGCGCCGAGCCGCCGGTCGCCGTCGCGACCGTGGATGAAAATGACCGTGAAGGCGGCATTCTGAGTCGGTCCCACCCTGGTGACATCGAGCCTGATGCCGTCGAGCGACAGCGTTTCATCTGCCTGCAGCTTCTTCACGCCAAGCGAGACATATTTCTGCTGCACCCGCTTTTGCGGGATCTGGTCGCGCCCGTTGATGTCGCGCATCTCGTCGTAATCGATCACATCGAAGGCGCCGTCATCGCCCGTCTGCAGCACTTTCTGCGTTGAAAACAGATCGTCCTTGTAGGGCGGCAGGGCATCGGCTGTGGCGGTCGTGATGGCCGCGGACAGGAAAAAGGCCGCAATTGCGGTAATTATGGTGCAATGACTTGTGGACATCGGCATGCGGATGGTTCCCAGAGAGCTGCCGCGACTTGCCATTCGGCGTCCAGCAACGCAAATCACATCTTGAAAAGCTCCGCAAATCCGGGGCGCGTCGCGTATCGGGGCGCTTTCTGTCAGAATCCCCCTGATTCGCAAACGCGATGCGGACTGTGACTATTGTGGGCCAGCGGCGGCCCTTCACGAGAATAAGATCTGAACGGTTCCATGGAAGACAGCAACGACCTCTTTTCCGGAATGCCCCTGTCACAGAAGCAGGAGGAGGCTGCAAAGCCAGCCGCGCCAGCCGAACGGCCCGCTGCAGCGGCACCGGCAGCCCCTCGCCCCGCCCCGGCGACGTCGAACGGCGATGATTACGGTGCATCCTCGATCCGCGTTCTGGAAGGTCTGGAACCGGTTCGCATGCGCCCCGGCATGTATATCGGCGGCACCGACGAAAAGGCGCTGCACCACCTCTTCGCCGAAGTCATCGACAACTCGATGGACGAAGCGGTGGCCGGCCATGCCGATTTCATCGATGTCCATCTGGATACCCAGGGCTATCTGACGGTCACCGACAACGGCCGCGGCATTCCAGTAGAGAACCATCCGCAGGTTCCCGGCAAATCGACGCTCGAAGTCATCATGACCAAGCTGCATGCCGGCGGCAAATTCGACGGCAAGGCCTATGAGACCTCGGGCGGTCTGCACGGCGTCGGCGTCTCTGTCGTCAACGCTCTGTCGGATCATCTCGAAGTCGAGGTCGCCCGTAACCGCAAGCTCTATCGCCAGCGCTTCTCGCGCGGGGTGCCGCAGGGCGGGCTCGAAGAGCTGGGCGATGTGCACAACCGTCGCGGCACCAAGGTTCGCTTTCATCCCGACCCGCAGATTTTCGGTGATCATGCGAAGTTCGATGCGGCGCGTGTGTTCCGCATGGCCCGCTCCAAGGCCTATCTCTTCGGCGGCGTCGAGATCCGCTGGAGCTGCGAGCCGGGAGTGCTGCCTGAGGGATCGGATCTGCCCGACAAGGCCGTCTTCCACTT
>NZ_JBFTPD010000048.1:0-31766 GCF_056398305.1 Rhizobium sp. 01T444
GGCCGCTCAACGAGAAGCTGCTTCACGCCTGCACGAGCTGGGGCATGCATGGGGTCGAACTTGCGGCCGCCTTTCCGGATGCGGCTGATCTCTTCGATCTCAGATTTCCCGCCGTCCGCCAAGTCTATCGAAACTTCCAGGCTCTGGTCGTCGAGATCCTCCAAGCGAATATAAAAAACTGGCCGATGCCCGTTTCTCCCGAGGATTATGCCCTGACGCTCACCTATGGCATGCGGGGGCTGCGGTATGCCGCTCAGGATGTGCAGGATATGCGGCGGCTTATCGGGATCCATGTCGCCATCTATAGCGAGCCATTAGCGGCCCGCCCTTAGTCGAGCCAAATATCGTTCCGCTCATCGAGCCCGAATGCGCTCGGAACTTGCTCTCGCCGACCGCGCCACCGAGCGATTGATTGAGCTGGTCAACCAGGGTCCATTCGAAATTCAGGCTTGGCCGGGGCGCGACACGGACGGCTACGGCCGCGCCCTTCGGGTTCTGGTGCGAAATGGCCTAATCCTCGGCGATATCCTGGTCTCGGAAGGACTGGCCCGGACCTGGACTGGTCGTCGGGAACCCCGGTGCTGGACCGCTCGGCCGGCTAAGGCCGAGCCTGTCGGCGCTCACTCGCGCCGTTCCCATTGGCAACGCTCCGTGTGCAGGCTACCGCAAGACGTTAGCGCATGTGTTGCACTAACTACACAACTCTCCGAAAACGAGCGTGAATCGGATCAAAGCAAGCACTACCTCTCGATGTATAGCGCTTAAATCTGCTATGATGCTATGGAGCCGATGATTGGCCTCGCTCTCTGAGCTTTTTTCATGACATCGATAATTTGCCGGCGTGCGACAAGCACGGGCGAAATCAATTGTAGCGACATGGCCTCACACCTGATTGAACTCTTTGCATTTTCAATGAGACAATTTTTGAAAAGCGGCATGAGCCGCGGCATTCAGATGATCGCCCCGGTTCTGATATCCGTTGCCTCGGCCAATTCGTCTTTTGCGCAATCCCCCGTTCCTGCGGAACAGACCCCGGCGCAAGCGGCGCCGGCGATAAAGTCGCAGAAATTCGACGACTGGTATTATCGCTGCACGGGGTCTGGAGACGCCGAGGTCTGCGAAGTCGCCCAGGTCGCGCAAGTCGCCAAAGATGGCAAGCCCGTCAATGTCCTGACGCTGGCGATATCGGCGCCGCCGGCCGGGCCGGCCGACAAGGGCAAGTCGCGGCTGGTGCTGACCGCTCTCCTGCCGCTCAATGTCTTCCTGCCCTCCGGCCTGGCTATCAAGGCAGACGGCAAACCCGTCACCAAGCTCGATTACCGCAATTGCAACCAGACCGGATGCTGGGCGCAGCTGGTGCTCGATACCAAGAAGGCTGCGGCGCTGAAGAAGGGCTCTTCCGCCGAAGGGCTGGTGCGGCTGATGAACGGCCAGGACGTCAATATCCGTTTCTCGTTGAAAGGGCTGAAGCCGGCCCTCGACCAACTTCAGTCCGTTCCCGCGAAGTGACCGAATGTCACTCATGACCACAGAGATTCGATACGTTCTGGTTGCCGGCGCTGCCCTCGCGGTGGCAATCGCCCCCGCCCACGCGCAAACGCCGGCCGACGACTTCAACCGCCGCCAGGAGGAGCAATCGCAGACGCAGCGGCTGGATGCCCTTCGCCGCGCGACACCGGGCGGCAGCGCAGAGACGGAAAACGGCGCTTTGCCCGCCGGCGGCGGGAATGGCGCCTGCTTCGACATCACCCGGGTCGAGATCGATGGGGCGAAGCTGCTCTCGGCGCAGGAGATCGGCAAAGTGACGGCGCCTTACGGCAATCGCTGCGTCGGCCTCTCCGAGATTAATGCGGTGCTCAGAGACGTCACGCATCTCTATATCGATCATGGTTATGTCACCTCCAGGGCCTATGTGCCGCAGCAGGATATCGCCAAGACCAGGATTCTCCGACTTCTCGTCGTCGAAGGCACGCTTTCCGACATCTATCTCAACGGCCAAAAAGTCGCCGGTAACACTTCGCTGGCGACCGCCTTTCCCGGCCTGATCGGCCGCGTAGCCAATATCCGCGATATCGAGCAGGGGCTCGACCAGATGAACCGGCTGCAGGCCAACGACGCCAAATCCGCCATGCTGCCCGGCCCGAAGGACGGAACCTCCATCCTCAACATCGAAAACCATCCGGCCCGTCCATGGCACGTCTCCTTCGGCAACAACAATATGGGCCAGCAAACGACCGGTTTTTCCAGAAGCTCGGCGTCGCTCGGTTTTGACGATCTGCTCGATATCAACGATCAGTGGAATTTTTCATACGAACATAGCGGCCCGGACTATCCGTGGTCCGACGACGGAAAAGGTTTTGGCAACAGCTATTCCGGCAGCGTCAGCGTTCCCTACGGTTACTCCACCGTTTCGCTGAACGGATCCTGGTACCAGTATGAAAGTGCCGTCGAAGGAAACTTCAGCACGCTCGAAACCTCCGGCAATTCCGGGCAAGCCGGTCTCGGCATCGACCGGATTATCTTGCGCGACAAGGATTCGATCACCACTGTCCGCAGCGGCCTGACCTACAAGCAGACCAACAACTTCCTGCTCGGCAATCTGATCGAGGTCGGCAGCCGCCGCTATACGGTCGGCGATCTCGGCATTTCCCATTCAAGGCGGATGCTCGGCGGTGTCTGGGTCTTCGATGTCAGCTACGACAAGGGGCTCGGCCTCTTCGATGCGGTCAAGGCGGGAGAGCCCGGGGCCGGAGACGCAGATCCGCGCTTTTCGAAATTCAACGCCACCGTCAGCGCCACGGAGCCATTTGAGGCCATCGGCCAGAAGTTCGAGCTGACGTCGCTCATCAGCGGCCAATATTCCCCCGACAATCTGCTCGGCGCCGAACAGATCTCCCTGGGCAGCTACAGCAATGTCCGCGGCACGCGCGAAAGCGTGCTTTTCGGCAATAACGGCGTCTTCACGCACAACGAGTTCGTCTGGAGAACCAAGTCCAACGAAAACGGCGGCCCGGCCGCGCAGGCGTTCGGCGAGTTGCGCCCCTATGTCGGCTTCGATTACGGCCACGTCTATGCGCAGAAGCGGTTCGACATAGCTGGCGGCGATCTCGCCAGCTGGACGGTCGGCATCAGGACCGTCGGCGGCAATATCAGCGCCGACCTCGGCTATTCCGACATCGTTGCAAGCAGCCTCGACCATGTCGACGGCGGCCTCTTTTATTTCAGCGCATCCGCTCATTGGTAGTGGAGCGGGACAACTACTGACGGTGCCAAATCGCACTCATTTTGTTTGGATTGCATTTACCTCAAGCACAGGCGGAAGTTGACCGGGACCAACGACTATGGTTCTCGGTCATCGTAAGAAATTACAACTGCGGCGGGATTTATCCCCCGCGTACGCGGGCGGGCGGATAACAGACGATGGGCAATAAACGAGGCAAATCGACGGCGACAACACATGACGTTGCCGGTGCCGATAGAAGATCCGTTCGCAGGTTCCGACCGTTCGCCCAGCAATCCCTCGTTCTTCTGCTGAGCGGCCTGCTCGTGTTTCAGCCGATGCTGGCCAATGCCCAGTCGGTCTCGGCAAGCACCACGGCGCCGGCGGCTAACCAGCCGGGCGTCGGCACGGCGCCGAACGGCGTGCCGCTCATCGACATCGTCACGCCGAACAGCCGGGGCCTGTCGCATAATAAATACGACAACTTCAACGTCGGCACGCCAGGCCTCATCCTCAACAACTTCAAGGGCGAGATCGGCACCTCCAATCTTGGTGGCGTCACGCCGGGCAATGCCAATCTCAACACGTCGGGGCCGGCATCGGTAATCCTCAACGAAGTTACCAGCGGCAATCGCTCGGCGTTGAACGGGCCGACCGAGGTGTTTGGTGGGCGCGCCGATGTCGTCATCGCAAATCCGAACGGCATCATCTGCGACGGCTGCGGCTTCATCAACACGCCGCATGCGACGCTGACCACCGGCGTCCCCGATATCAGCGCGGACGGCGCACTGAAGGGATTCACGGTCAACGGCGGCGATGTCACCATCGGACCGAACGGCGGCAACTTCGCCGCCGGGCCTGGCGCAGTCGACCTCTTCGACATCGTCTCGCGCGCAGTCACCGTCAACGGCCCTGTTTACGGCAGGGACCTTCGCATCACGGCCGGCCGCAATCAATTCGATTATGCCACCGGCAACGCCACGCCGCTTGCCGCGACATCAGGCACGCCGGAATATGCGATTGACGGTTCGGCGCTTGGCGCCATGCAGGCCGGTCGCATCAAGATGGTCGTGACCGAGCGGGGCGCAGGTGTTCGTATGCGCGGCGACATGGCAGCGAATACGGGCGAGCTGTCACTATCGGCCGACGGCAAGATCTCGCTCGGCAATGTCTCCGGTCAGCAGGGCGTTTCGATTTCCTCGAAGGCGAAGGTGACAGCCGCCAAGGTCGCCTCGAAGGCAAAGGTCGCCGTTCAGGCGAACCAGGGCATCATCCTCGATACCGTCGCCGCCGATAACGACATCCTGCTGTCCACCGGCAGCGGGTTGTTGAGTGTCGCAGGCGAGGTGAACAGCGCCGCCAATGTCCAGATGACGTCGTCCGCGGGTATTGCGGCCGGCAGCGTGGTTGCCGGTGATGCGCTCACCCTGTCGACCTCCTCGGGCGACATCCAGATTGCCGGTGCGGTAAAGAGCGCCGGGGTGCTGACAATGACTGCGACATCGGGCGCGATCACCGCAGCCTCGCTTGTCAGCGACAACAATCTCACGCTTTCCGCCGGCGCCGACATCGCCATATCGGGTGATGTCCTGGCCGGGGGCACCGTGACGGCTTCCGGCCGCTCGATCGCAGCCGCCACGATCGCCTCTGGCGTCGATCTAGCCGCCACCGCCCAATCTGCCAATGCCGCACTGGTGCTGCAGCCTGCGGGCGATATGAGCCTTCTCGCCACGAATGGTTCGATCACCGTTTCCAATGCGCTGATGAGCAGCGGGGATCTTTCGGCCGATGCAAGCCGGAATCTCACCTATAGCAAGCTGCTGAGCCTCGGCGACGCCGATCTCTCCGCCTCCGGCCAGATTGGCTACGGCAATCCGACCAGCGCCAAGGGCAACCTGACACTCACCACCACCGCTATCGATCTCTCCAATGGCGGCGCAGGCAACATCGCGGCCGGCGGCACGCTGACGCTTAACGCCGATAGCGCAAATCTCAGCAACAACAGCCTCATCCTCGGAGGCCTGACCCTTAACCTCTCAGGTGCTGCCGATCTCAGCGGCACCAGGATCAATGCCGTCACCAATGCCGGCGGTTCCGGCGATATCGACATCAATGCCGGCGGCCTGTCCACGTCAAACAGCACGGCGCTGCTCGCCGCCCACGACCTGACCCTAACCCTGCCGTCGCTGACCAATGCCGGACAATTGGCCGCCGGCCACGATCTCACCTTCAACATTTCCGGCAACTTCACCAACAGCGCCACTGGACTTGCCTACGCCGGCCACGATGCCGCTCTCTTCGTCGGCGGCGTGCTCACCAACAATCAGGGCGCAATCATCGCAGGCAACGATCTTAGGATTGCAGGGGTGACGGCGTTACAGAGAAATGCTGCGGTCACCAATGTTTCCGGGCTGATCCAGGCTGGAAACGACATGTCCATCCTGACCAGCAATCTGACCAACCAGCGGGCCGCCACGCCGCAATGGACGACAGGGACGCTGGTATCGTCAGGTGTTGTTGCCGGCTTCACGCTCAACCCCGTCGCCGCCGGCCTGCCTTTCGGCTATCTCGAGACGGTCGATCAGAACATGTACCAGCTCTATGCTGGTGTTGATCCGGGCTTGTGGCAGGACTATCAACCGCTGCTCTGGTCGAAGGCGACGCTGGCGGATGGCACGGTCTACCATGCTTGGACGTGGGTATCGGGCAACGGACCGACGAGGGTCGAGCCGATCTTCGACTGGATCATGGACCGCGTTCCAAAGGACGCGAACGGCAATCCTGTCGTCGATCCCAACAACCCGTCGCGATACTTCATCGTCGACGAGGTAAACTCCGGCGGCTCGGACACCAGCACCACCTATACCTGGGATTGGTCGTCCCACCTCAGCCAGTCGGTCTACGAAGACCGGTTGGTCGGCGCGCTCAGCCCGGAAGCGACGATCCGAGCGAGTGGCGACCTCACCATCGACGCCACCAATCTCACCAATGCCTACAGCTCGATCGAGGCCGGCGGCAATGCTGACCTGCAGGGTTCGACACTCAACAATACCGGCGTCACCCTCTTTCGCACGACGACGACCACCTGCAGCGCGCAGGGCGCATGCACGGCCTATGACGCCAACGGCAACGCCAATCCCTCGAAGAATATCGCCAACGGCACGTCGATCGTTAGCTCGGTCGAGGCGATCGGCGGTGTATCGGCCAATATCAAGGCGGGCGGCGCCCTCTCTGTCAATTTCGGAAGCGTCAGCAACACGTCTGCAGCCGGCTCGATGGCCGGCGGCGCCAGCGTGGCGGCGGCAGGCAATCCCGGTGACCCGCTCTCGGCGCTGTCAGGCCTGACCGCCGGCGGCGCGCTGTTCAATGTCAATTCGGGCCTCGGCGGTGCCGCCCTCCTACCTCCCGCCAACCCGAACTCCGGCGGCGTCGGTGGCAACATACCCCATCAGACCTTCCTGTTCGAAACCCGCGGCGATTTCCTCGATGTCGGTACCTTCTATGGCTCCGGCTATTTCATGGACCGCATCGGCTATCAGCCGGAGACGACGGTTCCGTTCCTCGGTGATGCCTATTTCGAGAACCAGCTGATCGACACGCAGCTGCGGCAACTCGTCGGCGAAGGGCTCGGCAGAAGCACCTTCCTTGCCGGTAGTGACGCCATCGAGCAGATGAAGACGCTGCTCGACAATGGCGCCGATTATGCGCAGGCGCACGATCTGGAGGTCGGCCAGGGCCTGACGCCGGAACAGGCGGCGGCTCTCACCAAGTCAATCATCCTCTACCAGTGGCAGACTGTAGACGGCGTACAGGTGCTGGCGCCCGTCGTGTATGTTGCCGCTGCCGACCGGGAGAAGCTGACCGGTGCCGGCGCCGCCATGGCGGGCGGTTCGGTCGATATGGATGTCGGCAATCTCGACAATTCCGGCCTGATTGCATCCAATGGCGGCCTTACCGTCTCCGGCAGCTCCATCCAAGGCAGCGGTACGTTCTTGTCGCGCGGCGACACAGCGCTCAATGCCACCAATGGCATCGCGCTCGCAGCCCAGACGATGACGATCGGCGGCCAGAACCTTGTCAACACCAATGCCGGTGTGACGACAGGCGGCAACTTGCAGCTTGCCGGCGGCACGGCCGATCTCGCCCTCAAGGGCGTCAAGGTTAATGCCACGGGCGATGCCTCGCTCACCGGCAAAAATGTGACGCTGGATGTCGCCAAGGCCGATAATGCAGGCCAGCAGAATGCGACTGGTAGCCAAGTCGCCACCGGCAAGGCATTGACGATCAAGGCGACCGACAACGTCAACATCATCGGCAGTTCGGCAAATGCCGGCACAGCGCTCGATGTGGGCGCCGACCACGGCTCGGTGGCCGTCGTGTCGATCGATGTCGCCCGCGACAACCAATCCGGCTACACCAGGACCCTCTCCACCGACCAGCAGCAGTCGCAGCTTTCCGCTGGTGCGAATGCGACGATCAAGGCCGGTGACGACGTCCTGCTCTCCGGATCCTCCGTTAAAGCCGACGGCAATGTCGCGCTTGCCGCCGGTGACGATATCAACATCACCGCCGCGCAGGAGCATTCCGCATCGACCTTCGGCAAGAAATCCGCCTCGTCGATCACCCATGTCGGCTCGGAAGTATCGGCCGGCGGCGATCTCTCGGTGACGGCAGGCACCGGCAGCGGCGATCACGACCTCAACATCGTCGGCAGCAAGCTTACCGCCGACGGCAAGGTGGCTCTCAAGGCCGACGGCGACGTGACGATCGCCGAAGCTACTGACACCGCGACCCTCGACACCAGACTGAGCCTCAAGGGCGGTTTCCTCGGCAAGAGCGAGAGGACAACCAGCCATCTGGAAACGACGACGGCCGTCGGCTCCTCGATCAGCGGCGCTGATGGCGTCGACGTCACGTCGGGCAACAACACGGTCATCTCGGCCTCAAAGATCGAAGCCGGCAAGGAAGACGGCGCCAACCCGGCGGATCTCAACATCAGTGCCAAGGGGGACCTAATCATCGCCTCCGGAATGGATACCAGCACTAAGGACGACAAAGCCTCGTGGAGTGGCTTTCTATCCAAGAGCTCGTCCAACCATAAGAGTTACGATGAGACCGCCATCGCCTCCGAGCTCGGTGCATCCGGCAATATCAGCCTGAGTGCCGGCGGTGCGGCGGTCATCGCCGGTTCACAAGCCTATGCCGACGGCTCGATTTCCGTCACCGGCGACAGCGTCTCTATCATTGGGGCGCAGGAGACGCACGAACTCGAGGAGCAGCGCAAGAAGTCCGGCTTTGGCGTCGGCGGCGGTGGCGGCTTCATCTCGATCTGGGGCAAGGAGCAGAACAGCGGCAAGCAGGCCTCGGAACTCAACGTGGCTTCGGTGCTGTCTGCAGGAACGGATGTCGCACTCAAGTCGCGCGACACCGACGTCAACATCCTTGGCTCGCAGCTCTCTGCGGACCAGAACATCACCCTCGACGCCGCCCGCGACGTCAACATAACGCCAGGCGCCGAAAGCGCCTCGTCCGAGGAAAAGGAAAAACGCTCCGGCTTCGGCCTTTCCTTCGGTTCGAGCAGCGGCGGCTTCTCGGTTGGCATCGGCATGTCCTCCGTTTCGGACACCACGAAACAAGGCTCGCAGACCAACGCGATGGCGACCCTTTCCGCCGGCAACGACCTGACCATCAAGGCCGGTCGCGACGCCAACCTACAGGCCGCCGACGTCTGGGCCGACCGCGATGTGGCGATCACTGCGGAGCGCGACGTCAATCTGCTGAGCGCGGAAGACAAGTCGAACTACGAGAGCGTGCACGAACAGTTCTTTGCCGGTGTGACGCTGTCGGTTTCGACCGGGCTGGTCAGTGCGGGCCAGAGTATTGCCGGCGCTGCACAGAAGATCGCCGGTATTTCGGACGGCTACACGGCAGCCAACGCTGCCTTCGCCTCGCTGAAAGCCTATGATGCGCTCCAGCAGTTCGCAGGCATCGCCAAGGACGGCGGCAGCATCGCCTCTGCCTCGCTAACAGCAGGCTTCAGCTACGAAAAAAGCAGCGCCTCCGCGTCCACCTCTACGCCCGTCGTCACCAGCGTGGGAGCCGGACGATCAGTCACTATCGAAGCAATTTCTGGCGATCTAACCGGGCACGGCGCACAGATAGCAGCAGGATCTGATTATGGCGTTGCCGCTTTGGTTGGCGACGACAAGTTCGGCGATATCACGTTGAAAGCTGGCCAGAATATCACGCTGGAAAGCGCCCAGGAGACCAATGAGACCGGGAGTGACAGCAAATCGGCGAACGCCAGTTTCGGCGTCAGCGCGGGTATCGGCCTGCAAGGCGTAGGCGTAGGTGTCACCGGTGGCGCCGGTGCGGGAATGTCGAAATCCGATGCCACCTTGATCACACAAGTCAACAGCCATGTCACCGGCAGCGGCGACATCACGATCAGCTCCGGCAATGATACGACGCTCAAGGGCGCCGTCGTTTCCGGCGACACGATCACCGCAGATATTGGTGGCGATCTTAACATCATCTCCGCCCCGGATACTGGCAGCAGCGCCAACAGCTCGGCCTCAGCAGGCTTCTCGTTGAGCGGTGCGGTCGGAGGCAATTTTCTGCCGTTGACCACTCAGCTTTCAGGCTTGCAGTTCGGAGGCGGTCTCGGCTCGGGTGCCACGAACTGGATTAACGAGCAGTCCGGTCTGCTGTCCACCGGAAAGATGGATATCGAGGTCAAGGGCAATACCGATCTTCAGGCCGGCAAGATCATCTCCAAGAGCGGCGACCTGGTGCTTTCAACCGATACACTGACCTACAGCGATTTCCTCGGGCAGAAGGGTTATGAGGGCTTCAGCGCCCAAATTGGCATCGAGATTCCCGGCAACGAACTGCCCGGTGCGCCGCCGGCCAACAGTACCCTCGAAGGCACTTACCAGCTCGACGACACGCGCCAGACCGTCCGCGCCACCGTCGGTCCTGGCACGATCACCATTCGTAACGAGGAGAAGCAGGCGGCCTTGGAGCAATCCGCCGCCACCGCACCGCTCGACGATCTCAACCGCGATCCTAGCAAGGCCTATGAGATCACGCGAGACAAGCATATTGATCTGGATATCTATGTCTCGGTGCAGAGCGTCACGGCGGCGATCAATGCAGGCAAAAGCATCGCAGACGCGCTTTCCGAAGCCTTCGCCAAAATGGCGAAAGACGGAAAAATCTCGGCGGAGGACGTGCAGTCACTCAATAAGCTTCAGCAGTATGCCAGTGATCCGGAAGTTCAGAAGCAGCAGGCCGAATGCGCAAAACAGGCCAGCGGCGTCGTTTGCCAGATCAAGACGTCTGAAAGCATGTATGGCTATTCGGAGGTTATCCCGCTCACCTCGGACACCGCAAGGGTTCTCGCGGGTGCTTGGTCAACAGCAGCTGCAGCGATCGCGGTGGGATTGGTTGCCTATTTCTATGGCACAAATTCCGGAGAGCAATTCACCAGCAAGACGATCTCACTCGGCGGCGGACTCAAAGGCGAACTGAGCGGAAATATCGATAACGGCTATCTGATCCTGAGCATCCAATATCCTGACCAAACATCAGCAATCATCCAACTGGGTTTGACGGGAACATATGGCAAATTGGCCGTCGAGTCTGCTTATGGAGCCGATGGTTTACCACTTGCTCCTGATGTAATTGGCAGTTTCATTGGACAGATCAATAACGCAGGTAAAGGCGTCCTTATCGTCTACAACCAGGGAAGTGGGTCAGGTGATTCGTCACCACCGGTACCTGACGCTAAGCCTGGCAACCAAACAAAAGGAAGAAGTGTTCTTTGGGAAAAGCCAGGCGGTATACCCGAAGCGGAGAAGGACTTTAATGACAAAAAACCGTCGAACGTCAAAATTTATCCCAATGGTGTCAAGGTGGGGCAACTCCCGAACGGTGATACAATTATCGTTCGTCCCACCAGTTCTGACGGAAGGCCAACGCTTGAGATCCAGCAAGGGAAGAAGAAGATAAAGGTCCGCTATGATTGATCAAACAACCGAATTGTATCAGGTATGCGATATATCGGCGTTCGATCAGGACGCCCAATATACGTGTGAGGAAGTGCTCGATGGGCAGTCTGGATTTCGCATATCCCTTAGAGGGCGAAATGGTAGAAGCACGACGCTGCTGTGGCGCGACAACGTGCTGAGTTACAGAAAAACAGAGGAATCGGATAGAATAAAGCTGATAGATGAGTTGCAGAATTCTGGAGTACTGGGGAAAAAGCTCGTTTATATTGAAAACTCAAATTATATAAATTGGATAAAAGAACAGAATTACATAGCTGATTTTTCCAAAATTCGTCTTAGACATTTTGCTATTTTGGCGTCAAACGATATAATCGAGGTTGTTGATTATGAAGAGCCGGAGGTATTGAATGGATGATCATGCTGCGATGTACGTTTTCTTAGCTCTTCGAAGTGCATACTCGGCCACTATTTTCCCGCTGGAGTTGCCCCCAAAAGATCGGACATGCTCGTGATATGATCGTGCATTGAAGATTGCTTGGACGTTAGGAGCGTCCGTTGCAGCACCGTTCATCATTTCAAGTATAAAGTTCGACCCTCCGTGGCCCGTCGGGATTGTGCCCGCGACGGCCATTATAGAACTGGTTGCGTTGGTGGGTGACTTTCCAATTTCTGTCGAAATCCACGCGCCGATCAGCTAACCGGTTCATTCTTGTTTCGACTTTCGGATTCATTCTCTCGATACTAATTTACATGCCAGTTTTTTCTTCGCTAGTGTTCGAGATAGACACCACGAAGGAGCGATTTGTTCGGGGGTTAGTCTGCACTGATGAGGCTAGATTGGTATTTGGATCCAAGTGTCCCCTTCTCCGCCCGGATGACATCAGTACAGCAAATTGGGAATCCGAACGTTTGTGGACGATTGACTCGCTGGCCGTCGCCAGGTTGCTCCTCGTGGCATTATGGGGAGCTGCATTTTTCTTCTTGGCGACCTTACTTGGCGGCTTCATCACCTATCAGCGTAGATCAAAGGCCCCGAGGGGCGGACCGGCAAAGTGAACTTGGTGGGGCGGACAGTAACTGAGGCCGTGTCATGCGCCTCATTCCGTTCTTGTGCTACGCGATTCCCGGTTGGCCTTGAAGCCTGGGTCGATCGCCTGCTCGACCTTCGACATTGTGCGGACATTTGATGACGGGCCCGAGGTTCCTTCCGCGCTCGGAATTCACGAAGGGTAGGCGTTCTGTTTGCCCACCGCTCTATCCGGCGACCGTGGTGGAAAACCTGCATGTCGAAGAGCTCGTTCGGCTTTCGAAAGCGGATCCGGCGCTGATAGGGGGCATTAGAAGCATTTCTCATTCCCTCAGTTGAGTTCCGCGGTGGATACCCTGCGGCACGCAATGCCAACTCGGCTTTCGAAAGCGTCGGGGGCCGCACCGCGGGCGCGATAGCCGATCCGGTCTGCCTGTTTCCAATCATGGTGTCTTCCTCTGGAGTGGAAAGGTATGCCGCAAAGTTCGCGGCAGCGTCGTCGAGGGAGCCCATCTTGTCGGCCAGGCCAAGCGAGATCGACTCGTCGGCTGAATAAGTCAGTGCCTCGGTATCCCGAACAGCCTGAGCATCCATTCACCTATTGCGTGCCACCGTGGACACGAAAAGCTCCCCTAGCTCATCGATGCGAGCTTGAATCCGTTCCTTTACATAAGCCGGCAGCGCCTCGTAGGCGTTCCCGTCGACCTTGTGCTTCCCGTAGTGAATGAAGGTAATTTTCAGGCCCGCGTCACCGATGGCAGCACTCATGTCAACATGAACCGTCACGACACCGATCGATCCCACGCCGCCGGTCCTGGCAACGGTCACCGTCTTGCATGCCGAAGCAATCGAGTAGGCGGCCGAATAAGCATCTTCCGCGGCGAACGCATGGATCGGTTTCTGCCCACGGGCGGCAAAAATCTTGTCCGCCAGATCGAAGTTGCCGGCAACGTGACCGCCAGGGGAGTCGATGATGAATGCTATGCCTTTGACATTCGGGTCGGCTAGACCTCGCTCGAGGGCTTTGGTGATGTAGACATAGCCCGTCGCATAGCTGCCGATCGCGTAACCCACACCGAACAGAAGCACGCCCTTGACCGGGATCATCAGGATCCCGTTTCTCACGACATATGGGCGGTATACGGCAAGCCAGCTGTCAGGCGCCGGCCAGAAGTCATCCTGCATCGCAACGTTCTCGCCCGAAGCCTCAAGGCGCGATAGCGTGACTTGTGCAGAGCCTAAAAATGCCTCGAACCGGACCTGCATTCCGGGGTGAATCATGGCGGGCGCGTCCTGAAACGTGGAAAGGAGAGCGTTCATTTCCATCGTCAGGCGGCCTTCTTCTGCTGGTTCGTGGAGTCGGTCGGGTTCTGAAGGATCTTGTAAAAATCCCTCCACTCCATCTCGCGCTTCATCTGTCGCATGCGCTTGCGCCAGTCGGAGCCGAGGCGAGCGTTCTCGGTCTCGAGGTCGGACAAACCATTGTTGATCCGCAGAATCGCGGCTTGGGTCTCCTTCAGTTCGTCGACCTGGCCGCGGCTCGCACCAACCCAATCGCAGGCGGTATAGGCATCCTTGAACTGCTGTAGAAGCTTGGCATGTTGCGGCGAACCGAGGTGATCTCACCCTTGTTCAAAGCTTCCTCGAGCCACAGCGAATAGATGCTCGATGCAAACCGGTCGGCGACCATACGCGTGATCGAAAGCATGGCCTTGTAGGTCTCGGTCATCGCCGCGCGCGCCGAGGAATAGTTCGTCTTGCTGTAGTCGCGCGAAAGCTGCTCGTAGGAGACTCCGAGCGCAGCTGCGATGTGACGAAGCAGGGATTGCTCGAAGTCTGAGCCGAGCGGACCACCCGATGATGCCGGCGCCTGCATCTTGAATTTGGTGCCGGGCGGAAGGTGCGGGATCTTCAGACCGTTGACGTGCAGGTTCTTGGCACCGGCCATAAACTGATCGAGTGTGGTGTAATGCCCGCTCATGTAAGCAGCGAGCGCAGCCTGGATGGACTCGGGCGTCATGCTCTCGCCACCGAGCTGCGCGAAGATCGCCTCAGTGGGAAGCTCGGATTCGATCGTCGCGGCATAGCTGGCGTACATGACCGCCTGCTGAAGAACCATCTGACGAAAATTCTTCTTCATCTTCATTTCCGATAGCGCGGCCACCATCAGGGATATGCCGCGGCTCTGGTCCGGACGAAGCTGCTCGAAAATGTGGATCATCTGCCGCCGGCCCCACGGCTTGCGGATGTCGATCGGCTTCCACTTGTAGGAGTCCGGCGTCATCCAATCGCTCGGATGAGCCATGCGGACATAGTAGGTCTGGGGTGCGCCGTACTGATTGCGGCGAATGCCACCGCGCACCATTGGATCGCCAGCAAACTCGGGAGGCGTCGACAGACGGTCGGTGTCGATCATCTGGATCGCGGTCGAGAACATACGAGGTTGATCACGCAGCCACTCGACGGACGCGAGCGCTTCACCGTAGACGGTGTGCGTGTCGACGGTCATCCGGACCAGGCCGGTCAGGGTGTTGGTGCGCGCGGCGTCCGGCCAGTTGTCGAGCGACTCGGCCCAGAGGCCGAACTTATCCTCGACCTCTTCCTGCCAGTCGCTCTCCCACTGATCGTCTTCCTTGCCGAAAAGGATGGTCGACGACGGCTTGCTATTGAGCATGTAGTAGCTGCCGACGATATTGTCCTTGCGGAGCGTGGCGCCGCCCAGGATGTATGCGTCGTTGCGAGCGGTATCGCGGGTGCGAGCGTCGGCTAGGTTCTTCGCCGGCAGCAAGTCAGCATCGGCCGATCGGACCATCGGTGTGTAGGAGGCGAGTTCTTTCGAGAAGCGGGATGTGCCCTCGTAGGCGTCTGTCGCCATTGCTTTGACGTTCAATCCGAGGGGTTCGGCGCTTTCGGAATCGTAGACGGCTGACATAGGGGCTCGATCGCTGCGGAGCGCCTATTATGCCACTGCAAGATCGAATGACATCCTACGTTGATAGAATTTCATTCACCTTTATGTTGAACGAACTGAGCACGCTCAATAATCGCTCACCGAGAGAGTTCTGTGAGGTCCACTATACTGGTATAATTGGGCATGTTCGCTTAGGGCAAAGACTACTCAAGTGACGAGAGCGGGAAATACCAAGTTTTCGAATGAGAATGACAAACGAAAAAGGGCCTTCCGCGAGGTCAGCCCTTTTTGTCAAACCCGCCACCGAAACGGATAATTCTGTGCGAGAGCGTCAAACACCTATTCAGCGCTGATGTCAAGATTTATTAATCGCTTTTGATCGCCTTTGGGAGCCTGGATCCAAACTAAGGCTGATCCTGCGGTTTTCTGGATCTATCTTTACAACTGCCACGGTTATCACGCTTCCGATCTTGTGAAGCACTGGATCAACGCGGCCACCTACCAACCGACTCTTGTGCAGTAGCCCCGTAAGTCCAGGAGCGATTTCCACAAAAAGGCCGATTGCATCGACCGCATTTACAACTGAGCCATCCACAACAGTGCCCGGCAAATATCGCTCTTGGGCCTGGAACCACAACCCAGACTGAATTTGCTTTCCTTTTTGCTCGATAGCCTCAATGCCATGGTCAAAGTCGACAAGTTGTCGGAACTTACTCGCTGACAAAATCGACTCGCTCTCGCCCGCGGCGCGCTCTCGAAACTCCGCGATATAGTTTAATACAGCGAGCCCGTTCTGCAGGCTTACACCGTGACTATATTGCGTATCTCGCAATATGATGCGATCGGCAATGCGCTTTGCGATGCCCTTGTCGACGAAAATAGTATCCTCAGCGATCGCTGCCCAATACTCAGCAACCCCCAACAATTCCAAGTGCACAAATCCAACTGGCCCGATCTTGAAAAGATCGCCTTCGTCCAGATCATCTTCTCTGAGGCTTTCCGCAATAATGCAGTTTGCCTTAGTCAAATAGAAAATCTCTCGTTTGATGACGGAAAATCGAAGTCCGTAAGGCGAAAGAGCATCGAGTAACTGCTCAAGGCTTTGATAGCCCTTCACGCCATTCGGCCCCGGTTCTGTGAATTTTGAGTGGAGGTAAGCAAGTATCAGAACGCGTGAAAAATATGTGGGGCGTTCGTCCTTCTCCTCGAGATCGCAGATATTTTTTATAACCGATGCGTCGCTGTCATAATACCGGCGATTAGCACGCAGTAGGACCGTCATGACGACATCAAGCGGTAAAACGTACTCGCCTTTGGACTGCCGCATTCGCAAGATCTCGGATTCGCTGATGTGGCCGCTGGTACAAAACTCGACAAAGATTTCGAAAACGCGCCGAAGATTGTTGCCGGCAAGACCCAAGATCAATCGCCTCGCATAACTGTCATATTCAAATATCGAAGCAACCAGAGACGCCATATAATATGAGCGTTCGGATTCAGAATATTTGATCCTAAAGCCGTTCGATAGCTCGTAGATGCGATTCTTGTCCGACTTGTTAGCAATTTCATCGAGCGCGATCTGCACACGCTTAATCAACGCCTGCTGAAAGACCGGCGGCTCAATTCGGAAAACCAGATCCTTCAGGGCAGTGTCGAGCGGCGGCACGTCGCGATAATTGTCATATGTCTCTTCCCGGATGGGCAAGACTACAAGGACGCGGAATTCTTGCTGCAACCACTGAGCTACCTCAAACATCAGGAGCTGCTCTTCGCGAGGCCCTTTATCGGCGTTATCGAAGACGACGACAATCGTCTGTCCTCGGTCCCCGCCAAAGTGCCGCGCATAGCAGGTCGCAGCTGTGTGAAGATCGTCCTGGCTCTTGAGCAATACCTTGTAAAGTTCATGGTTTTGCTCGTTCGAGCCATGTGTGAGTAAAGACCCAATACCCTTATAGAATTTGTTCACCTCGACAGAGAAAATCTTTTGTATGGTATCAAAATCGTCGAAGTCTATGGATGGATAAGCTATCCGAATTCCACGTATCACTTCCTTGCGAACCCAATCGTAAATCTCTCCTTTAGTTACTGGAGCGTCATTCACATTGATATGCACCCAAGTCGTCTTTTCTCGAATCTCGTTTGGTAGCGCTACGGCTTGAAGATGATAAAGGAATGTCGTTTTTCCTGCACCTTTCTCGCCGATCAAGAGCATGACTCTATGCTCTAGTTCTCGATGGCTGTTAAACGGTGCGATTAATTCCTTGGGAGCTGAAGTGTCCTTGATTAGTACCGAGTTCGCCTGCCAACTCGGCATAGCGGCTCGAATAACTTTGTCGATCGGAGCCACGTAACGGTCTCTGCTAGGGGAAGATACATATCCCTCGCGTGCAATGCGCAGGCGGTCATTGCGCGTCACAGGATTAAAGATGTGACCGAGTTCTGCAGCAAGCGTTGCTCCAAAGGAATTTTGGCCAACTTCTTCTTGCTGCACCGTTAGACCACCAATCATCCGCCTAGGCTTGTAGTATCGATTAACACTCGCCTTTTTGCTGAGTTGCGAAGCGCGTTCGGCCAGCGCCTCAAAGCCCAATAGATCTTGAGCATTGGCCATTAGCCGAGAATAGGGTCCCACATCCTCATATTGAAGTTCGACAGTGGGTTTGGCGACATCGGCTGGGCCTACCCAAAAGTCATCGCCATTTGTTGCGCACACAATTGAAACGGGATTCATATCAGCAAAGAGCGCGTTCAATTCGGCTGCGTACAGCCTCGCCTCGCGATATGCCTCGTCGAGCTTCACGCCCGGACCCTTGGCCTCTATTACCGCTATAGGCAGGCCTGCGATCGCTACAATATAGTCAGGATAATACAGCTTCTTCTGACTTCCTTTGTCGATTTCAAATCGACGAACGCTTGTTTTGGTGATGATGTAGCCGGGACGGATCCCGAAACCTGTCGGATTGTCTGCAATTAAAAGCGGATAGGCAAACTTTTGCTCTACGTCGCTTTCGTTCAACATTTCCCTAAGCGGTGGTTTCTCAAAATTTTGCGGCAACCCTTTTCTCCGAGTGTACTTGCAT
Organism: Rhizobium sp. 01T444; assembly: GCF_056398305.1. Taxonomy (NCBI): domain Bacteria; kingdom Pseudomonadati; phylum Pseudomonadota; class Alphaproteobacteria; order Hyphomicrobiales; family Rhizobiaceae; genus Rhizobium; species Rhizobium sp. 01T444. The sequence continues at coordinate 18,251 of NZ_JBFTPD010000048.1, forward strand.
CTGACGTTCAAGATGGCCTCAGGGGCCAGGTTTCTTTATTTGATTTCCACCGTCTTTAGCAGCCAGCGGGGATACACGAGGTTATTGAGGGTGGTCAGCATGATGTTCGTATCGCCTAGCAAAGATCCGTTGAACGGCGGCGCTACGCGCACGCCGGTGGGATAGTAGCGAAGGGCATCAGTGAGATCTCGATTCAGCGCGATCGGGTTTTGTCCGCGCCCCTGGACTCCCCACACGAATTGACAGCCGATCGTGTGAAGGTCACGATAGGAAATCTCGAACTCACCTTCGCTTTTGTCGGCGAGAACAAGCTTGCTGTATTCTGGCTTCACGACGCGCCCAATCACAAAAAGCGTCCTTATCGAAGCGAGCGCTGTCAGATCACCTGGATAGCTTACGATATCCAGCCAAAGTTCGCCTCCCTTCAGGGTAACCTGGAACTTAATGCCGTCCACTACCGGCGCACTATCCAGGAACGACTGCAGCGCGCTTGCACTGATCGAGTCAACTTGGTGCTCAGGCAACGTGCCCGGCCAATAATTGACGCCGCAACTCGCACCCTCGGCCGCGACTGCTGCCAAACTCGAGCCGAAGAAAAGCCCGCAAAACAACAGACCAGCCTTCACCATTTGCATTCCTCGCGAACTGGCTTGGCGGCATTCTCGATATCCGTGATGTCGAATGTCGTCGTGATGGCAGACTCATTGTAGGGCGTCACGCGGACGACCAGCTTCTTGCCGCCGAAGAGCTGCTTGGCAAAGGGTATGGCCGAGCCACCCGACCAGAGACCCAAGGCCTGATTGTCGGTTGAGACATCGAACGATTTTTTGGCCGCCTTCTTGTCATCCACTCGATAGGTGATCACGCCGTAACCTTCGATCTCGGCCAAAAACATGTCGCCCATGATGAAATACAAGGACGTGACATGCTCGTCGCACCGGAGGATCATTGTGGCCTTTTGCATGCCGCCAAACTTGCCCGCGAAGCTGTCGTCCGAGGTCAGCGTGAGCGTCTGCGTTGCGCTGTCATCCATCTCTGATTTCGAGCTCAGCAACTGCCATTTGCTATTTTGTATTGGCGGGCTCTCGGCCGGCTTTTCCTTGAATATCGCGTCGTAGCACACGAGGCGCTTGTCGCCATCGGCCACCGCAGCGCAATCTTGTGGTGAGCCTTCCGAGCGCGCTCCGCCGGCCGCCAGCGTGAGTATTATGGCGCCGATACCGAGCGATAGCGCGCCGTTGGCCTTTGATCGGCTGGTAGTATTTTCCAGAAATGACCTGCAACCGTGATAAGACGAGAAGACCACGAATCCCCCAAGCGTAGATTGTATCTCCTATACTTCCTGTTGCAGAGCGCTCCTCGTCAAGAGCGTTGTTCACGGCGGGCACCGTTTGAAACAGTTTAACGAGGAAGCGGGACTTGATTGGCGTTCATGCTCTCCGCACGGCCAATGATATCATCTGAGTGCGGCCTATAGTCTTCACCGCCTTCCATCTCCTCAGGGCGACAGGCGACTCCTATGAAGACGAACGACAGCGAGAATTGCGCCAGGAAAACGAACATCTTTGTCGCCTCGTCGCCGTACCAGTTATAGAAGAACTGGCTCCCGATATCCGTGTTCTGCCGTTTCGAAAGAATCCCGTTCGGCAGCATTGGTGCCGCTACACCAATCAAGTCATCCGCGCTCCTCTGAATCGCCTGCGCGGCGGCACCGACGGCGCGGTTCTGTCGGCGCGCGGCATTCCGACCCCGAACTTCTTTACCGGCGCCCATAATTTTCATTCGCGGTACGAATTTTTGCCGCTGCCGGCGTTCGAGAAGTCACTCGCGGTCGCATGCGCAATCTGCACGCTCGTAGCGGAGGAAGCTTCCTGACAGAGCGCCGATTGATAGAGTTGATACGGTTAATCCATTGCAAATCACTCGCAGGATTGAATTACGCATCTCAAGCACCGGTAATGCCGAGTTCTTCAACGGAACCGGCGCGAAGCGGCCATGTCCGTCGAGAGCACTCCTGATTCCGTAAAGATATCCTTCTGGAGTCCCAGAGCGGGATGACACATGCAGCCGAGTTGCAGGCACGAAAAATCGGGCCCGCGCAGGCCTGCATCTTACCTGCTGACCCTCAGATTCGATAGTGAGTTGCCAATCTGCTTGAAGGCGAACTGCAATGCTGCGGTGGTGGGCGAGTTRAAGTAAAAGGCGTTCTGGCTCGCGCAACCACGCAGGAGATTCTGCGTACCGGTGCCGGGATTGTTGAACGCGATCGTGTAGACGATAACGCCTGCATTCTTCATGGCCGTGCAAACCTTGCTCAGCCGATTGTTGAGCTCGGTCACTGCTGCGTTGGAATTGCTCGTCCCGAGATTTTTGTCGGCAAGCCAGCCATAGGCGCTGTAGACCTCCTCTGACATCGTGTTCGCACCGTCGGTCATGATCACCGCCGCCTTGCTCATGTGCGGAGTGTAATAATCCAGSGGAAGCTTGTACGTCGTCATGTCGCCACCCCAAAGACCGCGCCAYTTGGGTGACAGCATCCGCCATCCCCAGACGGATCCRAAGTTGACGTGCGTGTTGCCGACCGCCTTCATGGCACTGATCGCGGAAACGACCTTCGCCTTTTCGGGTGTCAGCCGGGTGACTTCGGCCGGGCAGTTCTTGTTCGGACCGTTCGTTTCATTGAGCGTGGCGTCATAGGTCTTCGTGCCCTTGCTGTTGACGCTCATCCAGTCGTTGCCATCGCTGTCTTCCCAGTAGTAGGGCATAAGCGGTTTGGCRGACGGCAGTGCGTCGGAGACATCGTCCGCGGTCGCGCTCTGTGCCTCGACACAYCCACCCCATGAGGTCGTTCCCCAGTCGAGCGCCGCGAGCGAYCCCGCCTTCAGCCAATCCGTGTGCGCCTTTCCGACATTGACCGTCTGCGAGAAAGGCACGATCCCCACATAGAGGTTTTCGGCAACGGGCTTGTCGCCGTAGAGAATGTCGACGAGTGTGTTGGCCGCACTCTTGAGGCTGGTGATACCTGAGCCGGCCATCGAGCCTGTATTGTCCAGCACCAGCGCCAGTTCAAGTCCACTGGTCGAACGCTCGATGACGCTCTCCGCGCTGGTGCTGATCGTCTGGATACCGAGGACCTTCATGAGCGATGCCGGTGCGCTGGCGCTCGCCTTCACAGTCAGCGTCTTGTTGTCGCTCGAGATCGTCCAGGTGAGACTGTCGAGCGTCGCGCCGGTCTGTCCGTCCCCGAAATTGGCCATGGTGAACTTGCGCAGTTGGACATCGATCGTCGCGTTGTCGAGCTTGGCGACGGTTGACAGCGCTCCCGCGTCGATCGAACGCTGGAGGGTCGAATGCAAGAGCATCAGCCGGGCGGCATCAATGCCGAAGCCCGTCGCACCGATCAGCACGAGACTGGCGATGCCGACGAATGGCAATACSGCACCATCTCGGTCCCGGCGAAAACGCGTAAWCGTGGATCGCAATCCCATGGGATCAATCTCTTTTGCGGCTAGCATCCGGGCGCGCTTGTGAGGCTGCCGAGACGGGGGCGGAAAACCGCGGTCTTATAGAGTTGCGGTTCGATGGAGATGAAGTTCGCAAACATCGGCGARTGCCGGTAAAAAACCTCGGCGACGATGGCGTTGTCGGTAGCGTCCAGCGTGAGGYTRCCRGGCAGCGTCGCCGCCTTGTTCACGATGCCGATCTTGCTCGTGCTTGGAAGCGCGCCGCCCTTGCACTGCCACGCCACGATAGGAGTGGCGCCACCCGTTCGCGATACCGAGGACAGGATCACATAACCGTTCTTGCTGAAGTCGTCGGTTCCCATGATCTCGGACGTRACGGTGAATATCGAYGTGACGTCGGAGGCGGTCAGTGTTTCGTAGCGGGAAACCGCGTCGGCCACSGTGGAGGCCATCTGCGAGGCCTGGAAATGAGATCGCGCGTAAAGGGCAATTTCGCCGCCGCCGCAAAGGAGCAGCAGCAACACAGGCATTATGATGGCCATCTCGATTCCGGCAACGCCCTTGTCATCGCSCACAAGGCGACGGATGAGGAGAACCGACCCTCTGGCCGCACGGCAGACGATATCAATAGGGCTCATTCTGAACCACCGCTGTTGCCGTCAGTTCAACGGTGCCGTTGTTGCCGATGAGCCGGTTGAGAAGAGGTGTGTGGAAGGTCCAGGGATAGGTCACCGTGTAGATRACGACCTGGGCCGTGCCTCCATAGCCGCTGGCACCCTGGTCCTTGTCGTAGACGCCGTTGCCGTTGACGTCCGTAAAGTTCTCGCCGTTGTCSCGGACACCATTGCCATTCTTGTCGATAAAGGGTTCCGGCTTTTTCAGCACGTCGAAGCCCTTGTAGGAAAGGCTCTTGATGACAAGTTTGTCGGCATCCATGATCACGCCAGCTTCCGACCTGATTTTCTGCTTCACGGTCGCGTCCTGAGTGGACTTTTCCGACACGAAGCCCGTCCTGCCCGTCCTTGCAGCGTCATAGGTCGCGTTCTTCAAAAGAATGTCGGCGGCAAACGCGATTCCCGTCTCTATGATGGCGAACGTGATGAAGATCAGGACCGGAGCAATGATCGCGAACTCAACGGCAGTTGCACCCTCTTCAGACGCGCGAAATCGCACGGTCGCGAGAGCTCTCAAAACACACCTCACCTGCCGAAAACTTCAACCTCAGGAAGCAATATCCGCGGAATGTTCACAGGTTTCTAACAGAAAGGATCAAATTTGATGCAACCGCCGTTTAGTCCAGTTTATCTTGTTTCCCGGATAGACAGCATCCACATGCGAACTGCGAGGCTCTACCAGGTAACATCCGCACGGATGAGAGAAGCATCGACATGTACAATCTCACCCTTGGTGATCTTGGCTGCCACGCAGACTTTTACTGACCTTGCCCCCAATTTTTAGTTCGCTCCAGCGGTTTTTGGGCAGGTCAACTCCATCCTCGCCCGACAAAGCCATATATTGCTGCCAAAACGATCCCCGCCCGGTCGGTGTTTCAATCCAACCGCCTGCCGGTTCCCCGCGAGAAGAGATGGACATGGGCCATGTCGCCTTTGACATGAATGGTCTCGCCGACGGCGATAGTCGTGTCTCGCGGAAACTCCACGCTCAGCATACGGCTATGCCCGACTTCAATATAGCCGTATGTTTGACTGCCGAGGCGCTCGGCCACCACGAGCTCGCCGCTGAACCAGGCCTCCTCGGCAGTACAACGTGTAAAATCTTCAGGCCGGATACCGAGGACGATCTCGCCCTCTGGTAGTGCCGCGTGCCCTGAACGATTGAGAGTGATGGTCTTGCCGAGAACCGCAATCGCGCCCGAGCGCAACAACACTTCTGCCCGAATAGTGTTCATGGTCGGGCTGCCGATGAAGCGGGCAACGAAGAGGCTGGCCGGGCGGTGGTAGAGATCAAGCGGCGGGCCGATCTGTTCGACCACGCCGCCGTTCATAACGACGATACGGTCGGCGAGCGTCATGGCCTCGACCTGGTCGTGGGTGACGTAAACGGTGGTCGCCTTCATGCGCTTGTGCAGCTTGGCGATCTCCAGCCGCATCTCGACGCGCAAGGATGCATCGAGATTGGAGAGCGGCTCATCGAATAGAAAGGCAGCTGGTTCGCGCACAATAGCGCGCCCCATGGCGACGCGCTGACGCTGTCCGCCAGAGAGCTGCGCGGGCCGACGGTCGAGGAAAGGTTCGATCTTCAGGACGTCAGCGGCATGGGAGACGCGTTTTTCGATGGCCGCGGTATCGGCGCCGCGCATCTTCAGGCCAAAAGCCATGTTTTCATGCACGCTCATATGCGGATAGAGCGCGTAATCCTGGAACACCATGGCGATGTCGCGTTCGGCTGGCGGCAGATCGTTCATGACCCGCCCGCCGATATCTAGCGTGCCGCCGCTGATATCTTCAAGCCCCGCGATCATGCGCAGAAGGGTCGATTTCCCACAGCCCGAGGGACCGACGAGAACCAGGAACTCCCCGCTTGCAATATCGATATCGACGTCGTGAATGACCTGCAGCGAGCCGTAAGATTTCCTGATCTGCTTCAAACTAATTGCCGTCACGCCGTATCCTCCCTGATGTCATTTAGGCACTTGACCTTAATTATCGATATCAATATCAATAATGATAGCACATGCAAACGGAATTCTGCAGAGCGAGATTGATGACTTATTTTTCCGCCAGACAAGCAGGCAGGCACGCCGCCGCAAAGCCGGCCAAATCCACCGGCGCCTTCAATGCGCTGAAGCGGGATATTCTGCTCGGAACGCTGCCCGCCGGAACGGCACTGACTGAGCTCGACCTTGCGGCACATTTCGGCTGCAGCCAGGGCACGGTTCGCGAGGCCTTGCTGCAGTTGCAGGAAGAAGGCCTGGTTCTGCGCCAGGGTCATCGCGGCACCCAGGTCTCCGCTTGCACCGCCGACGAAGCGATCGAGATGTTCCGCGTTCGCCAGCAAATCGAGTGCAACGGCATCATGCGCGTGATCAAAGCGCCGAGCCGGACTTTGTTAAGCGACCTGGGTCAGCTTTTCGAGGAAATGATGGATGCCGCCCGCCAGGGCGACGAGCTCGAGCTCGCTTCTTTCGACCGCGACTTTCATCGCCGGATTTTCCAGGATGCAGCCCTGCCGGCGCTGGATCCCATTCTCCATCGTTGCCTAGTACATAATCACCGCTTCAAGATCTCGCGCAGCACGACGCCACGCGATCTCGTTGCCACCGCCCAGCGCCACCATTCGATCATCGAGGCGATCGAGAGCGGCGATGCTGCCAGGTCGGTTGCCGCCCTCCACCATCATATCGCGACCATTGTCGATCTTGGCCCCGATGTCTTCCCGGATGCCAGACAATGAGTGCCGCCTTAACCGACATGGGTCTTCTGTCGCCTGAAATGGCAGTACTTCTCGCGCGTGTGGCGGCCGAGGACGGTCCGCTTCCCGATCCGACGACCCTGCCGCCGACAGAGGGTCGGGCGCAGTCGGAAAGAGCAAACCGGCGCTGGAACCTCGATCTGCCAGCGATGCAATCAGCGCACGATATTTGGATCGAACCGGACGCGACGCTTGGTTCCGCGCGCTTGAGAATTCGTGTGTTCATTCCGCATGCGGCGAACCCAGGCGCCGTTTTCTTCGTCCATGGCGGGGGCTTCGCTTTCTGTTCGCCTGAAAGCCATGAGCGTTGCGCGCGGGTATTGGCAATCGAGACGAACATGGCCGTGCTGGTTCCGGATTATCGCCTTGCGCCGGAGCATCCTTACCCCGCTGCTCTGACGGATGTCGTTGCCTCTCTGCGCCAACTGCAGTCGTCTCCCACCATTTTCGGTGTCGGCGCCGGTCCGATCCTTATTGGGGGCGATTCCGCCGGCGCCAATCTCGCGCTTGCGGCCATTCTCCATGAACATAAGGTCGGACGCCCGGCACTCGCGGGAGCGCTCCTGTTTTACGGCACCTTCGCGCGCGATTTCACCACGGACTCCTATCGCGATTTCGCCGACGGACCTGGCCTGACGCGCGACAAGATGCAGCGCTATTGGCAATGGTATGTCGGCGATCGTGATGTCGGGCTCGACCCGCTCGCCTGCCCGCTTGCAGCGTCCAATCAAGCGATTGCGGCCCTGCCGCCGCTGCATCTCATGGCCGCCGCCGTAGACCCCTTGCTCTCGGACACGCTGATCCTGCACCAGCGTCTGCAATCGCTCGGGCGCAACGAGACCGTCACGGTCGTACCCGGCGTAACGCATGGATTTCTGCAGAACACAATCGACCTGGCTGCGGCGCGGGAGGCGCTTTCAGCCGCAGGTCAAAAGGCAAAGGAGATGACGGCACAGGTTTGACCGTCAGGAGGAGGAGAGAATGAAGAAGTTTCTGAAGAGTCTGGCTCTCGGCGTCGCGCTTGCATCAAGCTTGGTGGCAAGCGCTGCCTCTGCCGAAACGGTGCATTTCTGGTATCACTTCGATAATCCGGAAAATCCGATGGGCGATCTCGTTGCGAAGTTCGAAAAGGCCAATCCCGGCATCACCATCGATGCCGAAAACGTGCCGTGGAACAGCTATTACGACAATCTCTATACTTCGATCGTAGGCGGTAACGCGCCTGATGCGGCGATGGTGAAGCTCTTCGCCCAGCCGCGCCTTGCCGAAATGGGCGCGCTCGAACCGATCGACGACCGCATCAATGCCTGGCCCGGCAAGGCCGACCTGCTCGACAACCTGCTCGATATCAACAAGGGTCCCGACGGCAAGCAATATTACCTGCCTATCCAGTACGTCGTTCTCTACCTCTATTACCGCACTGACCTGTTCCAGGCCGCCGGCCTGAAGCCGCCGACGACCTGCGAAGAATTCCGGGACGCCGCCATCAAGCTGACCAAGGCGCCTGACGTCTACGGCTTCGGCCTGCGTGGCGGCAAGGGTGGCTGGGACCAGTGGGGCGCCTTCGTGCTCTCGCAGGGCGCCGAGCTGAAGCCGGGCGGCCTCACCAAGCCGGAAGCGGTTGCCGCCAGCCAGTGGCTCGTCGATCTCTTCCAGAAGGACAAGGTCATTCCGCCTTCGGCACCGAATGACGGCTTCCAGGAAATCATTGCCGCCTTCAAGGCCGGCAAGACGGCAATGACGATCCACCATATCGGCTCGTCGAACGATCTCGTGAAGGCTCTCGGCGACAAGGTCTCGGCCGTCCCGGTCCCGAAATGCGGTGGCGGACAGTGGACCTCCTATGGCGATGAGTCGCTCGCGATCTTCTCTGCCTCGCAGGTGAAGGACGCGGCTTGGAAGTGGATCTCCTTCCTCGCCGAGGGCGACAACAATGTCGCCTTCAACAAGGCGACCGGCCAGATGACCGTCACCAAGAGCGGCTCCGCGCATTGGACGCTGCATGAACGCCGCTTCGTCGACGCCACCGTGCAGTCCCTGCCCTTTGCCCATGTGCTGCCGCAAAACACCGCGACCTCGGAATTCGTCAATACGGCATGGCAGACCGCCATGCAGCAGGCGCTGACCGGCCAGATCACCTCGGCTGAGATGATGCAGCAGTTGGAAGGGCTTTTTTCGCAGTAAAGGCCGGCGATCCCTTGTGGGTTTCCCCGCCAAATCTGTTCGCGTCCAAATGCGGCGCGAACGGTCCTCATGAATGCGATTACAGTTCAGGAAGTCATCCATGTCTGTCAGCACGCTCAGTCCAGGCCACAGCATGGCAAAGCCAAAGCTGCTGAACGGCCGGATCCAGCCCTATCTGCTGCTTGCGCCCTCTCTGATCGTGACGCTGGTCATCGTTTTCTTTCCGATGGTCCAAGCCGTCGTCACCAGCTTCTACGACCTGGTGCTCTGGAAGCCCAACGCCACGAAATTCGTCGGCTTCGGCAATTACGTCAAGCTCCTTCACGACCCCGTCTTCTGGACAGCCCTCTGGAACACGATCATCTGGATCGGGCTAACCGTGCCGCTGCAGATGCTGCTCGGCCTCGTGACCGCCCTGCTTCTCCAGCGCGAATTCCCCTGGCGAGGCCTAGCCCGCGCGCTGATCATCATTCCCTGGGCGCTGCCGAGCGTCGTCATCGCGCTGATGTGGCGCTGGATCTATGATCCGACGACGGGCGTGCTCAACGATATCCTGCTCTATTTCTCGATCGTTCACAGCGCCGTGCCCTGGCTGGCAGACCCGCATTACGCACTCTATTCGATCATCGCCACGCTCACCTGGCAGGGTTTTCCCTTCTTCGCAGTGATGATCCTTGCCGGCCTGCAAGGCATTCCGCGCAGCCAATATGAGGCGGCGTCGATCGACGGCGCGTCCACGTGGCGGCAATTCCTGCATATCACCCTGCCCGGCATCGCGCCGGTGCTGGCAACGGCCGGGTTGCTGCGGGTCATCTGGGTTGCGAATTCGATGGACGTGATTTTCGTCATGACTGGCGGCGGCCCTGGCTATTCGACCCATACGCTGCCGCTCTACGCCTTCGTCCGGGCGCGGCAGAACGTCGATTTCGGCTATGGCACGACGATCGCGGTCACCTTCACCATTCTGCTCGGCGTCGTCGTCGCCTTCTATCTCGCCCGAACCATGCGGGAGGTCGAAAGATGAAAAAGCAAAACACGCTGCGCCGTATCCTGACCACGGACCTGCCGGTCTTCATCATCCTCATCATCGCCATGGCGCCGTTCGTCTGGATGATCCTGACCTCGCTCACGCCGACGGCAGTCCTCAGTGCCACGGGCGTCTCGCTAACGCCGGCCGGCTGGAGTTTCGACAACTATACCAGGCTGTTTGCCCAGACATCCTTCCTCGGCAATATGCTCGACAGTCTCATTATCGCTGTCGGTACCGTCGTGATCGGCCTTATCGTCTCGGTGACTGCAGCCTACGCCTTCTCGCGGTTTCGTTTCATCGGCCGCAAGCTGCTGATGCTGCAATTCCTGCTGATCAACATGTTTCCCGTCGTGCTGCTCATCCTGCCGCTCTTTATCATGATGCGCAAAGCCGGCATCCTCGATACGCATATCGGGCTGATCCTTGCCAATTCCACCGTCGCCATTCCCTTCGCGGTCTGGATGCTGACGAGCTACATCTCGGCCATTCCAAAAAGTCTGGACGAGGCGGCGATGATGGATGGCTGCTCGCGGCTGGCAGCGCTCTGGCGTGTCGTGCTGCCGCTCACCATGCCCGGCATCGTCTCGACCGGCATCTATATCTTCATCACCGCCTGGAACGAATATCTCTACGCGCTCACCCTTGGCGGCCGCAACGTGCGTCCCGTGACGGTGGCGATCCAGACGCTCATCGGCGAATACCAGATTGAATGGGGCCTGCTTGCTGCCGGCGCCGTCGTCGGGGCTCTGCCTGCCACTGCACTTTTCCTTCTCGTCCAACGCCGGCTGATCGGCGGCCTCACTCAGGGCGCGGTGAAGGGCTGATGTCACAGAAAGAGGAATGATCATGAACCCCGTCGGGTTGATATCGATGCAATACGCAAGGCCCTTCACGGCCGAGCACTTCCCGCTGTTTCGCCGCATGCGCGACCTTGGCTATGACTTCGTCGAGCTGCTGGTGCCGGAGCCGGGAGAACTTGACCTAGCCGAGACGAAACAGGCGCTCGACGATGCCGGCCTTGGCGTCGTCCTTGCCGCCCGCGTCAATCTCCAGCGCAATCTCTCGTCTGCCGAGGCCGAAGCCTATCGCGCCGGAATAGACTATCTGAAATATGCAGCCGATTGCGCCGCAGTCCTTGGCGCCAAGATCGTCGGCGGCCCGTTGACCGGCAACCCGCTGGTCTTTGCCGGCCGGCCGCCGCAGCCTGTCGCCGAAGATGAACGTATTGCGCGCAAGGAGCGCTGCGTCAACGGCCTGAAAGAGGCTGGCGACCATGCGCAGAAGGCCGGCATTCTTCTCGCCGTCGAACCGCTCAACCGTTTCGAAAGCGATGTGCTCTGCACGACGCAACAGGCGATGGAGCTCCTCGACGCCGTCGACCATCCCGCCGTTCAGCTGATGCTCGACACATTCCACATGCACATGGAAGAGGCCTCGATTGCCGAAGCGATCCGGCTAGGCGGCAAGCGCGTCGTGCATTTCCAGGCCAACGAAAATCACCGCGGCTTTCCCGGAACCGGCGCTACCGACTGGGTGGACGTTTGCCGCGCCCTGCACGAGATCGGCTATCAGGGTCCGGTTTCGCTGGAGCCGTTCCGCCGCAACGACGACCGCTTCGGCGTGCCTTTCGCCCAGTGGCGCCCGCCGCATGAAGACGAGAGCGAGAGGCTGGCGGCGAGTGCGGCCTTCATCAAATCCCATCTCACACTGACGGAATATCGCCGATGACATTGAAGATTGGTTGGATCGGGTGCGGCATCCATGCGACCCAGATGCTTCTCCCGCAGTTCGTCCGCCACGATGTTGAGCTCGTGGCGCTCTGCGACATCGATGCCAAGCGCCTGGCGTCCGCCGGCCGACAGTTCGGCGTTTCGACCCTGACCACGGATGCGAACGAGCTGATCAAGACGCCTGGCATCGATGCCGTCGGCATGGCCGTCGGTCCGGATCAACATCTGGCCTTTGGCAAGGCGGCACTGGAACGCGGCCTTCCCGTCTTCATGGAAAAGCCGCCATCCGGCAGCGCCGCCGGCGCCCGCGAATTGCAGGCTGCCTCGGAAAAATCAGGCAAGCCACTTCTTCTCGGCTTCATGAAACGCTATTCGGCCGGCAACAAGATTGCCGCCAATATCGTCCGCTCGGGCCGCTTCGGCGATGTGCTCGGTCTGACCGGTTATTACATGACGGCACCCGGCTATTTCGTCGGCAATGTCGATTATACCGGCTTCTTCCTGCACCATTGCGTCCATTACATGGACCTCGTCTCCTTCCTGGTTTCGCCGGTGACGAAACTGACCGCACGAAAAGTAGAGAAGGAGCCGGGCAAGGTGCTCTTCCACATCAACTTCGATTTCCAATGCGGCGCGATCGGCACGATTGCCATGGGCACGATCCAGTCGCGTGGGGCGCCGGTGGAACGCATCGAGCTCATGGGCGACCATCAGCGCATCGAAGTCGATAACGTGATCGACATCAAATGGAACCGCAACCCGCCCTTCAAGGTCGACGACCCCGCAGCCACTCTCACGGGCGAGATTGACAGCCTGACCTGGAAACCCAACTTCACCGCCGCAGCCAACGAGGATCCGAAGGGTTATTATTCGCTGCTGTCGGATGTCGTTCCCGCCCTTGGAGGTGCCACGACCGCAGCGCCCAGCATCCATGACGGCGTCATCGCCATGGAGCGGCTCGAGATGCTGAGAACCGAACTGGCGCTTTAGCAACCCGGGCTATTACATCTATTCGCTTGTGCGTTTGGGGCGCCATCGACATGATCCACTCAGGTCGTGCATCTTGGCGCACGCAAAAAAGGCCCGAGCTACGAGGCTCGGGCCAATGTCTAAGCCGCACAGCATGGGAGGAGAATGCGGCGGCCAGCTTGAGAGTACTTTGCGCATGGTTAATGGTTCGTTAAAGCGCTGCTCCAAGGTTGATCATGGAGACGCATTGCCGTCGCTGTAGCTCCCTCGGGCTGGCCAAAGGCGAAGCCTGGGAGAACATCTGTACCGAGTTCAGCAAGCTGATAACCTGCTCTCATCCCAATGCCTTCAGCAACGACGGAGGATCCCAGAACGCTACGATATCATCTCGTCGAGGCTAGAACGGCAAGCTCGGTACTCCGCACTTTCGGACTCGGGCTGGACTGGCTCCGTTACTTGTAAGCGCGAATTTCGGTGCGCCTTTTGAGACGCAGCGCTCTGAGGCATGAAGTGTCCACCAAAATAGGTGGACACCAAATCATGGATGAAGATGCTCCTAAACTGCAGGTGCGGCTTGTTGGTCGCGACGGCCGCCGTCGATATGACCCTGCCTCCCGAGATCAGCTTGTCGCAGCGTGTTTAGAGCCCGGCGTTTCGGTTTCGCGTCTAGCTCTGGAGCACGGCGTCAACGCCAATCTCGTTCGCAA
>NZ_JBFTPD010000049.1:0-30996 GCF_056398305.1 Rhizobium sp. 01T444
GCCTCATCCTGTGCTACGAGGTCCGCGGCAACGGCCTCAATCAACTGTTCAGGTTGGGATTTTGAAGCGGGCGGAGGACCAAGAGCCAGCAAACGGTCTCTCACGACCAGGATTCCGACGGCCTTCCGCCCGCAACCCTTCTACCACAGTTCCAACACACAGGATTCCTGTGACAAGCACAGGAATGAGGGAGAGGAGGAACCGCCGACGCCCAACTCACCCATTACGCTAGCCGTCCTTCCGCAGCTCTTCCACCAACCAGGCCCGCACACCCATCACGCCGACCGCTGATCCGCCGGCCCCTCCGCGCGCGCCAGGTTCAGCGCACTATTGATCAACCCGATATGGCTGAACGCCTGCGGAAAATTCCCCAGCATGCGCTTCGCACCCGGGTCATATTCTTCCGCCAGCAGCCCGACATCGTTGCAGATATCAAGCAGCCGTTCGAACAGGCGCAGCGCATCGTCCCGGCGGCCGATCATGTTGAGGGCGTCGACGAGCCAGAAGCTGCAGGCGAGGAAGGCGCCTTCGCCTGGCGGCAGGCCGTCATCCACTTCCTGTGTCTCGTAGCGCAGCAGCAGGCCATCGCGCAGCAGTTTGCGCTCCACCGCCTCGACGGTCGCGATATAGCGCGGATCGTCAGGCGCAATGAAACCGACCATGCCGAGATGCAGCAGGCTGGCATCCATCGCCCTGGAGCCGTATGCCTGGGTAAAGCAGCCGAGCTCGGCATTGAACGCCTTTTCGCAGACCTCGGCATGGATGCGATCGGCGAGCGCGCGCCAGCGGGCGGCGCGTTCGGGCTCGCCGTCGGCCTCGGCAATCTGGACGGCGCGGTCGAAGGCCACCCAGGCCATGACCTTGGAATAGGTGAAATGCTGGCGCTGGCCGCGCACCTCCCATATGCCCTCATCGGGCTCGACCCAGACCTTTTTCAGAAAGGGCAGAATGGCCTTCGCCAGTTCGCGCTCGCGCGGATGCGACGGCAGGCCGCCCTTGCGGGCCTGCAGCATGGCATCCGCCACCTCGCCATAGACATCGAGCTGCACCTGTTCGGCGGCGGCATTGCCGATGCGCACGGGTGCGGAGCCTTCGTAGCCCTGCAGCCAGGGCACCTGCCATTCCAGCAGGTTGCGCTCGCCGGCGACGCCATACATGATCTGCATCTGTGCCGGCGCGCCAGCGACAGCCCGCAGCAGCCAGCGGCGCCAGGCCTGGGCCTCTTCGTAATAGCCGAGCTTCATCAGGGCGAGCAGGGTCAGCGTCGCGTCGCGCAGCCAGCAATAGCGGTAGTCCCAGTTGCGCGGGCCGCCGATCTTTTCGGGCAGGGAGGTCGTGGCGGCCGCGACGATGCCGCCTGTCGGCATGTAGGTCAGCGCCTTCAGCGTGATGAGGGAGCGCTTCACCTGATCCGTCCACTTGCCCACCTTGGGGCATTTGGCAGCAAAGGATAACCAGAATTCCTCCGTGTCCGGCAGTGCATATTCCACCTGCCGCTGGGCCGGCGGCGGCAGATGCGAGGGGGACCAGGTGAGCGTGAAGATCTGCTGCTCGCCAGCCGCAACCTGGAAGGAGCCGACCGTGCTCATGCCGCGGCCTTCGAGCGGCACGGCGCAGTTCAGCGTCAGTCTATCAGGGCCGGCAATGGCGGTGATGCCGCCATCCTCGCCATGCGTGACCCAGGGAACGGTTCGCCCGTAATCGAAGCGAAGATTGAGCTCCATATCGAAGGCGACGGTGCCGCTTTTGCCCTCGACGATGCGCATCAGATCGCTCGCTCCATCGCGCAGCGGCATGAAGTCAGTGAGAAGGGCGGTGCCGGTCTCGGTCTGAAACTCTGTTTCGAGAATGAGCGTATCTTCGCGGTAGCGGCGCGAGACGCGGTATTTTCCGCCCGCGGGCGAGAGCGACCAGAAGCCATTATCCTTAGTGCCGAGCAGGGCGGCGAAGCAGGCGGGAGAATCGAAGCGCGGAAAGCACAACCAGTCGATCGAGCCGTTTCTGGACACAAGTGCCGCGGTCTCGCAATCTCCGATAAGGGCGTAATCCTCGATAGGTGCCGTCACCATAGCCTCCTGCGCATATCAGCCGGGCTTTAGGTAGCGCTCGTATGCAGAGGTCAACTGCGTTGATCAGCCGCTCGCCATCACGGCCTCAACCAGCTGCTTGTAACGCGGGTGATCGCGGATCGGGTCGAGGTCCGGGTCGCTGCTCCACCAATAGCGATGCGCGGAGGCACGCGGGATGACCTTTTCCAGCATATCGAGCGCCGCTTCATGGTCTCCCATGTTCAGATAGGCGCAGGCGATGTTGTACATGGCGTTGAGATCATCGGGGTTGATGGCGAGCGTGCGCGCCGCCCATTCCCTGGCGCGCTCGCGCTCGCCGAGATAGGCCAGCACCAGTGCTCCCAGCTGGGCCGGGCTCGAATTCTCCGGATGCAGGCTGAGCTCGCGTTCGGCCCGTTCCAGGCCCAGCCGACCGGCCCGCTTCATGTCGGCGTCGCGGCCAAGCTTGAGATAGACGCAGGCCAGCAGGGCGGCGGAACGATAGTCGTCGAACCGCAGCTGGGTGGCCCGTTCGAACAGGAGGGCGGCCCTTTCGAAATCGCCATTTTCGAAGAAGAAGCGCGCGAAGAAATAGTTTGCCTCATGCAGATCGGGATCGAGCTTCAGGGCGAGCTCGAATTCGGCGGCGGCCTGTTCGCGCTGTCCGCCATATTGGAGGGCGAGGCCGCGCGAGGCGTGTGCGTCGGCGAGATCGGGATCGAGTTCCAGCGCCCTGGCGCTCGTCGCGAGAATGCCTGCTATCGAGATATCGGCATATTGCCAGGAGCGGAGAACGGAATCGCAGAGCGCGATGCCGGCATAGGCGCGCGCATATTCTGGATCGATCTCGGCTGCCTTCGCGAACATGCGCCGCGCCAAAAGCATGTAGGATCTTGAGCACATGTGCAGGAATTGCCGGCCCCGGAGGTAATAGGTGTAAGCCTCGACATCTTCCGTCGGCGCGGTGTTGATTGCCGCTTTCTCGCCCGGTAGCAGCCTGACCTTCAGCTGTTCGATAATAGCGTGGGCGATCTCGTCCTGTATGGCGAAGATATCGGTCAGTTCGCGGTCGTAGCGCTCCGCCCAGAGATGGCTGCCATCCCTGCCGTCGACGAGCTGCCCGGTGATGCGGACGCGGGCGCCGGCCTTGCGCACGCTGCCTTCGAGCAGGAAGGCGACGCCGAGTTCGTGGGCCACCTGCTCGATCTTCACGGCCCGGCCCTTATAGGTGAAGCTCGTATTGCGGGCGACGACATGCAGGTCGGAGATTTTCGCGAGGTCGGTGATGATGTCTTCGGTGATGCCGTCGGAGAAATATTCCTGCTCCGGGTCGCCGCTCATGTTGCTGAAGGGCAGGACGGCAATCGATATTTTCTTCAGCGCTCGCGGCTCGGTGCGGGAAGACATGCCCTGATCGAAATTCACGCGGTAGCAGGCGATTGGTTCGGCGATATTCTTGACCCGCTGCTCGCCCATCGGCTCGAAGGCAAAGGCGAGCTTGCCGGAAACCTCCTTCGAAACCTTGCCCGACACGCAGATGCCGCCGGGCTCCGCAAGGGCCTGCAGACGGGCGGCGATATTCACGCCCTCGCCATAACGATCCCCGCCCTCGACGATCACTTCGCCGAGATTGATGCCAATCCGAATTTCCAGCGGGGTGTTTTCGGAAGCGCCGGCATTGCGCCTGATCATGCCGCGCTGCAGGGCGGCGGCGCACTCCACCGCATCGACGACGCTGCCGAATTCGGCCAGCAATCCATCGCCCATCAGCTTGAAGATGCGGCCGTTGTGTTTGCGGATTTCCGGCTCCAGCAGCTCCTTGTGATCCGCCCTCAGCCGCTGGAACGTGCCGGCCTCATCCTGCTCCATCAGCGCCGAATAACCGGCGACATCGGCGGCGAGAATAGCGGCGAGCTTGCGTTCCATGCCGGTCCCCTCGATGAGCATGCTCTCGAGCGGGAGTGTAGCATAGGCGCAAAAGGCAGTCTGCCCGCTGCAGATATCGTGGACAGGCCCTGACATGACGAAGGCGCCGCCGGCAGCTAGAGGTGGCGCCGCACGGCGCACACCCTCCGCAATGTGCCGTCTCCTGACTTACAGCAACAGGCGCTCCAGACTCCCCTGGTCCTTCACCCCATGCTGATAGAAATGCAGGATCTGGATGGCCAGTTCCTCGCGCTCGTCATTGCTGGCGATATGCCTTGCCATGCAGATATGCTCAAAGACGCGCTGGCAAAGAGCGACATCTTCTTCCTGCATCGGCGTCTGGCTCGCCGACATTTTATCTCTGATCATCGACATTCCCTCAAACGTCCCCCGGGAACGTTCTAGGGCGCAGATTGTGTTCTTCAATAAAAAGGAGATCACGTCATCGTGCAGCCCCCGGTCCGTCCTGGGGATTTCTTCAATGCCTGTTCACGATGTTACGCACGTAATAGCAACATATCGGCGCTTGCGGTATGGAAGGAGAAGGGAGGCCCGATTTAGAGCTGTGGGCAACCCTTCTCCACTGGGTTTGCAGCATCCAGCGTGGAGCATTGTAGGCTGGAATAATGGAACCGCAATTTCACTTTTTAAATCTCGGGGAAATTATTTCAGCTATTGCTTAATAAATGCCCGGCGGTACTTTCCGCCGGGCATTTACGCAATCTTTGCACAGTAAAAACGGCGATTTGTGTGACTTTTTGACTGCTCAAACCGCAACGCCCGTCTGCGATTCGTTTACCTGACCCGGACACCGAGGCGAATATCCGTTTCCCACGATGCGGCAAAGCCGCTCTATTCACGGGACCGGAAGGAGGCCGAAGCCTATATCCGCATCGTGCCGCAGCCGATCTGACCTGAGAGGCAGGGCTGACCTGAAAGGCAGCGACCTGACCTGAGATGCAGGGGCTTACGTAAGGGAAAGGCTACATCGCCTTACGGCAGCTAGTAATATTAGGCGAGGGGCGGGCCATGCGGTTCGTCCCTGTCGCTCCTTCCGCTTTTTCCGGCGCAATATTATGATCTGCTGATAGGTCCGATGCAGTTCGCAGCCCAGGTCCGGGACGACCAAGCCAGCAACGGAGTGGACAGATGATTTTCCGACAGCTTTTCGACAGTGTTTCCGGCACCTACACCTATCTCATCGCCTCCAGGCGCGGCGGCGAGGCGCTGATCATCGATCCCGTCCTGGAAAAGGTTGATCGCTACATGCAGCTCGTGCGCGAGCTGGACCTGAAGCTGGTCAAGGCGGTGGATACCCACCTGCATGCCGACCACATAACCGGGCTCGGCGCGCTGCGCGACCAGACCCATTGCATCACCGTGATGGGCGAGCAGACCAAGGCGGATGTCGTGGCCATGCGCGTCTCCGAAGGCGACCGCGTCGGCATCGAGGGCCTCAGCCTCGACGTGCTCTATACGCCCGGCCATACGGACGATTCCTATTCCTACCTGATGGGCGACCGCATCTTCACCGGCGACACGCTGCTCATCCGCGGCACGGGCCGCACCGATTTCCAGAACGGCGATCCCCGCGCCCAATATGACTCGATCTTCAACAAGCTCTTGCGCCTGCCGGAGGAAACGCTGCTCTTCCCCGCCCATGACTACAAGGGCGACACGGTCTCCACCATCGGCGAGGAAAAACGCTTCAACCCGCGCCTGCAGGTCAAGTCCGTCGAGGAATATGCCGAGCTGATGAACAACCTCCACCTGCCCAACCCCAAGATGATGGATGTCGCCGTCCCCGCCAACATCCACATCGGCCTCCACCAGGACGAAATCGCCCGCAAGGGCTGGGCGGTGAGTGCGCGGGAGGCGCTGGGGCTTCGCGGGCGCAGCGATGTTGTCATCGTCGACCTGCGCGAGAGGAGCGAGCGGGAGCGGCATGGGGTGATACCGGGCGCGCTGCATGCGCCCTATGCGGATCTGCAGGAGAACCTGTCAGCGGGCGGGATGCTGCATGAGCTGGCGGTGGCGACGGGGAAGAGGGTGGTGTTTTACTGTGCGTTTGGGGAAAGGTCGGCGATGGCGGTGCAGGCGGCGCAGGATGCCGGGGTGGGGAGCGCGTGTCATATTGAGGGTGGGATTGATGCTTGGAAGAAGGCTGGGGGTGCGGTGGGGGAGTGAGGAATACTGACCGATTATCCGGTGACAGCGATCTCCGGCCAAGGACGACCGCTTGAAATGTGAGGATGACGCGGCTCGGAATCAACGCCGCCGTAGCGATCTCGAAGATCCTCTATCGTTTCAAGGCACATTAATGCGAAGGAAGCGATATCTGCGTCGTTTGATATAAACAACTCGAACAAGCCTCTGCGAAGCGAGCTGGCGTCCACTGGGATCAGTTCGTAGTTGTTACCGTCAGGCGTAAGAGCATTGTGTCTATAGGCGTGTTCTCGCAATGTCATATCAGGTCGTTGATTGAGAACGTGTCTTCCGACGGGATCTTTCACTAAAGTCAGAAATGAATTTGTGCTAAATAATTCGGAAATAACATTCGCTAGAAACTGCTTTTGCATGGCGACCGTTGCTCTCTCGAATCTTTCAATCAAATCTTCTTCGCCGTCTGCTATTGCTTTTATCAGATTTGCCACTTCGCTAGGCAATCGATAGCCCCCGAAACTCATATCACTCGAAGTAGCTCCATATCTGCCCGAGGAGATATTTTCCAGCAATTCAAGAGAGTCTGGGTCCCACGTCGCAAGCAGCGAGCGATACCATTCGTACTCCTTGAGCAGACCGGGTTGCCATTCCAATAGTAACGACAGCATTTGATTGGCACCCGACCCGGGCATTTTTCCGATCGCTGCAAGGAGACCTCGTAGTTGCCAAGGTTCTACTGAGCGTAGTTGGTCTCTCGCCATGTCCAATGCTGGCAGAATTGCTACCGGATCGTTAGAGAAAGGGAATAGTTCGATCCATTTGAATACTTCCGAGTTGTCATTGCCTAATAGCCACGATTGGGTTTTGGCTTCTGCAAATAGCTGCTGTAAGCCGCTAAGCAATATGTTGGGGTCGATGGTGATGCCCCCAGTCACCATGCTAGTGGACAGGTATAATTTTGCCGGCGCGGGAATTTGTGCTGTGATCAAAGTTTGCAACAATGCATGCTTGTCACCGTGAGGCATGGTGGCCGCGATCGCGGCCAATCTAGAGGCCTTGATCAATCTTTGCGTGTCGGTATGGTCTGAGACCATATCGGCCACTACCGTAAATATAGCTTCTGCGACATCGGTAGACTCTGATTTATTTGCTGTTCTTCTCGCGAGGTTTAATTTTGCGAGATTGAAGTCTGGCCAAGAACGAAAGGGACTTTTATCCTCGTCCCGCCTGACTATTACCTTTTCCCGGACTAGCCTGAGCCCTATCGCTGCATCCTCGGAAAAGTCTGGATCACGTAAATGCTGTACGAACAGTTCTTTGACCTCGTCTGTACCAATAGCGACAAGGGCATCGCGGTAGGTCCAGGAATATGAGGTTGAGACATCGTATGGAATGCTACCCCTTGTTCTGTGTGCTCGCCATGCTTCTCTAGCCGCCCGTCGTTGCGACAAATCTTCGTCCAGCATCCTGGCAATCAATGAAACATAACGAGGATCCGGTAGTCGCTTCATTGCCGCCACGACCTCGGCTAAGTCATGACGAGTGGCGGTTGTCGAGGCAAGCAGCTTCTCAGCCCATTTACTCAGAACTGTAGCCACCTGCGCATGCTGACTAGCATCCAAGGATAGTTCACTTTGGTTGGGATCATCGCCGTGTCTGGATATTAGGTGAGCGAGTGCGCTTATAGTTTCCAGATGGGCCATTTCATCGAAGGTACAAATCGCACCGAAGAACGCCGGTGGTCTGGTCACTAAAATTAGATTTTCTTCTAATCGCCGTATCTTGTAGTTTTCCTCAGAGAGAGGCTCATTCAGTGTCTTTGTATAAGGCCAGTGAATCAAATAGTTGTCGATCATTGTCTTAATGGTGAGCGGCCCGACAACACGCGCAGCATTCAATTTTTGCTCGTGAGGGGATTGGTCACTCAGTACGGCTTCTGATATTGGCCCTTCGTCTTGAGTTGGAACGCGTGTTAGATACTCCTCAGGTCGCCAAGGCAACGACAAGCAGTCCTTCAGACGTAGTAGCATCGCTTCCGCGACAGCCGCGGGGGCTTTCTTTTGAGCGCGGCCAAGAGCCCAACCGGATTTGTTAGCATCGATATCAAATTTGGAATTCGCAATTATTTCGATTATTCGCTGATGCGGAATCGGTTCTCGCTCGATCAACGCCTCAAGTAAGGGTGCTAAGCTGCCCTCTTTTTCAAGAAGTGACTCCTGCAATGCCTGAAGGCGATCCGCTATCTCCCTATTTGAGATATATTCAGCATAACCCTGGGCGGCGACCCGCTTCCAAACCTCATCGTCGGAGGAGGATAGCAGTTCTCTTGCTTGCTTTTCTGCGAGGCGAAACATCAACGCGCCAAAAACCTCGCTTTTGACGTGGGCGCTGGCATCCCGCTTTGCAAGCTCTGCTGCCAAATTCAATGTATCCGCATCACCTTCATGGATAAGTCCAGACAAAAGTCTTTCCCGGATGTTCTCGTCTAGAGATGCAATGTCATTCTCTAGGTGGCTGCCGAGTACAGTTGCTCTAAAACGTCTGTCAGAATGGAGGACGGGCAATTGGATTTGAGAGTCGCTACTTGTTATCAGCGGCCAAATGACATCGGCGAACTCCGGTCGGGCGGTCGCTATCATGAAAGCTACGGCACGATCCACCTTGCCTCGCTGATGCCATTGTCTCGCAAACTTTTGGATTTCGTCTCCAACCTTGCCCCAAACAGCTGGCGGACAACGTACAAGGATTTCGGCGGAAAGCATTGGATCGAGTTGAAGGCAGACCACAATGATTGCCGCTATCGCGTCGACGCCTTGACTATCACGGCGGCCCAACCGTTCCGCGGCGAAGAGAACTGCCTCCTCCCAAGAGCGATTATCAAGTACCGTGACAAGGAACTCGTCAGTTAAAACAGGTTTCGCCCTACGAACTGCCAGCATCTGTTGCTCAACATGATGTGAGGCGTACCACTCTTGAAATTGCTGGTGCTGAAAGGAAAAGCCCGCTGACGCCGTGCGCTCTAAAATGTGCGTGTTGACCAAAGTCTCCAAAGCAATCTTTGGTTGTATCGCTGAGGCAAGCTGACCCTCTTCTATAAGGCGCTCTTGTATTTCTTTTACGACGCTAAAGGCTTTATCTTGGGAGATTGTGGTGTTGGCTGCAACCATAGCAGCGACCGCCAATCCTTCGAGAATTTTCGAATGCTGTCCGTGCAATTCCTGATCAAGGATCTCAGCTCGCTCCGGTACGTTTTCGTGTTTCTCAACGAATCTACGAAGGATCTCCTCTTTGGTTTTAGGCAACCCATTGGCGCCTGAAACATCAAGTAGAACACTTAAATACAGCGGAATGGCTGTAAGGTCGCGTAAACCGGCAGTACGCCACGCGTGATCTAGTACTTGCTCACCCGTATCTCCTTTGAGCGCTCTTGCCACAACCAGTTGCTGCTGCTGAGACAATGGACGAATTTGAACCTGAGGTCCGTTGACAGGAGCCTTGATCGTCTGTTGCCTCGTGCTCATACATATAAGTAGAAGCGGGTAATCGCGTCTGAGCCCCTTTAGCTGATTAAGTAGCCTCTTACGCCCGTCACTTTCCAGCTCGTTCCACCCATCGAGCAAAAGGGCAAGTTCTCCGTGATCAGCGAGGAACTTCAAATGCTCTGGCCGTGCACCTAAAAAGGCATTTCGGTTTACTGTCCAAGTGAGCAAATCACCGGCATCCGACGCCCACTCAGCCAGAGGTATCAGGATTGGGATGGGACCCTGGTCAACAAATCGGCGACCGAGCTGGACGAGCGTGGTGCTTTTACCAGTCCCTGGCGCCGCAACGATGGAGATTTCTCCTGCAGCCTGCAGCGCTGGACCTAGTCGATCGACATCAAGAACGCTGTGGTTTCTCGAGGAAAACTGTACTTCCATGCGTAGTTTGACTGCATGTACTGGCCACTCAGGAAGCCCCTCAAATGCATCGAGGTGTCTAGATGCCGATTCCCTCAAGCGTCGCTGAATATTTGGGAGGTCTTCTTCCGTCGGTAGGTTGAGAGACGCTGCAAGTCCGCGGAGTTCGTCAATCAGCTCCGGTCCGAGACTAATCGTTTTCGCGATGCCACCGGTGGCTAATTGTTCAAAGGCTCGAGCTTCCGCGTCCCTCTTCCAGCGGCGGAGCATCTCAACCGTAAAATGCTTCTCATCGTGATCAATCTGGTGCGCGTGGTCGCGGCATAGCCAAATTCCGTTTGAGAAGTCACGGCGCTCTTCCGCCGTGAGTAAAGCGTCATATCTGGCACCACCAGGTGAGGCGGCCGTTATATGGGCTGCTTCTCCAAGCTTGACGAAGCCGCCAGATCCTTTTTGGGGGCCGACTGTCAGCTTTGGGCAATCGGGGTTTGAACAAAGCCATCCTACCCTCTGGGCGAGCTGCAGTTTAGTTTGCGCTTTGAAGTCGTTGTCACCGCGACTCAATTCAGGACCCACTTGTTATGAATGTCTGAGGTATATTTCACTTCGAAGTTTGCCTTAGAAGTCAATCTCGAATGTCAGATTCATTGAGCTGCGGTGTAATATGCTACCATAAATTTCAGTACATCGATGTAGTGCCAGGCGTCTACGGTCCTGCTGTTGTCAGTCACTCGTTGCGCGGATTGACAGACGCGGTCGCCTGTGTGCTTCAACATCAATTCAGCGATAATGGCTCTAAAAACCGCCATGCCCCCAAAATCCACCCCCGAAGCACTGAGCCAGCTCATCCACGCCCGCCTTCTCGCCCGAAGCCACGGCCCGGCATGGAGCACCATCTCCGTCCACCTTCTCTCCCACCAGCCGCTTGAAACCAATCTCCTCGTACCCGCCGTCGCCGAGCCTCTGCTGGTCTGGATCGTCTCCGGTTCCGCTCGCATCGAGGAGCGGGATATCGGCGGCGAATGGATGTCGGTGGAGGTCTCCGCTGGCGATTTCTATCTGACGCAGAGCGAGACACCCTATGAGCTGAGGTGGGAGACGAGCGGCGGGGAGCCGCTTTGTGTCATGCATCTCTATCTCGGGCTGCCCATCTATCAGCGGGCGATTGCAGAGGTCTTCGGGGCCGAGGGCGGCGAGGGGTTTCGGCTGGCGGATATTTCGGGGGCGCGGGACGAGGCGATTTCGGGGCTGATGGGGATGATCTTGAAAGAGTTGACGGGATCGGCCGGACCGAGCGAAATGGTTGTGCAGGGCATTGCGCAGGCGCTCGCCGTCCATCTCGTTCGGCAGTATGGCAGGCGGGATAGCGCATTACCTGCCCGGCGCGGAGCGCTGCCGGCCTTCAAGCTGCAGCGGGTGGTGCGGATGATGGAGGCGGGGCTCGATCAGGCCTTCAATCTCGAAAGCCTCGCTGCCGAGGCCGAGCTCAGCGCCTTTCATTTTTCCCGCGTCTTCAAGCAATCGACCGGCTCGTCGCCATCGGATTATTTCATTCAGCTGAAGATGGCCGAGGCGCGCCGGCTGCTGCGCGAGACGGATGAGAGCATTATTCAGATCGCGCTCGATCTCGGCTATTCCAGCCCCAGCCATTTCGCGCAGGTGTTCCGGCGGGCGGTCGGTGTGAGCCCGCGCGATTACCGCGGGTAGCGCTTTTGTCCTGCGCATTTCCGGGCGCAAAACCGCTGCGCACTTTTGCTGAAATTGCTCTTGTTCGCAGCAAATCCCCGATAGTTGCAGCAAGCGGCCGCGCGAAAGCGGGCGCCCGATTTTCTAGTTTGTTCCCATCGCAACCGACTGTCGCAACGACGGCAACGAAAGGGAATGAAACAATGTCAATCCAGGGAAAAGTCGCTCTCATCACGGGTGCATCCAGCGGCATCGGCGCTGCCACGGCGCTGAAGCTTGCCGCCAATGGCGCCAAGGTCGGGCTTGCCGCACGCCGCGCCGACCGGCTGACGCAACTGGTCGCCGAGATCGAGAAAGCCGGCGGTCAGGCCATCGCACTGGAGATGGATGTCGTCGACAACGCCTCCGTCACTGCGGGTGTTTCAAAGCTCGTCGAGGCATTCGGCACGGTCGATATCCTCTTCAACAATGCCGGCCTCATGCCGCTTTCGGATATCGATGCGCTGAAGACGGATGAGTGGCACCGGATGGTGGACGTCAATATCAAGGGCGTGCTCAACACCACAGCTGCCGTGCTGCCRCACATGATCGGCCGGAAATCCGGCCATATCGTCAACACCTCGTCGATTGCCGGCCGCAAGGTCTTTGCGGGCCTGTCGGTCTATTGCGCGACGAAACATGCGATCACGGCGCTGTCTGACGGCATGCGCATCGAGCTTTCGAAGAAGCACAATATCCGGGTGACCTGCGTGCAGCCGGGTGCTGTCGAGACCGAGCTCTACGACCAGATCTCGGACCCGGCGGCGCGCCAGCAGATGGATGATCTGAAGACGCAAATGGAGTTTCTGAAGGCCGAGGATATTGCCGAGACGGTGCTGTTTGCGCTGCAGTCGCCTCGGCATATGGATATTGCCGAGGTGTTTGTGATGCCGACGCAGCAGGCTTGGTGAGGTTTGGGCGCATCCTGGATCTGTGCACGATGCCGGTGTCGCGGGTTCGCGGCATCGGCTGTGGATGTCCGTGTATCGCGGATATTATTCTCGTAATATTTGTAGGAAATATTGTACGCCTTTACTCTACCTTCTGGGAGATTGAACTGAATGAGGACGACTCTACTTCTCTGTGCCGCCGCGATAACACTGGCCGGCTGCCAGACTCCGGCACCACAATCTGTTTTGGATTCGCAGCGTCCTCCGCCCAACTCGGTTAAACGCGAGTATGTGGACGCCCTGCGCGGAACCATCAAACCGGGGATTTTCGAGAAGGCCGAGATTTCGAGCGTGGTACTGCTCGATCCTGAAAAGCAGATCTACGCTTATTGCACGCGGACGGCGGAACGTGCCTACCCGAACTGGTCTTATTTCGACCTTACGTTAAAACAGAACATGATCATGGGTGTCTCCAAGAATGACTACCGCTGCCGCGACAAGCGGCTACGTTACTATGATTTTCCTGAACTGCGGAACATGACATACTGACGGAGCCGGGTTCAGCCACCAATACGGGCAGGTGGCGCTAAGCTCTTCTTACGCGCTGCCTCGCACCGCCCAGGCCACGCTCTCGAACCCGCGCGGCCCATCCTCTGACCTGTCATCGAGATAGGCTGCCTTCAGCGCCTCCCGCAGCCGCTCGCGTCTTGCCTCCGGCAATGCCTCGAAGAAGGCCGAAAACCGTCCCTGTCCATAGACTTTCGGCAGGTAGAAATCGTCGAAATCGGCGTAGTTCATCGTGATCGTCAGCCTTGTCTCGGTGACATCGGCAAAGCCTGCCCTTTCAAACAGCGCCCGCAATTCACCCTCTGCCGTCATCGGCCGCGGGCCTGATGGAATGCCGTTGCCTTCGGCTTCGGGTTCGACGGCGCGGATCGTGTTCCAGAAGAGGCGCCAGCTCGGCATGCCGTCATGGGACCAGACGGCGGCGGCAGCGGTGGCGCCCGGCTTGAGGACGCGGCGCATTTCGGTGATGGCCTTGTCGGCGTCCGAGACGAAATGCAGGACGAGCAGGGAATAGACGGCGTCGAAGCTCTTGTCGTCATAGGGCAGGGCGCAGACGTCGCCCTGGTGGGCCGATATCCTTGAATCATCCGTCCGGGCGCTGAGGGCGTCGACGAAATTTTGCTCGAAATCGATGGCTTCGATGGTGGTCAGTTCGGGATGGGTTGCGAGTTCAAGCGTCAGGCTGCCGGTGCCGCAGCCGGCGTCGAGCACGCGACCATGCGAGGGCACGCCGGCGAAGGTGAGGAAAGGGTCTGCGAGCTTGCGGCTCCAGCGGCCCATGCTGGCTTCATAGGCCTCTGCGCCCTTGGCGATGAAGGTGGATGGCATGGGCTTTCCCGGCGGATGTGCTTTTGCCGGGCGGATATAGGGCGGCTGGATACGGTGTCTATTGCTTGGGCTGGTTCGTCCGGCCTTGGAGTGCTCGACACCCCCTCTGGCCTGCCGGCCATCTCCCCCACAGGTGGGGAGATTGGCTGGGAGCGCCGGCTTCCCCAAATAGTAAACGTTGCAAACTGCGCAATGTCAGCGAGGTGGGAAGGTCGCGCCGCTTGTCGATCTCCACCCTTGTGGGGGAGATGGCCGGCAGGCCAGAGGGGGGTGCCCCACGCCAGACCCTACAATTCTTCAGCTTCGCCCAAGCCCGAAAACAAAAAAACCTCCCGGGCCCTCAAGGGAGCCCGGGAGGCATGACGCACCGGTCTTAGGTCAGGAGTGGGTGGCCGGGGCGGTTGGTGGTGTCTCGGGTGCGGCTGGCGTTTGCTCCTCAGTGACCGGGCGCCTCGTGCGCATCAGCTTCAGCACGAAGACGAAGAAGGCCGGGACGAAGAAGATGGCGAGCACGGTGGCGGAGATCATGCCGCCCAGCACGCCGGTGCCGATGGCGTTCTGGCTGGCGGCGCTCGGGCCTGTCGCGATCGCCAGCGGCACGACGCCGAGGGTGAAGGCGAGCGAGGTCATGATGATCGGGCGGAAGCGGACGCGGGCGGCTTCTATCGCCGAATCCAGCAGCGACTTGCCTTCGGCGTAATAATCCTTGGCGAATTCGACGATCAGGATGGCGTTCTTGGCCGAGAGGCCGATGATGGCGATGAGGCCCACCTTGAAATAGATGTCGTTGGGCATATCGCGCAGCATCACCGCCGCGACCGAGCCGATGACGCCGAGCGGCACGACCAGCATGACCGCAAGCGGGATCGACCAGCTTTCGTATAGGCCTGCCAGAAGCAGGAAGACGAAAAGGATCGACAGGCTGAAGAGGATCGGCGCCTGGCTGCCGGAGGTGATTTCCTCCGCCGACTGGCCGGACCATTCAAAGCCGAAGCCCTCGGGAAGCTGCGAAGCGAGACGTTCCATTTCGGCGATCGCCGCACCCGAGGATTGGCCGGGGGCCGGCGCGCCGGAGATGCGCACGGTCGGATAGCCGTTATAGCCGACGATCTGCGGTGCGCCCTTCTGCCATTGGGCAATGGCGAAGGAGGAGAGCGGCACCATGCCGCCGCTCGCATTGCGCACGTTGATCTTCATCACGTCGTCGATCTGCAGGCGGGCGCGATCATCCGCCTGGACGATGACGCGCTGCATGCGGCCGGTATTCGGATAGTCGTTGATATAGGACGAGCCGAGATTGGCGGTGATCGCATTGTTGATGTCGGCGAAGGAGATGCCGAAGGTGTTGGCCTTTTCGCGGTCGATCACCATCAGCACCTGGGCTGCGTCAGGCATGCCTTCGACGCGCATGCCCGTCAGAACCGGGCTCTTTCCCGCCATCTGCATCAGCTGGCCTGCGGCCTCGGAGAGGGCCACCTGGCCCTTGCCGCCGCGGTCCTGCAGGCGGAAGGAGAAGCCGCCGGTGGCGCCGAAGCCTTCGATCGGCGGCGGCGAGAGCGCGAAGGTGGTGGCGTCCTTGAGCGCGAAGAGCTGGCCATTCACGCGGTTGGCGATTTCCTGCACGGTATTGCCGGGGCCGCGGTCCGCCCAGTCCTTCAGGGTGACGAAGGCCAGCGCCGCATTGGCGCCGTTGCCCGAGAAGGAGAAGCCCTGGATCGCCACGATATTTTCGACGGCGGATTCCGAGCGGAAGATCTTTTCCACCTGCTTGATGGATTCGATCGTGCGGTTGGCGCTCGCTTCCGGCGGGCCCTGGATATCGACGATCATGAAGCCCTGGTCTTCATCCGGCACGAAGGCGGTCGGCAGGTTGATGAAGAGGTAGCCGAGGCCGATGACGAGGGCGAGGTAGACGATCATCATGCGCCCGGCGCGGCGCGCCATGCCGGTGACGGTTTTCGAATAGCCTGACGTGATGCGCTCGAAATTGCGGTTGAACCAGCCGCCGATGCCGCGCTTGTGATGATGGCCCTGCTTGATGGGCTTCAGGAAGGTAGCGCAGAGCGCCGGTGTAAGCGACAACGCCAGGAAGGCCGAAAACAGGATCGAGACGACCATGGTCAGCGAGAACTGGCGGTAGATGATACCTGTTGATCCCGGGAAGAAGGCCATGGGAATGAAGACGCAGGAGAGGACCAGCGTGATGCCGAGGATGGCGCCGGTGATCTGGCTCATCGCCTTCTGCGCTGCCGCCTTGGGCGAGAGCCCTTCCTCGGCCATGATGCGCTCGACATTTTCGACGACGACGATCGCGTCATCGACGAGAATGCCAATCGCCAAGACCATCGCGAACATGGTGAGCACGTTGATGGAAAAGCCGGTCGCATACATGACCGCGCAGGTTCCGAGCAGCGCCACCGGCACGACGAGTGTCGGGATGACCGTGTAGCGGAAATTCTGCAGGAAGATGAACATGACCACGAAGACGAGGGCGACGGCCTCGACCAGCGTGTGGATGACCTTTTCGATCGAGGCCGAGACGAAGGGGCTGGTATCGTAGGGAACGGAATATTCGATGCCTGAGGGGAAGAAGCGCGAAAGCTCCTTCATCTTCTCGTTGACGGCGTTGGAGACGGCAACGGCATTACCGGTCGACGACAGCTGGATGGCGATTGCCGCGCTCGGCTGGCCGTTCAGGCGGCTGGTAAAGTTATAGGATTCAGCACCCTGCTCGACGCGGGCGACATCCTTCAGCCGCACGGTGGAGCCATCGGGATTGGCGCGCAGGATGATCTCGCCGAATTGCTGCGGCGTCTGTAATTGCCCCTGCATGAGCACTGTTGCCGTCAGGTCCTGGGTGACCGGGTTCGGCGCGGCGCCGATCTGGCCGGCGGCCACCTGGGCATTCTGGGCGGTGATGGCGGCGTTGATGTCGTCGGTGGTGAGGTTCAGGCCGACCATCTTGTCCGGGTCGATCCAGACGCGCAGCGCGCGCTGGGCGGCAAAGAGCTGGGCGCGGCCGACACCATCGATGCGGCGCAGCTCGCCGATGATGTTGCGGGTGATGTAATCGCCGAGCGCCACTTCATCACGCGTGCCATCGGTCGAGGTGAGCGCGATGAACATCAGGAAGCCGGAGCTTGCCTCTTCGACGTTAATGCCCTGCGAGCGAACGGTGGCGGGCAGGCGGGCTTCGACGCGGCGGATAGCGTTCTGCACGTCGACGGAGGCCTGGTCGATATCGGTGCCGGCGCGGAAGGTGGCGTTGATGCTGACCGAGCCGGAATTGTCCGAGGTCGATTCAAAATACATCAGGCCTTCGACGCCGTTCAGCTCATCCTCGATCTGGCGCGTCACGCCCTGATAGATTTCCTGCGGGGAAGCGCCCGGATAGGAAGTGGAGATCGAAAGCTGCGGCGGGGCGACCTTCGGATATTGCGAGACCGGCAGGAAGGGGATCGCGATGATGCCGGCAATCGAAATGAACAGCGCGAAGACCCAGGCCAGGATCGGCCTGCGAATGAAGAATTGTGCCATGGGGTTACTCCGCCTTTGCCGGGGCGGGCGCCGAAGCATCCGCTGCCGCGTCCGGCTTCCAGGGTTCGGGCGCGACCGTGGCGCCGGGCTGCACTTTCTGGACGCCATCGGCGATGACGGTTTCGCCTGCCTTCAGGCCGGATTCCACGACCCACTCGGAGCCGAGAACCTGGCCGAGCGTGACAGGGCGAAGCTCCGCCTTGTTGCCTTCGGCGAGCACATAGACCTGCGCCTGGCCGGCTTCGTTTCGCGTGACCGCCCGCTGCGGCACCGTCAGTGCATTCTCGCGCACGGCCTGTTCGATGCGGACGCGCACATACATGCCGGGCAGGAGATCGCCGTTCTTGTTGGGGAATTCGGCGCGCAGCGTCACCTGTCCGGTATTGGGGTCGACATTGGCGCTGGCGAACAGCAGCCGGCCGGGCTCGGCATAGAGGCTGCCATCGTCGAAGACGAGTTCGACGCGGGCTTCGCCGGGTGCGGTGCTGGCGAGCTTGCCCTCGGCCACGGCCCGCTTGAGGTTCAGGAGATCCTGGGCCGACTGGGTGAAGTCGGCATAGACAGGGTCGACCTGCTGGATCAGCGCCAGATTGGAGGTGCCGTCGGCGGTCACGAGCGCGCCCTCGGTCACCAGCGCACCGCCGATGATGCCTGAAATCGGCGCGCGGACCTCGGTGTAATCGAGATTGATCTTGGCCTCATCGAGGCCGGCCTCGGCACTCGCCACATCGGCATCCGCCTGGGCGACAGCGACGGCTGCCGTATCGTAATCGATGCCGGTCGCGATATTGCGCTCCTTCAGGTTCTGCTGGCGCTCCAGCTGCAGGCGGGCATTCTGCTGTGTCGCCTTGGCGCGCTGCAATGTGGCTTCAGCAGAGGCAACCCGCACGCGGAAAAGGCGCGGATCGATGCGGTAGAGCACGTCGCCCTGCTTGACGAAGGTGCCCTGTTCGAAGACGCGCTCCTGCAGGATGCCGGAAACGCGGGCGCGCACTTCCGAAACACGGGTGGCGGCAATGCGGCCCGGCAGTTCGTTGACGACAGGCACGGCATGGCTCTTCATCTCGACCACGCCGACGGCCGCCGGCGGCATCTGCATTCCGCCCTCTTGAGCGAATGTGTGCCCTGCTGTCAGTACGAGAAGGGTCGTGGCTGCCATCAACGCTTTCAGGCGCGGCAGTCTGGTATTGCGCAACATCGAACGTATCCCTTTTTGGCCGCCCCGGCGGCTTGCTAGGTTATTACTTTGGTTTCTTCATTTTCACGCAATTCCGGACGGAAAACCGTTTCACACTTTTCCTGGAATTGCTTAAGTTATTGTGGTTTCGAGTTTTTCAAGTCTTCGTTTCAGGCGGCTCGAGGAAGGTCGTGTAGACCTTGCGGATATCCTCGAGCAGCTCCTGCCGTTCCGCACCGCTCCAGCGGTGGAAATCGAAGAGTTCGGTACAGTAAAAGCCGGTCAGCGCCAGATAGGCCATCAGGGCTGCCCGCGGCTTCGGCCCGGCGGCCATCGCCGCCAGATCGGTCACCACCCATTTGCGGATGATCTGCTGCAGATTTTCCTCGCTCGACATGGAGGCGCTGATCGCCATCGCCACGGCGCGGTCGGTATCATCAAGCGTCTTGTCGGCAGCCGCGATACGGCCGTAAAGCTCCGGGTGAGGGGTATCCGAACTCGCCTTCACGCATTCTTCCATATGGGCGATATCGGCGCCGACGCGGCGATCGACCAGCGCTTCCAGAAGGGCGCTCTTGGTCTTGTGGTCATAGACAACACGCGACTTGCTGACGCCGGCTTCCTTTGCGACCGCATCGATCGAAAGCCCCGTTGCACCGGCGCGCACGACGACGCGCTCGGCAGCGTCCAGAATATCGTCAGTGGTGATCTTGCGCGTTCGCGTCACGAATAGGGTTCCCGGTTTTCGCGGATAAAAATACGAACGTTCGGATTTAAATGCAAGCGCTTTTGTTTTTATGGAATGACAGGGCGGCGAAAGGGGCTGGAGCCACAGCGCTGAAAAGCCCGGGAAATATTGGGTTTCGGCTCAATCCACCCGCAATACCCGCGCCTCCACAGGCTGCTCTATGCCCTTCAGCGACAGTGACCGTGCTTCCGTGCCGCCCATCAGTTCGGGCGCTTGCAGCGTCGTCTCCAGCGMCACGAGGATTTCGCCCGGTGCAGCCTGTGATTCCAGCCTTGCAGCCTGGTTGACCACGCCGCCGATCGCCGTGAAATCGCTGCGGAAGCTGGAGAATTCGCCGATCTGCACATCGCCCGTGTGGATGCCGACGCCGATGCCGAGGGTGTAGCCGGTGTCGAGCTCGGCGAGCGCTTCCGTGCAGGAGCGCTGGATCTCCAGCGAGGCCCTGATGGCGGCTGCTGCATGGTCCTTGCGGGTGATCGGGAAGTTGAAGATCGCCATCAGCCCGTCGCCCATCTGCTTGTTGACGATGCCGTCATTTTCCCAGATCGCCTGTGCGGCGCGATCATGAAACAGGCTGACGATGCGGCTGAGGTCGATGGCGCCGATGCGCTGCGAAAGGCCGGTGTAACCTCTGATATCGGCAAAGAGGATGGTGGCGCCTGCAGTGATGTGGCGCTGCTTCTTCACATATTGGAAGGAGCGCTCGCAGATCGTGCAGATATCGGGGTTCATCTTGCTGCGCGTAATGCCAAACGCGCGGAAAGGCAGCGAAAGCGGGCCGCGGATCGGGATCGGCATATGCATCTGATCCCAGCAGCCGCGGCAGATGCTTGCGCTGCCGGATTTTGCCGGATGCCCTGATATGGCTGATATCGTCATGTGCCGCATTCCCCCAATCACAGAAAACGAGCTTCTGCCTATCGGGCGGCTTTGGCAACCATTCAGGCTGAAGCGCGCTGCCCCTATGCGCTATCTGGCAGGACGTTTCGCGCATCGGCCGCATGCAGCCGCTTTTCCGCGAGCGCGATGAAGGCGCGCACCAGCGGCGAGAGGTGCTTGCTGCTGGGATAGACGACATAGAGGCCGCCCGATGCGGTCGTGTAGTCGTCGAGCACGCGCTGCAGCCGCCCGTCTGCGATACAGGCGAAGGCGACGCCGTAAGGCAGCTGCGCGATGCCGTAGCCGGCAATGGCCGCCTCCATCACTGCCTGMATTTCATTGGCAGCGAAGCGTCCTGATACGGAGACCGTTTCCGGTCCAGCCAAGCCTTCCAGCACCCATTGCGCATGGGCGGCCGATGGCCCGGCGATGACGCAGTCATGGCTTGCGAGATCATCAGGTGTGGAGGGCCGGCCTGCGCGGGCGAGATAGGCGGGGCTGGCGCAGAGCAGGCGATAGGTAGGGCCGAGCTTTCGGGCAATCAGGGTGGAATCCTCCAGCGATCCGGTGCGGAAGGCGAGGTCTATGCCATTGTCGACGAGGTTCAGCCGCTCGTCGGTCAGCCGCAGCTCGACCTTGGCTTTCGGATAGGTCGCCATGAATTCGAAAGTCGCCTCCTGCAGGAAATGGCCGCTGAAGCCGACGGGAGCCGAAATACGGATCGTGCCCGAGGGCTCGGCCTGCGCTTCGGCGAGCCTGCTATTGGCGCCTTCAATCTTCCTCAGTGCCTCGCTTGCCTCGCCGTAATAGAGCCGCCCGGCCTCCGTCAGGCCTAGGCTGCGGGTCGTGCGCTGCAGGAGGCGCACGCCGAGGTCGCGCTCGAGGGCCGCAACCCGGCGGCTGACCGTCGTCTTGGGCATGCCGAGCAGCCGCGCGGCTGCGGTGAAGCTGCCGGTTTCGATGACGCGGGAGAAGATCACGATATCGTTGAGATCGATCATTGTTGCTCTCAATGGGACGATGTTTGGCATTTTTAGGCCATTATGAACCAATGCAGCAATCCTAAATCTGCTCCATCAGCAACTGCCATCGGCAAAAGAAGGAGCAGAGACATGAGCAACAGCAGAAGCATTCTCGTATCGGGCGCAACCGGCCAGCAGGGCGGCGCCGTCGCCCGCGCGCTCGCCGCACGCGGCCACCACGTCAAAGGTCTGACGCGCCGGCCCGACAGCGACAAGGCCCGGCAGCTTGCCGCATTGGGCGTCGAGGTTGTCGCCGGCGATCTCAATGACAAGGCCTCGGTCATCAAGGCGGCCAAGGGCGTCGATACGATGTATCTGATGGGCAACAGTTATGAGGCGGGCGTCGAGGCAGAAACCCGTCAGGGCATCGCGGCTGCCGATGCGGCCAAGGAGGCCGGTATCGGCCATCTCATCTACGGCTCGGTCGGCGATGCCGACAGGAAGACGGGTATTCCGCATTTCGACAGCAAGTATCTGGTCGAACAGCATATCGGCGGGCTCGGCATTCCCTATACGATCAGCGCGCCCGTCGCCTTCATGGAAAATACCGTGGCTCCCTGGGCGATCGGCGGCCTGAAACAGGGCGTCTATGCTGCGGCCCTGCCGCCGGCCCGCAAGCTGCAGCAGATCGCCATCGACGATATCGGCCATTTCGTCGCCGCCCTTGCCGAGCGGCGCGAGCAGGTCTTCGGAAAACGTTTCGATATTGCCGGCGACGAACTCTCGGGCGAGGAGCAGGCGAAGATTCTCACCGAGGCGCTCGGCCGGCCGATCCGTTTCCAGGAACTGCCGATTGCAGCCATGCGCCAGCAGAGCGAGGATGCGGCGCTGATGTTCGAATGGTTCGACCGCACGGGCTATTCCGCCGATATCGCGGCACTGAGCCGCGATTTCCCCGATGTCGCCTGGCACAGCTATGCCGACTGGGCGAAGGGTTTTGACTGGAGTGTTCTCGACAAGGCCTGATGAACGGCCGCCTTGGGCAAAGCGGACCGGCGATCGGCTGGTCCGCTTCATGCCGTGTTCACGCCTGCGCGGTCGGCCGGATGACGATATCGCCGACATCGACATCGTCAGGCTGCTCGATGGCAAAGGCGATGGCGCGGCCGATTGCATCCGGCGTGATCGCCATTTCCTCCATGCTTTTCGTGATGCCGGCTTTCACGGCCGGGCTGGTCATGGAGTCGGCGAAATTGGTTCTGATGATGCCCGGCGATACATTGGTGACGCGCAGATGCGGGCCGGCCTCCTGCCGCAGGCCCTCGGCAATGGTGCGCATGGCATTCTTGGTGCCGGCATAGACGGCCATGGTCGGCTTGATGGTGATGCCCGCCGTCGAGAGCGTGTTGACGACATGGCCGAAACCCTGGCGGCGGAAGACGGGCAGGGCGGCGGCAATGCCATAGAGCGGCCCCTTGATATTGACGTCGATCATCTCCTCCCAATCCTCGACGCGCAATTCATCCATCGGCGAAATCGGTCCGATGCCGGCATTGTTGATCAGCACATCGAGTTTTCCATAGGTGTCGCAGGCAAGCGCCACGAGCGCTTCGAGATCCGCGCGCTTCTTGACGTCGGTGACGCGGTAGATGGCCTCGCCGCCGGCCTTGGTGATGCGCTGAGCCAACGCCTCCAACTTCTCGCTGCGCCGGGCGCCGAGCGCGATCCTGGCGCCGCGCTCGGCTAGGATGAGGGCGGTCGCTTCGCCGATGCCGCTGCTGGCGCCGGTAATGGCAATGACCTTGTCCTTGATCGGTGACATCGTCTCTCTCCTTGATGGTGACCTCAAGGATTGCAGCGGTTGGCTGGAGAATCTATGCTCTATGCTCTGTCATTTCGTCGAGATCGTCCGGAATTCATGATCGATCCCCTGTCCGATGTGTTTTCGCTTGTTGATATCGAGAGCGCCCGCTCCACGCGTTTCGAGGTGGGCGGGCAATGGGCCTTCCGCTTTCCGCCGAAGCCGGCGCTGAAATTCGTCGCGGTCATCAGAGGCGGCTGCTGGATCATCCTGCCGGGCGAGCCGCCCTTTACGCTTGAAGCGGGCGATACGTTCCTGCTTGCCAATGCGCCCGCCTATGTGATCGCCAATGATCTGGCGAGCGAGCCGGAAGACGGTATCGCCTTCTTCGATTGGGACCATTCCAATATTGCCCGGCATGGCGGCGACGAGACGGTGCTGATCGGTGGCAGTCTCGTCATATCCGGCGGCAATGCGCAACTGCTGCTCGATGCGCTGCCGCCCTTCATCCATATACCGGCAAGCGACCGCGCTGCTGCCGTTCTGCGCGCTACACTTGCGACCCTTAACGACGAACTCGGAGCCGGCGAAATGGGCTCGACGCTTATGACACGGCGGATGGGCGATATCCTGCTCGTGCAGGCGCTGCGCGCCCATGTCGCCCGTGCCGGCGCAGACAATGCCGGCTGGATCGGCGCGCTCGGCAATCCCGGCATTGGCAAGGCGATCAGCCTGATCCACAACGAGCCTGGCTATCGCTGGACGGTGGGTGAGCTCGCAAGCCGCACCGGCATGTCGCGCTCCGCCTTTGCGCAGCGGTTCCGCGATCTGGTCGGCGTTGCGCCGCTCGATTACGTCACCCGCTGGCGCATGCATCGCGCCCGCGAGGCGCTGCGCCGCAAGGAGGCGACGGTGGCAGGCCTTGCCGCCAGCCTCGGCTATTCCTCCGAAAGCGCCTTCGGCAATGCCTTCAAGCGCGTCTTCGGCCGTGCGCCGAAACGCTACTGGCGAGACGCCTGATCGAGCCGGGAAGAGGCCGCTCTTGACGGCGCGCCCGCGGACGCCACTTCAATCGTCACTTACGCGGGGGTTCCGTTGCACCGGTTTGATCATTATCTCGTTTTCATTCTGCTCACGCTCGGCGGCGGGCTTCTCATCGGTCTCATCAATCTGCCGGATGAATGGTACCAGTCGCTCGCCAAGCCCTGGTTTACGCCGCCGAACTGGCTGTTCGGCCCGGCCTGGACCGTCCTTTACATCCTTGTTGGTATTGCAGGCGCGCGGACCTATGCGCGCAGCAGGCGTTCACCCGTCATGACCACCTGGATCGCCCAGCTCGTGTTGAATTTCGCCTGGTCGCCGGCTTTCTTCGGCCTAA
The DNA here is from genome assembly GCF_056398305.1 of Rhizobium sp. 01T444. Taxonomy (NCBI): domain Bacteria; kingdom Pseudomonadati; phylum Pseudomonadota; class Alphaproteobacteria; order Hyphomicrobiales; family Rhizobiaceae; genus Rhizobium; species Rhizobium sp. 01T444. The sequence continues at coordinate 24,529 of NZ_JBFTPD010000049.1, forward strand.
AATCCCCGAACCTGGGGTTGATGATCATCATCCCGCTGCTCCTGTTGATCCTTGCCTTCATCGCGCTGTCGTGGAAACGCGATCGGCTATCATCGGTCCTGTTCATGCCCTACGGCGTTTGGGTCGCCTATGCCACGGCGCTCAATGCTGCCATCGCCTCGTTGAACTAGACAGAAAATCACGAGATACGGTCAGTTGAATTCCCCCTTCGCTTTGTCTGCAATTGCAGCGCCGGAAATCAGGCGGTTGCGATCGGAAGCCCATGCGGCGACGAATTCCTTGCGCACAGCATCGGGGAAAGCCTTGCCCGCCAAGTCAGCCTCGCTTGGGGCGCCGGGCGCGAGCGCCAACTCTGCCCGGGTGGTCGACGCAATCCGCGCATAGGTGAAGGCGCGCGTGATCGGATCATTTTCCGCACTTTGCGGCGCGCATTTGCCGCCTCGCGGCACGCGTGACGTGACCGCCGCCGTCCTTACCGTCACGCCGTCGCGGAACAGAAAACAGTAGGCTTCGTTCGACGCGCCCCCGAGTACCGAATGCGGTTCGATCACATAGCCGCGTACCGGAAACTGGGCATTCGAAGCCGACCAGATGCGCTTCTCGATGTGGCGCGCGCAGGCCCTCATGTCGGTTGCCCCAGCATCGCGGCAGGCGGAGACTGTCCAGCGTGCCAGCTGTGCGGCGCTCGGCAAGGCGAGCGTCACCGTCGCCTCTGTGTTCAGTTCCCTGTATGTGCAGCGCAGGAGTTCGACGCCTGGCCAGTCGTCAGCCGCCGTCGGCGAGCACGATGACCTCATATACTGGCCGCCACTAATCCGAGTCTCGAAGCGATGTTTCGTTTCAGCTATCAGCGCCGCTGGATCTATCTCTGCCGCCTGCGTGATGCGCGTGACATACGCGGCGACCAGAATGGCAAGCCCAACGTTTCTCAAAGTCATAAGAAGCAGCCGCTGCATTTTCACCGTCCGTGCGAAATCTTTATAGGAAATACTTTCAACCTGCGGAGACATTGGCGTTTTTATTGTCGTTAATATTGCACAATCTACGATTAAATGGAATAGTCACTTGGGTCGCACACGTTGCACCGGAGCGAGCAGGAGGAGCCGCAGATCATGTCTCTCTACATGCTTCAACTATCTCGCGTTTTAGTGACGCTTGGCATTGCAATGCTCGCTATTCACGCTCACGCTGCGGAACCGCCGGCGAGCTCCGCCGACCTCCTCAAAGCCGTCGAATTCTCCGCTTCGACGCCGCTCGACGAGTCCTACCGGGGAGAATTTGTCGGTTGCGACGGCGCGGCCGGACAGAGCAGGAAGGATAAGTTTCTCGGTTTTAACCTGAGGCTTCCTGGTGTCGCAGAATCGAAACAGTACTATCTGTGCAGTCGCGACCCCAGCAATGTGAAGGCGCTGCTGCGCCTCAAGGACGGCGCGATCTACTGGCGCAGCAAGATGGCGCTCGATGTCGATGGATCCTGGGCGGCATGGAACGGTCTGCCTGGCGCTACCGATCTGAAGGAGACGTCCTATAAGTGGCCAGGTTCACCCAATTCTTCCGCGCAGTCCGCGCAAATCGATCCTGACCGCATTCCTTTCATCGTGATGCCGACGGCCGGCCTTTCCAAGATAACCGGCAGCAAGAGCGGCGAAATGGGCCGCATGTTCGCGGACAAGACCGGGCTGCGGCTAGGTGATATGGGCGTCGTCGTCTACAAGGACCGATGGACGCCGGTTCTGATCGCGGATGGCGGTCCTTTCATGCGGCTCGGCGAGGGATCGAGCAGGGTCTTCGAGGCAATCGGCGAAAGTCGCTGCAAGAAGTGGAACAGCGATGGAACGGCCTGCGTCGGGCCGGGACACGTTTATCCCTACAAGAATTTCGGGCTCGGCCACGATGTGATTTTCATCGTCTACCCAGACAGCCGGAGCTCCGATCTGAAGCCGGAGAACGCCATCTCGAAATTGTGTGCCTTTGCGAAGGAGAAGCTCAACCTGACGGGCGGCGCAATGTGCCCGTGATGTTTCCACGCAAGCAGGAGAGGAGTTTGCGATGCGTTACCTTTTGACCCTAGGCATTCTGATAGTTGCCGGCGCGGCCAGCCAGACGAGTGCGGCGACCTTTGGAAAATGCAAGTTCAACACAGAGACCATGGCCTTTGCGGGAACTCCCGACGAACAGGCGTCCTGTCTGCTGCGCAAGGTGAAAATACTGGGAAATGTGGACGCCACGCCCGCGCAGCTGCCGTCCAATCTCGCAGGCTTCATCGGCAAACCGGTGGAGATCTCCAGGCCCAAGCTGCAGCAGGCAATCTCTGCCACCGGGCTGACCGAAGCCGCGCTCGGAGGCAGTCTTGACGCCCCGGTATCCCGTGGCAACTCGAACAATCCGCATGCGCCGGAGGCGCGTTATTTCGTCATTCACGACACGAGTTCGCCGAATTTCGGGAACGTGGCGCAGTTTCCCGCCGACATCGATACAAGCAACCAGGTCAATCGGCTCGACGGCTTCAAGAGCGCGTCGAACGCCAAGGCGCATATATTTCTCAACCGCCGGGGCGAGATTTATGTCGGCCATGATTTTGGCGTGCCCTGGCGCGCAACCAAGCTGGAACTGCAGATCGGAACCCTGGCGCGTGGCATGTTCCTTCACATCGAGAACGTCCAGCCGCGCCGGAAGCACCCGAGCCAGCCCGACGGCAATGCGCCAATGCCCGGTTTCTCGCCAGCCCAGTATGACCGCCTCGCGCTCCTTTACCTCATGGCGAGCGTGCGTGCCGACACTGGCCTGGTTCCAGCATTTCATGCGGCAATCGATCAGGGCCTGAGCGACGGGCATGACGACCCGCAGAATTTCAGCCTGGAGGATTTCGACGCCGCATTCGGACGCCTGCTTGCCAGCGTGAAATAGTATGCCGCATCTCGATCATGTGGCGCAAACCGAAGTCTGCTGATGTCTAGCAAACTGCGCCGCGGTCTTGCGGCCAAAGTTGCGTGAAACAAAGAGAGCCGATTTGCTTGCGGCGTGGCTCGCGCAGTTCTAATGTTGGTGCGGACATTGTCCCGCTTGCTTGCCTCTTTTTTGGGGGGAGACTGCGATGCCGTCGAGTTTCAATGTCGAAAGTGCCGATGGTTACGAGCAACTGATGGGGCGCTGGAGCAGAAGGCTCGCGCCCGGGCTCATCGATTTTGCCGGGTTTGAGGATGGGGAAAGCATTCTCGATGTCGGCTGCGGCACGGGAAGCCTCACCTTCACGCTGGCGGAAAATCCCGGTCTGAAGGCGATCTCGGCCATCGATTTTTCGCCCGTCTTCGTGGAGGCAGCAAACCGGCGCAATACCGATCCCCGCATCAGCATTCGAGAAGCGGATGCCTGCGCGCTGCCGTTCGAGGATAACAGCTTCGACCGGGCGATCTCGATGCTCGTGCTGCATTTCGTGCCGGAGGCCGGAAGGGCGGTGGCCGAGATGCGGCGCGTCGTGCGCCCGGGCGGTGTCGTTGCCGCCGCCGTCTGGGATCATTATGGCGGCATGTCCGGCATGCGCATGATGTGGGATACGGTTGCCATGATCGACGCGAATTCGCGAGCGATGCGCCATCGTTATTCTTTCCAGCCGATGACGCAGCCTGGGGAGATGAAGGCGAGCTTTATCAGCAACGGCCTTGCCGATGTGGAGGAGACCTCGCTGACGATCCGCATGGATTACGGCTCGTTTGCCGACTACTGGGACCCGATTGCATCAGGCGAAGGCCCTCTCGGCAAGTATGTGGCGGGACTGGATGCGTATACGCGTACGAGGGTCGATACCGCGGTGAGGGGTGCCTATGAGGCCGGAGAGCCAGACGGGCCGCGGTCGTTTGCCTCTGTTGCCTGGGCCTGCCGGGGCAGGGTGCCGGGGTAGGCTGACGTTGGCTGCGATTCATCGGAGATGGCGCCGACCGTAGAGACGCGCACCGGATTATCAGGCATCGGATTTCCGCCGGTCGCGGTAAAAGCCAAGGTGGACGACACTCGGCCCAAGGTCTCTTTCCTGCGGCATCCCGCCCGGCCGTTCGGCGGCCTGCGGAGCTTTCTTCACCGGCGCCTCGGCCTGCGCCCTCAAATCCCGCACATTGCCATAGAGCCGCGCCACCAGCTTCCGGTAATAATCGACGATCCGCTGATGCTCTTCGCGCGTGATATAACGCTCCTGAAACGACTGAACCATGTCACTCTCACTTCATCGATTGCAGCAGGGAAACTTCCCGCCATGGAAGACGGTTCCGGAGCTGTCTTTGTATGGTTAAGTTTCCGTTTCTCTGGGGCTTCGCGAGCACTACTTGCCTCTGGCGTAGTCTTCCCTCTTTATTCTTCTCCGCTACTTCGTCCCTGTATCGAAAATCTTAGCCATCGCCAATCGCCGATGCTGTCGCCCGCATGGCAGCGGCTCCCAGGTTTCAGTCGTGATCAATGCAGCCCCAAGCCAATCACAGAAGGATAGGTACTATGAAAGTTCTGCTCGTACTGACTTCACATGACCAGCTCGGCAATACCGGCAAGAAGACGGGTTTCTGGCTGGAAGAGCTCGCCGCTCCTTACTATGCGTTCAAGGATGCGGGTGCGGAGATGACGCTCGCTTCGCCCAAGGGCGGCCAGCCGCCGCTCGACCCCAAGAGCGACGAGCCGATGTTTCAGACCGATCTCACGCGACGCTTCAATGCCGACGAGGCCGCCAAGGCGCGGCTTGCGAATACGGTGCGGCTGGATAGCGTCAACCAGGCTGACTACGACACGGTTTTCTATCCCGGCGGGCATGGCCCGATGTGGGATCTGGCCGAAGACCCCAACTCCATCAAGCTGATTGAGTCCTTCATCGCGGCCGGCAAGACCATCGCGCTCGTCTGCCATGCGCCGGGCGTGTTGCATCGGGTCAAGAACGCCGACGGCACGCCCTTCGTCGCGGGCCGGAAGGTGACCGGCTTCACCAATGGCGAGGAGGAAGCAGTCGGGCTGACGAAGGTGGTGCCTTTCCTGGTGGAAGACGAATTGCTGAGCCTCGGGGCGATCTTTTCCAAGGTCAAGGATTGGGGCGTCTACACCGTCACAGACGGGCAGTTGATCACTGGGCAGAACCCGGCATCGTCAGGTCCGGCAGCGCATGTGCTGATCGAGGCGCTGCGCAAGAAGGGTAAGTAAGCAGGGCGAGCGGATCGGCAGCCCCAGCAATTGTGCTGCACCATGGACATCCCAACCCGGCCTAACCTTATCGCGGCCGGCGGACCGCCCGTACCTTGCCGCTGCCGCCGCCTCCAGCATAGAACAGGTCCGCGCCATCGGCCTCGAGCCCGGAAACGCCGGTGCCCTCGGGCATATCGAGCCGTTCCAGCACCTCGCCGGAGTCAGGGTCGATGCGCCTGATGTCGCTCTTGTCGTCCTGCCAGGTGGCATGCCAGAGCTCGCCATCGACCCAGGTCACGCCCGTCACATGGCGTTTGGATTCGATCGTGCGCAGGATCGTCCCCGTCTCAGGGTCGATCTGGTGAATGCAGTTTTCGCGGTACTGGCCGACCCAGAGGCTGCCTTCGCACCAGGCCATTCCGGAATCGGCGCCCTTGCCGGGGGCGGGTATGGTGGCGACCACGGTGCCGGTTTCGGGATCGATCTTGCGGATTTTGTCCTCGGCGATCTGGAAGATATAACGCCCGTCGAAAGCGGTGCCGGCATGGGCGGCGACATCGATGGTCTTGAGCTCGGCCCCGGTTTCGGGGTCCAAAGCCCGCAGGTTTTCGCCGGCGGCAAACCAGACCCGGCGGCCATCATAGGTGACGCCACCTATATTGCGCGTGCCCTCGAAGGGGCCGTATTCCCTGACGATTTCTGCCTGTGATGTCTTCATGGCGCTCCATCCTCCTTCTTTTTTCGCAATTCCGGACGCAGAACCGCTCCGCACTTTGCTGCCGTTTATTTCTAATCGCTCGGCAGCGGACCCGGGAGTAACAATGTTGTCGGGAAGCCGACGACCGGCGGCATCATCCAGCGGCGCGCCCGCCCATTGCCGAAAAACTGCACCTTGCCGGCCGTTTCCAGCGCGTCGAGCGCCCGCTGCACGGTGCGCGGGCTCAAGCTCAGGGCGATTGCGAGCGCCGTGCTGGACCAGGATTCGCCATCGGCGAGAAGTGCCAGCAGGAAGGCGTGCTCCTCCTCGACCGGCGGGGCAAGCACCACCACGGCGCGCCCATCGTGCGGCATCAGTGCAAAGCCGTGGCTCGTCGCCTTGACCTCCGCAAGATTGGCAAGGGCGGCACGCAGCCGGCCGATCTCGACGCGCAGCCGCGCCCGGTGGGATTCATCGGCATGGCGGGCGCGGAAGGCGCGGGCAAGCAGGATCGAACGAATGACATCCGATGGTGCAGCCTCGGCGAGCGTGCGGGCGAGCGCAAACAGCACCGGGCGGCTTGCAAGCGGCACGATCTCGCTGCCGACGCGCACCAC
>NZ_JBFTPD010000050.1:0-29591 GCF_056398305.1 Rhizobium sp. 01T444
TGCCGCGTCCACCCATATTTCTGAGGAAGGAGACTGCATGCGCGCCTTGCTGATATCGTCACTGACCTTGGTCGTGACCGCCATTTGGACAGGCCCTGCCCTATCTGCCGACATGATCCAAGGTTATGAACGATCCCATGTCGCCAAGCATCGACCGAAGCCGGTCATTCGTGCACGCTATGTGCAGCGACGGCATCTCGATTGCACGGATATGATCGTCGAATACCGCTACATTCCGCGCACGAATTTGGTGACGGTGTGCCATCGCATCTGAGGCCTGCCAGACCGGCCGGCCGGTGTCAGATCGGATAGTGCCCGGGCTGCGATGCCACCGTCATCCACCTGAGGTCGGTGAATTCGTTGATGCCGGCCTTGCCACCGAAGCGGCCATAACCGGAGGCCTTCACGCCGCCGAAAGGCATCTGCGCCTCGTCATGCACGGTCGGACCGTTCACATGGCAGATGCCGCTTTCAATCCGTCTTGCGACCTCCATGGCGCGGGCGGCATCCCTTCCGAAGACGGCGGCGGACAGGCCATATTCCGTATCATTGGCAACACGGACCGCCTCATCGATACCGCGCACGCGTACCATGCAGGCCACCGGACCGAAGCTTTCCTCTCCATAGATCCGCATCGACGGTGTCACGTGGTCAAGCACCGTGGCGTCCATCAATGTCCCGATCGCACGGCCCCCCGCAAGCAGGCGGGCGCCTTTGGATACTGCATCCTCGATCAGGCCGTTGACGCGTTCAACCGCATCGAGGCCGATCATCGAGCCGAGCGGCGAATTGCTCTGGCGCGGATCGCCGGCAACCAGCGTCGAGGCCTTGCGGGCGAACTGATCGGCAAACTCGTCGGCCACCGCCTCGTCGACGACGATCCTCTCGGTCGACATGCAGATCTGCCCCTGGTTCATGAAGGCACCGAAGGCAGCGGCTTTCACGGATTCGCCGATTTCGGCATCATCGAGCACGACGAAGGGCGCCTTGCCGCCAAGCTCCAGCAGCACGGGTTTCAAATGGCGGGCGGAGACCTCGGCGATGATCCGGCCGACGCGGGTCGAGCCGGTGAAATTGACACGGCGCACCGCCGGGTGGGCGATCAGCTTTTCGACGATGGATGCAGCATCGGCGGGCGCATTGGTGAGCACATTGACGACACCGTCGCCGAGGCCCGCTTCCCGCAATGTCTCGCCGATCAGATGATGCGTCTTCGGGCAAAGCTCTGACGCCTTGAGGACGACAGTGTTGCCGCAGGCAAGCGGCAGGGCGACGGCGCGTACGCCGAGAATGACGGGCGCGTTCCAGGGTGCAATGCCAAGGACGACACCGGCCGGCTGGCGCACGGCCATCGCCAACAGGCCGGGCTTGTCCGAGGGGATCACTTCGCCGGTGATCTGGGTACACATGGCGGCGGCTTCACGCAGCATATTGGCGGCGAGATAGACATTGAAGCCCGCCCAGGCGGCTGTCGCTCCCGTTTCCTCGGCCATGGCGGCGATGAATTCGCCGGTGCGGGAATCCAAGAGGTCGGCTGCCTTCGAAAGGCGCTTGCGCCGCTCTGTCGGTGCAAGCGCCGACCAGCCCGGAAAGGCCGCGGCCGCAGCGGCAACCGCTGCATGCGCATCTTCCAGCGTTGCGGCGGCCGCCTTCGTCGCAAGCTGACCGGTAATCGGGTTCAGCCGTTCGAAAGTCGCGCCGTCCGAAGCCGGCATGGCACGGCCGCCAATGAGAAGCATCAGGTCAACCATCTCGTTCCCTTTCAGATATGCGCCTGATTTCCCTCCCAAAGGGTTGGCGCGATGATGTCTGCTGGTTTCCGGCATCCGCCGGGAGTCATGCAAATCCCGCGGTCACGCCGGGAGATCGACGTCTTTCATTGGAAGATCCTCGCCCATATCGCCTGAACTCAGGCGCTCCTCAGGATCCAGTAGGAACCAATCCATCGGCGAAATGAATGGATTTTCCTGGCAGTTTATTGTACTTTTTCGCAAATTTTTCAGATTCCCGCTTGGCATGCGATCGCCCGGCCGGTTGTGCGCCAGGAGTTCATGATGGCGGAAAAGTTGCTCGATATGCCGGCCCTGTCGGTCACTGCATCGATGATTTCCGCCGGCCTCGGCAGCCAGACCTGGAGCCTTGACGCCCACGGCAACCGTCCCTTCTATCAGGCCTTTTTTGTCTCGCGGGGCAGAGCGAGCCTTTCCATCGATGGGCAGGCGGGGCTTACGCTTTCGGCACCTGCAGCAGCTTGGCTGCCGCGGCGGATTTCGGGGGCTTTCGTTCTTGCCGCCGGCAGCGAGGGGGCGATGCTCTCGGCGGCCGAAGGCTTTGTCGGCAGAACGGTCGGCGACAGCCCGGCCGCCGTGCAGTTGCACGATATGATCGAACGCGTAGTCTTGGCTCAGAACGAAAATCTAGCGGGGCGTGCAGGCGATATCGGTCGTGCCTTCGAGGTCATGACGCAGGAGGCACGGGACCAACGACCCGGCGGGACAGCGCTTGTCGGCGCCTATTTTTCCGTGCTGCTGCTGCTGATATGGCGGGCCTCAGGGGCATCGGCCCCGACGGGGACGTCAGGCACAGGGGCGACCACCTTGCAGCGGTTCAGGCAGATCGTCGAATTGCGTTTCCGCGAACAGCCGGCGATCACCGATATCGCCCGCGCCATGGGCATCACCTATGACCACCTGCATCGGGCCTGCATTTCCGGCACCGGACGAAGCCCGATGGAACTGATCCATGAAAGGCTGATCGCCGAAGCAAAGCTGCGGCTTGGGCAATCGGAGCAATCCGTCGAGCAGATCGGCTTCGGGCTCGGCTTTCGCGATCCGGGCTATTTCAGCCGCTTCTTCAAGAGCCGCGTCGGCGAACCGCCCGGCGCCTACCGGCGCAAGATCGCCGAGCAGTCACAGAAAGGCCTCGCCCCATCCTTTGCCGCCTGGCCGTGAGGCACTCGCGATTGAGGCGACGGCCGTTCAGAACGTCCGCAACTCACGCGTCAGCGCCTGGAGCTGCTTGAAGCCCTCGTAGCGCTTTGCGTGACGATCAGCGATCGCACCTTGCGCCGGCTTGTAGGTCTCTTCGGCGGCCGAGAGTTTCGTCATTGCTTCACGCATATCGCTAAACAGCCCGCCAGCGACGGCGCCAAGGATCGCAGCACCCAGCAGGACGGGTTCCTCCGCCTTCGTCGCGATCACCGGTTTGCCGCTCGCATCGGAAAGCATCTGACGGACGAAATCATGCTGGCCAGCACCCCCGCTGATGACGATGTTGTCGATGGTGACGCCGGCATCAGCCTGCGTGTCGATGATCTGTCTCAGGCCATAGCCGATGCCGCAGAGGCCTGCGACATAGAGCGAGACCAGACTGTCGAGACCCCTCTCCATGTCGAGACCGGCAATCACGGCGCGGGCGTGCGGATCGGCGAAGGGCGCGCGATTGCCGAGGAATTCGGGAACGACATGCAGGCCTGCGACGAGTCTGACGGCATCGGAAGAATATCCCGCCTTTTGCGCGGCCATGTCAGCCAGAAGGACCGGCAGCGGAACGCCGCTGCGCTTCGACAATTCCTTTGCCTCGCTGGCGGCGGGATGGAAGGACAAGAGCTGTTCGATCGCCGCACCCGCAGCACTCTGACCACCCTCGTTCAACCACATGCCTGGCACCATGGCAGAATAGTAGGGACCCCAGACGCCCGGAACGAAGGCCGGTTCGACGGTTGATGTCATGGTGCAGGACGACGTGCCGAAGACGTAGCCGAGATTGGCCCGCGGACCGGCGCCGATACCAACGGTTCCGATGCCGCCAGCATGGGCATCGATCAGCCCCGCGGCGACAGCCGTTCCCGGAACGAGGCCGAGTTCACCGGAGGCCGCCGCTGTCAGGCCCTGACCGAGCGGCGAGCCGGGCTCGACGATCGACTGGCCGATGCGGGCAAAACCTTCGTCGGCCAATGCGCCGAGGCCGATCTCATGAAAGTAGGTCGCATCCCAGCGCTTCTCATGGGCGAGATAGGTCCATTTGCAGGTGACGGTACAGGTGGAACGCGCGAGATCGCCGGTCGCCCGCCATGTCAGGAAATCCGCCAGATCGAAGAATTGCCAGGCCGCATCGAAGACCTGCGGCCGCCTTTCCCTCAGCCAGAGCAGCTTCGGCGTTTCCATCTCGGGGGAGATACGACCACCGACATAGCGCAGCACTTCGTGGCCGAGCGCGTTGATACGCTCCGCCTGCGGGACGGCGCGATGGTCCATCCAGACGATGATATCCCGGTTCGAGTCTTCCGAGGGACCGACGGGCAGCGGCCGGCCAGCCTCGCCGAGCACGACGAGCGAACAGGTGGCGTCAAACCCCAGCCCTGCAACCGAAGTCGGATCGATACCGCTTGCGGTGACGACCTCGCGGACGCAAGCGCAGACGGCCGTCCAGATTTCCGTACTCGACTGCTCGACGATGGAGCCGGCTTCATGAAACAGCGTGATATCCCGCTTGGCGGATGCGAGCATAAGGCCATCGAGGTCGAAGAGGCCGGCGCGGGCGCTGCCTGTACCGACATCGACGCCGATGACATGTTTGGCACCCGCTGATGACGTGTGTGAAGTGTCGCTCATGATCTCTCGTTCAAATCGGCAGTATCAGGGTTCCAGAGCATTTCCATCTTTCCTGGAATCGCGGAAACGCTCYATCTCTTTGTTTTCATGCAATTGCGGACGCAAGACCGCTACGCATTCTTGCTGGAATTGCTCTAGAGCAACCGGCAACGGGACCTGTCAACCTCTCAGAGGTCGACGCTGTTCGGCAGGATCACCAGATCGCGCACAGTGACGTTACGTGGCCGTGACAGCATGAAGAGCACGGCGTCGGCCACTTCCTTTGGCTGCATCAGGCTGCCATTGGCCAGCGCCTCTTCCATCTTGGCTTTCGGCCAGTCATCCAGGAGCGCGGTAACGACCGGTCCGGGCAGCACCGCGCCGACACGCACGCCATGCTGGGCGACCTGGCGGCGGGTCGAGTGGACGAAGGCCTGAACGGCAAATTTCGAGGCGGTGTAGATCGGCTCCCAGACGACGGGCACGACGCCGGCGATCGAACTCGTAAACAGGATATCCCCGGACTTCTGAGCGATCATATGCGGCAGCACCGCATGGACCGAGCGGAAGGCCGCATTGATGTTGAGGTTGAGCACCCGGTCCCAGGCATCCGGATCGCCGTCGGCGACCGGGCCACCAATATAGGCGCCGGCATTGGCGTGGAAGATATCGAGCCTGCCGGCCAATTCCAGAATACGCGGCAGCATACCGGAGACCTGCGGGCCATCGAGAAGATCGACGACAAGCGGCAGGGCGCCCTCACCGATCTCCTTGCAGAGGGCCTCGAGCCTGTCCTTGGCACGATCGATAAGAACAACGATTGCGCCTTCGGCACGCAGGGTGCGGGCGCATTCCAGCCCGATGCCCGATGCCGCACCGGTGATGGCGGCAACCTTGCCCTTCATGAGATCAGTCATGCAAATACTCCTTGAGAATGCGAAATCAGGCGCGGCCATGGCTGACACGGGACCGGCGAGCTAGCGAATCGACGATGACGGCGATGGCGAGGACGGCACCAGTGATCATGTAGCGCAGCGACGAACTGAGATTGAGCAGCGTGAGCCCGTTGGAAATCGCCTGGATGACGATGATGCCGAGAAGAGCCGAATAGGCGCTGCCGCGGCCACCGAACAGGCTGGTGCCGCCGATGACTGCTGCCGCAATGGCATTGAGGTTCACGTCGCCTGTGCCGGCCTGCTGGCTGGAGGAGGCAAGCCGCGAGGCCGAGAGAATGCCGCCGATGGTGGCAAGCGTCGAGCAAAGCACGAAGGCGCTGAGATAGATGCGGCGCACATTGATGCCGGCACGGCGAGCCGCCTCGCGATTGCCGCCGACGGCAAACATGGAGCGTCCCCATTTGGTGCGCGTCAGCGCATAGTTCAGGATGACAGCGATTGCGACGAAAAGGCCGAACATCCACGGCACGCCACGGCCGAGATTGAGATAATAGACGGCAAATTCCAACGCGGCGGTAAGAATGACGGCCTTGACCGCAAGCGCCCCGACCGGTGGCGAGGAGAGGTTCGAAGCCTGCCGCTGGCGGCGCTTGCGCATCTCGTTGACGACGAGGACCACGCCCGGCAAGAGCGCCAGCACGTAGGACAGCCAGTCGGGCATGACGAGAATCTGGCCGAAGCGCACGAGCGGCGAGGCATAGGGAAGGTTGATGCTGCCGGTCGGTCCCAGGATGTAGAGCTGCATGCCGAGGAGGGCCAGCAGACCGGCAAGGGTCGCAACGAAGCTCGGCATGCCAAGCCTGTTGTAGAGCACCGCATACAGCGCACCAACGACGATGCCGGCGAGGATCGCAACCAGGATTGCGAGCGGGATCGGCCAGCCCATATTGACCCAGAGCACGCCAAGGATGGCGGAGGAAAGTCCGCTCATAGAGCCGACCGAAAGGTCGATTTCGCCGAGCATCAGCACGCAGACGATGCCGAGCGAGATGACGCCGACGGTGGCACAGTCAAACAGCAGGTTGACGAGGTTGTTTGGCGCCAGAAACACCGGATTGAGCAGCGAGAAGACCGTGGAGATGACGATCAGGCCGACGAAGACCGGCAGCATGCCGAGATCGCCCGAGCGTACGCGGTCGAAGAAGGCCTTGACCATGCCCATGATGTTGTCGTCGTGGCGGACGCGTTCGTCGCTGCGATCAAGGGCAGCGGGCTGGCTGACTGTATCGGACATCTTCTGGCTCATGCGGACCCCCCGCTGGTTTCGTGTGCAGCAGCAGTCTTGCGCTCGATCCGCCGGGAGACGGCATTTTCGGTGGCACCGGTGATTGCGGCGACGAGTTCCTGGTTGGACGAATCGGGCGTGAAGACGCCATTGTTGCGACCGAGGCGCAGCACGACGATGCGGTCTGCCACAGCGCGCACGTCTTCCATATTGTGGCTGATGATGATGACGCCGAGGCCGCGCTCGCGCACGCGTTCGATCAGGTTCAGCACTTCCGCGGTCTGGGCGACACCGAGAGCGGCCGTCGGCTCGTCGAGCATGATGATCTTCGGATCGAGCAGCAGCGAGCGGGCGATGGCAACCGTCTGGCGCTGGCCGCCGGAAAGCGAGGCGATCGGCTCGCGCACCGAGGGAATACGGGCGGCAAGTTCTCTGAGCAACGTCCACGCGCGCACCTCCATGGCAACCTCATCGAGGCTCCAGGGGGACATTTCATGTCCGAGAAAGAGATTGGCGACGACGTCAAGGTTCTCGCAGAGCGCCAAGTCCTGAAAGACGGTGGCAATGCCGAGCTCCAGCGCCTTGCCGGGACTATCGAGCGTGACATTGCGGCCGCAGAATTCGATCGTTCCCGAGGACGGCTGATGCACGCCGGCAAGAACTTTGATCAGCGTCGACTTGCCGGCGCCGTTATCGCCGACCAGCGCCACGACCTCGCCGGCCTTCACTTCGAGATCGATGTCGGTCAGCGCCGACACCGCGCCGAAATTCTTGGAAATATTGCTCAACCGGAGGATCGTCTGTCCCTTCTCCGGCATATCCTTCACATCCCTAGTCATGGGGCAGCCCTTCTTGCAATAGGGGCATCCGGCCGCGACAAGCGCGGCCGGAGCTCACTCAAGTGCGTTTAGTTGGTAATGCCAAGCTTCTTGCAGCCTTCGGCATATTCGCCGGTGCAGATCTGCTCGGGCGTCTGGATCTTCTTGTCGAAGATTTCGGCCTTGATGTTTTCTGCCGTCACGACGGCGGGGATGAACAGCTGAGACGGCGTATTATAGAGCGCCGTCTTGGCCTCAGGCTTTTCACCCTTGATCATCTGCACCGCCACATTGGCAGCGGCTGCTGCGACGATTTCGGATGGCTTCGAAATCGTGTTGTACTGGTCGCCGGAAATGATCAGCTGAAGGGCTGCAATCGTCGCGTCATTGCCGGTGACCGGCGGAACCGGCTTCACGCCTGCGGCCTTGAAGGCGGCAATCGCGCCGCCGGCCGTGCCGTCATTGGCGGCAACCACGCCCTTGATATCGGCCCCGAAGCGGGTGATCTGGCCGGCAGCCCATTCCTGCGCCTTTGGCGGCGCCCATTCCGGCGTGTCATATTCGGCAAGCGTCTTGTAGGTGGATTCCTTCAGGCCGCGGTGGATGCCGTCGCGGATGAGGCCTGCGGCCGCATCGGTCGGCGAGCCGTTGATCTCGAGCACGCCTGCGCCGTCGGCAACGCCTGAAGCCTTGAGATGCTCGACGAGCGACTTGGCGATCGCATAGCCGATGCCTTCATTGTCGAAGGAGACGTAATAGTCGGCCGGCTTGTCCGGGATCGGGCGGTCATAGGCGATGACCTTGACGTCCTGGGACTGGGCGATTTCGACGAGGCCGGCTGCAGCGGCGGAATCGACAGGGTCAAGAACGACCACCTTGGCGCCCTGTGCGATGACCGAGTTGAACTGCTGCTGCTGCAGCGAGGCATCGGCATTGGCGTTCTGATAGATCACCGTGCACTTCGGGCACAGCTTCTCCATCTCGGCCTTGAAGCCCGGGAAGTCGTGCTGCTCATAGCGCGTGGATGCCTGGTCGGGCATCAGAAACGCGACGGTCGCCGCTTCCTGAGCCGAGGCCATGCCGGCAAAACCGATGAAAACGGTCGCCGAGGCCATAAGCAAATTGCGATAATTCATTTTCTCCTCCTTAGTGTGATCGAAAGACAGGCCCAGGCATTGCTGGAAGTCACCACGGTTCGCCCGCTCGCCGCAGCCTTCGCCGGCATGAAAACGACGAGCAAAGCGCCCCCTGCAAAAGGACAACCTCTCCGCAGCTTCTTAGAAATACCTCCCTGCACCGGCCGTTGACCGGCGTGTATCATCGATTGCGCAACCTTGCTCAATCGATGAAGCAAGAATTGCCACTTCCTCCGATTGATGTCAAGTTACCGTCAAACGGAGACGACATTTTGAATCAGGTGAAGCAGACGAAGAGGACGACGATTTACGATCTGGCGGAGCTTGCCGGCACATCCGCCAGCGCCGTCAGCGCCGTGCTCAACGGCAATTGGAAGAAGCGCAGGATCAGCAGCCAGCTTGCCGAAAAGATCATGCGGATCGCCGAGGAACAGGGTTATGCGCTAAACATGCAGGCAAGCCTGCTGAGGCGCGAAAAGTCCCACATCATCGGCATGATCGTGCCAAAATACGACAACCGCTACTTCGGCTCGATCGTCGAACTCTTCGAGGACATGGCGCGTGCGCGCGGCCTTTTCCCGATCATCACCTGCACGCGCCGCGACCCTCAGCTGGAGGTCGAGGCAGCGCGCACCATGCTCTCCTATCAGGTCGAATGCCTGATCGCGACGGGTGCCACGGACCCCGACCGTATTACCGAAATGTGTGCGGCTGCCGGCGTGCGCAGCCTCAATCTCGACCTGCCCGGTGCGCTTGCCCCCTCCGTCATCTCGGACAATTTCGCCGGCGCACGCGAGCTGACGCGTCGCATCCTGAAAAACAGCGAGCAACGGCTCGGCAAGATGGAGCCGCTGCTCTTCATCGGTGGCCGCGGCAGCGACCACAACACCGCCGAGCGTATCCGCGGCTTTCGCGAGGCACATGCGGACCTCGGCGTTGCCGTGCATGAGGAAAATATCCTTGCCTGCGGCTATGCGCCGGAAAAGGCTGAAAAGGCGTTGGACGAGCGAGCCCTTGGCGGCAATGCACTGCCTAAGGGAATGTTCGTCAACTCGACAATCTCGCTCGAAGGCGTCATGCGCTGGATCCGCCGCTCCGGCCATCTCGACGATCGCAGTCTGGTGCTCGGTTGTTTCGACTGGGACCCCTTCGTCACCCTGCTTGGAAACGGCATCGAAATGGTGCGCCAGGACGTGCCGGGTATGCTGAACAAGGTGTTCGAGCTCATCGAATCCGGAGCGAACAAACCTGTCGTCATCCAGGTGCCGCCCCTCATTCCGGAAGCGCAGGAAGCGTAAGCGTCCGGTGCGGACCCAGTTGATCTTGGCGAGGTCGGATCGGAGAACTTCGTGGCCGGATGCGCATGACGTCTGCGGCGCTCGCTGTTCTGCCCGGCAATGCCGGCTTCATTCCGTCGGACTCGCGGCGTCTGCCGCAGCCTGTGTGACGGCATCGTCGACACTGAAATTGCACCGGCTTGCCAACTCCGCTTCGCCGGCCGATTCCATCAGATCCCTGATCCAGTCATGCACGCGGGCATAATAGACGCGCTTGCCGGCCTTGTGCAGCAACGTGTCGAATTCGACGAGAGCATCGAAGCCGGTACTGTCGAGATCGACGCTTTCTTCCAGACTGACGATGACTGAAAGCGTGCTTCTATTGGAAAGCGCATGTGTCGCGATTTCCAATAATACCAATTCGGCGTTGGCGAAAAAGAGGGGCTGAGCTGGCCTGAATATGCCAATGCCGGCGATCTCGGTGGCGTCGGCATGGCGTTCCACGTCGACAAAATCGCGTGTCTGGCGAAGTCTGCCGAGTGTAATCACCCTCGCGACCGTAAGTCGCTTCAAAAACAGGACGAATGAAAGCGCAACCGCGATTAGCATGCCATTCAGGACACCGAACAGAAGCACGCCACAGGCAGCAAAGATGAGAAGAAACCGGTCGCGACCGACACGCAGAATATGCATGACCGGAGATGGATCGAGCGAGTGTAGGAGTACGCTCACGATCACGGCGGCGAGTACCGTTTGGGGAATATAAGCGAGGAGTTTCACACCGAAAAGGCAGAAAGCAGCGAGGAAAGCTGCGGCGAGCAAAGACGAGAGCCTGCTCTGCGATCCCGCCGCTTCGCTGGCGGACCCTGCCGAGAAGCCGGCCCCGACCGGCATGCCCTGGACAAGAGCGCTTGCAATATTGGCCACCCCGATTGCGCGCAATTCGCGGTTTGCGTCCACGACTTCACCATGAAGCAGCGATAGGCTTCGTACAGTGCCCCAGGACTCGGCAAAGACAATCAGCACGAGAGGCAGGATGTAGCGAGCAATATGCGCGACACCATGCAAATCGGGCGCGGCGAACGCGTCCCAACCGGTCGCGAGGCTGACAGGCCCG
Source organism: Rhizobium sp. 01T444 (assembly GCF_056398305.1). Lineage (NCBI taxonomy): Bacteria > Pseudomonadati > Pseudomonadota > Alphaproteobacteria > Hyphomicrobiales > Rhizobiaceae > Rhizobium > Rhizobium sp. 01T444. The sequence continues at coordinate 11,122 of NZ_JBFTPD010000050.1, forward strand.
ACGACCGGCACGCCCAGACCCTCGAGATTGAACTGGAAAGAAATCGCCGCAGCCCCCAGAGTCACAAACAGACTGCCCGGAATCTCGCGGTAACGGCGCATGGCGAGAAGGCAGACGAATGCGAATAGCGCGAGCCCGAGGCTGATGAGGTTCCATTCGTGAAACCGCGCCAGAGCGGAACGGAGGATTTCCCAAGGTTGGATATCAGCATTGCTCAAGCCAAAAATGGTCGGCAACTGCTTGATCGTGATCAGAAGGGCGGTACCGAAGGCGAAGCCCCGCAGGACAGGTCTGGATATTACGCCAGCCAAGTATCCAAGCCCCATCGCCGAGGCAATCAGGAAGACAAGACCTGCAAGCGCGACGACAACAGCTGCAAATAGCGCCTTCTGTGACGCGGGCACGTCCATAGACATGAGCATTGCCGCGAGGATCGCGGCAGAGGACGATGTCGGTGAAACAACCGCGAAACGGCAACGGCCAATGAAGAAATAGGCCGTACATCCAGCGATTGTTGCGGTAACCGCATGGCGAGGCGTCAACCCCGCGATTGAGGAGTAGGCAATCGCTTCCGGGAGCAGAAGACCGGCGACCGAAAGGCCGGCGACAGCATCACGCCAGTTCCATTTCATGGCTGTGGGATAATATCCTTCTTACTCAGGCGAGCCGCTATCCTCCTGCATTATCGAATGGTCCACAAGCATCTGGTTTCACGACTAAAAAATTATCAGCTGCGCCGCGGCCCATTTGCGCTTTCCTGGACATCGCGCCCATTTTCAACGCTGATCGCGCCCATAACTAAACATCGACTGAGCTGTCTCGCGTGCTCCATGGGCGGGCACGGGTTCCGATGCTTCCAACGGATCTATGGCGCGCAACGTTAAGGAGGCTGCGCGCTCGGCTCCGCCAGCCGTCCACATCGCCGCAATTGGCGTCCTCGATATCGTCGATGAAAGCGGGCCGGTTTCCACTGCAAAGGCAAAATCATTGCTCGCCTGCTTCCAGGAAATGCGGGCAATAATCCGTGAGCGTCCAATGATTTAAGGTAAGCGTTAACTTACGCAATACCCTGAATTCGGGATGTTGACCTCGCTGAAACCGCTTTCTATGAGAAGCTGTCGACCCAGTGCGGCGGCAATAACGGGCGTCCGGTCATACGAGGTGACCGGACGCTTTTCATTCGGAAATCCGGCCTACTTCACCGCTTCCGGTGTGAAGCGCGCATAAAGCGCATGGCGATTGCCGGGATAAACAAAGCGCACATGCGTGACCGGTCCAGACTTGTTCCAGGTGCGGCGTTCGACGACGAGGCATGCGGTGGCCGGCGGGATCGAAAGCATGGCGCCCTCTTCCTCTTCCACGCCGATCGCAAAGATCTTGTGTTCAGCCGCACTCCACGGAACCTGGCTCAGAAGCCAGGGACCAGGTGCGGTTTCCCCGAATTCCTCATCTGCGGCTTCCGGCACTGTTTGCAGGTTGATCAATCGCTTTTCCAGGCAAAACGGTTGCGTCCCAGCGTAGTGGGTGCAGATGATTTCGACGAGACTGGAATTTTGCTGCAGGTCCAGCATCTGCCGGTCCTGCGCCTGTGCCTTCCTGCGGATACGCTTTGCGACCTTGTAGGAATAGGCGAGATTGAGGGACTGGACCTCCGCCTTGATATCGTGAATCTCGAGCACTGCGGACTGCGCCTGTGGCTGGATGACGAAGCTGCCGGATTTCTTGCGGCGCTCGATGAGACCGGATTTCACCAGCTGGCTCAGAGCCTTGTTCACCGTCATACGCGAGCAGTCATATTGCTTCGTCAGCTCTATTTCGAACGGAATGCGGTAACCCGGCGGCCATTCGCCCGAGACGATGCGACCTTCGATATCCGTGAGGATACGCTGGTGTAAGGTCGTTTCCTTTGGTTCATTCATCATCACGCTCCGGCTCTTCCTCCGCTGTAACGCCTGGGAAGCGCCGAGGAAAGGTCGTCATGCTGCCAACAGCTCGTTCATCGCGGCGATGAAGCGGCGGTCAATCAGGTCGCGGCGCAGATGCCGGCCCTTTTCGACCTGCTTGCGGCCGAGCGACCAGACGCAGTCGACCGACACACCACCGGCAAAAATCCAGTGATCGAGAAGCCGGTCCTCGGAGAGGTAGGAAACGGCATTGGTCTCGAGCGATATGATGTCGGCATGGTTGCCGGCGACAAGACCCGCCGGCGCCTTCAATGCCGCGCCACCGCCAGCAAGTGCCTGTTCGAAGAGCGCCTGGCCCGTGGAACCGCCCGTCGATGCGATAACATTGCGGGCACGCAGCGCGAGACGCTCGGAATATTCGAGCTGACGAAGTTCCTCGGCGATGGAAATCAGAATGTTGGAATCGGAACCGATGCCGAAGCGCCCGCCTTCCGACAGGAACAGGGGCGCCGAAAATGTCCCATCGCCGAGATTGGCTTCGGTAATCGGGCAGAGGCCGGCAATGGCGCCGCTCCTTGCCATCTGGCGTGTTTCGTCATCGGTCATGTGGGTCGCGTGGATGAGGCACCAGCGCTGATCGACCGGTGCGTTCTCAAGCAGCCATTGGACAGGCCTTGCGCCGGACCACGCCAGGCAATCCTCGACTTCCTTGACCTGTTCGGCGACGTGAATGTGGATGGGGCCGTCGCCGGCAAGCCCGATCGCGACAGACAGCTCGTCCGGCGTGACGGCGCGCAGGCTGTGCGGCGCAACACCGATCTCAGCGCCGGGGAGCCGGTCCGTGACTTTGCGGCAGCCGTCCATCAGCTGCGCAAAACTGTCTGCGGAGTTGATGAAGCGGCGCTGTCCTTCAATGGGTGCGGCGCCGCCGAAGCCGGAATGGGCGTAGAGAACCGGCAGCAGTGTCAATCCGATGCCGGTCTCCGCACTCGCAGCACCGATCCGTTCGGCCATTTCGGCGATATTGGCATAGGGGCTGCCGTCCTTGTCGTGATGCAGATAATGGAACTCACCGACGCGGCTAAAGCCGGATTCCAGCATTTCCATATAGAGCTTGGCTGCCACCGCCTCGACATGGTCAGGCGTCATCGACAGGGCGAACTTATACATGACAGTGCGCCAGCTCCAGAAGCTGTCATTGGCCGGACCGCGCACTTCGGCAAGCCCCGCCATCGCCCGCTGAAAGGCATGGCTGTGGAGGTTTGGCATAGCCGGCAAAAGGGTGGCATGGCGCTCGTCATCGGCATTAGGCGCGACATCCGTCTCGATTGCGGAAATGCGGCCGTTTTCGAGCGTCAGGCGCACATTCTTGCGCCAGCCCTCGGCCAGCAAGGCAGTCGTTCCATGAAGTTTCGTCATGATTGCTCCCCTTCTTTCTTATTGGCCCACCGCTTGCCTTTGTGCACAGGGCCATAAATTTCCACTTGTCACCACTACTATTATGTATATACATATTAACCCATAAAGAAAGGCGTAAAGCTGATGAGTGGGAACAAATTTTCCGGATCGGGTCGCGGCTCCGCCGCCCGTTCGCTTTGGCGCAATGGGCGCCTTGCGACGCTGCGGGAGGATCTGACGGGGCTCGGCATTGTCGACAAAGGCGCCATCGTTTGCGAAGGCGGTCGTATCCTTTTTGCCGGGCCAGAAGGCGAATTGCCGTCCGCCTTGATCGAGACGGCCGAGATCACGGATCTTGAAGGCCGCTGGGTCACGCCGGGCCTCGTCGACTGCCACACGCATATCGTCTATGGCGGCAATCGGGCGCGGGAATTCGAGATGCGCCTTGAGGGTGCCACCTATGAAGAGATTGCGCGCACCGGCGGCGGCATCGTCTCCTCGGTGAAAGCAACCAATGCACTGTCCGTGGAGGGCCTGGTCGAGGCCGCGCTGCCGCGGCTCGATACGCTGCTTTCCGAAGGTGTCACCACSATCGAGATCAAATCCGGCTATGGCCTCAACATCGAGGCGGAGCTGAAGATGCTGCGCGCTGCTCGCGCGCTCGCAAATGTCCGACCCGTGCGGGTCGTCACCTCTTATCTCGGTGCTCATGCAACACCTGTCGAATACAGGGGACGCAATCAGGATTATATTACTGAAGTGGTCCTGCCTGGACTGGAACGGGCGTATGCGGAAGGCCTCGTCGATGCCGTCGACGGCTTCTGCGAAGGCATCGCCTTCTCGGTCGACGAGATTGGCCGAGTCTTCGACAAGGCCCGTTCGCTTGGTATTCCCGCCAAGCTCCATGCCGAGCAGCTTTCCAATCTCGGCGGCGCAAAACTCGCAGCCTCCTACGGCGCGCTTTCGGCCGATCATCTGGAATATCTGGATGAGGATGGCGCGCGGGCAATGGCTGCGGCCGGCACGGTCGCCGTGCTGCTTCCGGGCGCTTTCTACGCGATCAACGAAAAGCAGAAGCCACCGGTTCAGGCCTTGCGCCAGACCGGCGTGCATATCGCAATTGCCACGGACTGTAATCCCGGCACCTCGCCGCTGACGTCCATGCTGCTCACCATGAACATGTCGGCGACGCTGTTCGGATTGACCGTGGAAGAATGCATTGCCGGGGCAACCCGCGAGGGCGCACGCGCGCTCGGCCTGCTTGCCGAAACAGGGACGCTCGAAGCCGGCAAGTCCGCCGATCTGGCGGTCTGGAATATCGAGAGCCCGGCCGAGCTCGTCTATCGCATCGGCTTCAACCCGCTTTATGCGCACATCTTCAAGGGCGAGAGGATCGACCGATGACCATCACTCTCCATCCGGGTTCCGTTTCACTTCAGGATCTCGCCACCATCTACTGGACCGGCGTTCCGGCAAAACTCGATCCCTCCTTTGATGCGGGGATCCTCAAGGCGGCGAAACGTATTGCCGAGATCGCTGCCGGCAATGCGCCGGTTTACGGCATCAATACCGGCTTCGGCAAACTTGCCTCGATCAAGATCGACAGCGCCGATGTCGCCACACTCCAGCGCAATCTCATCCTTTCCCATTGCTGCGGCGTCGGCGAGCCGCTGCCGGAAAATGTCGTGCGTCTCATCATGGCGCTGAAGCTCGTTTCGCTCGGCCGTGGTGCCTCCGGCGTGCGGCTCGACATTGTGCGGCTGATCGAAGCGATGATGGCGCGCGGCGTCATTCCGGTCATCCCGGAAAAGGGCTCGGTCGGCGCCTCCGGCGATCTTGCACCGCTTGCCCATATGAGCGCCGTGATGATGGGCCACGGCGAGGCGTTCTTCGGCGGCGAGAGGCTGCATGGTGCAACGGCGCTTGTCAAAGCCGGGCTGCAACCCGTCGTGCTGGCAGCCAAGGAAGGCCTGGCGCTCATCAACGGCACGCAGACCTCGACGGCCCTTGCGCTTGCCGGCCTTTTCCGTGCGCACCGGGCGGCGCAATCGGCGCTGATTACCGGCGCCATGTCGACGGATGCGGCCATGGGCTCGTCCGCACCCTTCCATCCCGATATCCATACGCTGCGCGGCCACCGCGGTCAGATCGACACGGCAGCGGGCCTACGCGCCCTGCTCGAAAACTCGCCGATCCGCCAGAGCCATATCGAGGGCGATGAGCGTGTTCAGGATCCCTATTGCATCCGCTGCCAGCCGCAGGTCGACGGCGCCTGCCTCGATCTCCTGCGCTCGGTGGCCGGCACGCTCGCGATCGAAGCCAATGCGGTGACCGACAATCCGCTGGTTCTGTCGGATAATTCCGTCGTCTCCGGCGGCAATTTCCATGCCGAACCCGTTGCCTTTGCCGCCGACCAGATCGCGCTTGCCGTCTGCGAGATCGGGGCGATCGCCCAGCGCCGCATCGCGCTGCTTGTCGATCCCGCCCTTTCCTACGGTCTGCCGGCCTTCCTCGCCAAGAAGCCGGGGCTCAATTCCGGCCTGATGATCGCCGAAGTCACATCCGCCGCGCTGATGAGCGAAAACAAGCAGATGTCGCACCCAGCCTCCGTCGATTCGACGCCGACCTCGGCCAACCAGGAAGACCATGTGTCCATGGCCTGCCACGGCGCGCGCCGGCTTCTGCCGATGACCGAAAATCTCTTTGCAATCATCGGCATCGAGGCGCTCACCGCCGCACAAGGGGTGGAGCTTCGCGCACCGCTTGCGACCAGCCCCGAGCTCAAGAAAGCGATCGCGGCTATCCGCGCTGTTGTGCCGTCGCTGGAGGAAGATCGCTACATGGCGAACGATCTGAAGGCGGCAACGATGCTCATTGCGAGCGGCGGTCTCAACGCATCCGTTTCAAGCGGCATCCTGCCCGCTCTGGAGGTTTGACATGTCTGTTTTTGAGGTCAAGCAAGGCACCTCCCCCGTCATCCTCGGCTTTCCCCATACGGGCACAGAGGTTCCGGCCGATATATGGGAACGCCTTGATGAGAATGGCCGGCTGCTTGCCGATACCGACTGGCACATTCACCAGCTCTACGACGGCTTGCTCGACAATCCGACCACGGTGCGCGCGACTTTCCATCGCTACGTGATCGATGCCAACCGCGATCCCTCAGGCACCAGCCTCTATCCCGGCCAGAACACGACCGGGCTGATCCCGCAGACGGATTTCGACGGCAAGGCAATCTGGAAGGATGGGGCCGCGCCGACCGAGGCCGATATCGCCGTCAGGCTGCGCGATTTTCATGCGCCCTACCACGGCGCCCTTGCGGCCGAGATCGAACGGGTCAAATCCATTCATGGCGTCGCCGTTCTCTACGACTGCCACTCCATCCGCTCGCACATTCCCTTCCTCTTCGAGGGCAAGCTGCCGGATTTCAACATCGGCACGGATATGGGCAAGACCTGCGATCCGGCAATTGAAGAGGCGACAGTCGCCATCGCCTCGGCTGCGACGGGTTATGACAGCATCCTCAACGGCCGCTTCAAGGGCGGCTGGACGACGCGCCATTACGGCAAGCCGGAAACCGGCGTGCACGCCATCCAGATGGAGCTCGCACAATCCACGCATCTTGCAACCGAAGCGCCGCCCTTTGCCTATGACGGCGAGGAGGCCGACAATCTGCGCATCCATCTCAAATCCATTCTGACGCGGATCGAAGAGATCGCGCTTGGTCTGAAACGCTAGAAAGGGAACATCATCATGACCGTAAACCCGCGCCACAATATCCGCGAAATCCGTGCGCCGCGCGGCGATCAGCTGAACGCCAAGAGCTGGATGACCGAAGCGCCGCTGCGCATGCTCATGAACAATCTCGATCCTGACGTCGCAGAAAATCCGCATGAGCTCGTCGTCTATGGGGGCATCGGCCGTGCCGCCCGCACCTGGGACGATTTCGACCGTATCGCTGCGACGCTGAAGACGCTCGACGAAGACGAGACGCTGCTGGTTCAGTCCGGCAAGCCGGTCGGCGTCTTCCGCACCCACAAGGATGCGCCGCGCGTGCTGATTGCCAATTCCAACCTCGTACCGCACTGGGCGACCTGGGATCATTTCAACGAGCTCGACAAGAAGGGCCTTGCCATGTACGGCCAGATGACGGCCGGCTCGTGGATCTATATCGGCACGCAGGGCATCGTGCAGGGCACCTACGAGACCTTCGTGGAAGCCGGCCGCCAGCACTATGACGGCAATCTCACGGGCAAGTGGATCCTGACCGGCGGCCTCGGCGGCATGGGCGGCGCCCAGCCGCTCGCCGCCGTCATGGCCGGCGCCTGCTGCCTGGCCGTCGAATGCGACGAGACCCGCATCGATTTCCGCCTGCGCACCCGTTATGTCGACGAAAAGGCCCATACGCTCGATGAGGCGTTGGAAAAGATCGAACGCTGGACCAAGGCGGGCGAAGCAAAGTCGGTCGGCCTTGTCGGCAATGCCGCCGAAATCTTCCCGGAACTCGTTCGTCGCATGAAGGCCGGCGGCCCACGCCCCGATATCGTCACCGACCAGACCTCGGCGCATGATCCGCGCAACGGCTACCTGCCGGTCGGCTGGACGGTCGCGGAAGCCAAGGCCAAGCGCGAGAGCGATCCGAAAGCGGTCGAAGTCGCTGCCCGCGCCTCGATGAAGGCCCACGTGGAGGCGATGGTCGCCTTCTGGGATGCCGGTGTTCCCACACTCGATTACGGCAACAACATTCGCCAGGTCGCCAAGGACGAGGGCCTGGAAAACGCCTTCGCCTTCCCGGGCTTCGTGCCGGCCTATATCCGCCCGCTCTTCTGCCGCGGCATCGGTCCGTTCCGCTGGGCCGCCCTGTCCGGTGATCCCGAAGATATCTACAGGACCGACGCCAAGGTGAAGGAGCTGCTGCCCGACAACAAGCACCTGCACAACTGGCTCGACATGGCGCGCGAGCGCATTGCTTTCCAGGGCCTGCCGGCACGCATTTGCTGGGTCGGCCTCGGCGACCGCCACCGTCTGGGTCTTGCCTTCAACGAGATGGTCAAGAATGGCGAGCTTAAGGCGCCCGTCGTCATTGGCCGTGACCACCTCGATTCCGGTTCCGTCGCCTCGCCGAACCGCGAGACGGAAGCCATGAAAGACGGCTCGGATGCCGTCTCCGACTGGCCGCTCCTGAACGCTCTGCTCAACACCGCCTCCGGCGCCACCTGGGTCTCGCTGCATCATGGCGGCGGCGTCGGCATGGGCTTCTCGCAGCATTCGGGCATGGTCATTTGCGCCGACGGCACCGACGATGCGGCCCGCCGCCTCGGAAATGTTCTCTGGAACGATCCGGCGACCGGTGTCATGCGCCATGCCGATGCCGGCTACGACATCGCCATCGATTGCGCCAAGGAAAAGGGCCTGCGCCTGCCCGGCATTCTTGGAAACTGAGCCATGAAGGTCCTGCGCGCTGCCGGTCACAAGCGCATGCCGTGGAAGAACGGTGGCGGCGAAACGGTGGAGATCGCCATTTCGCCTGAGGGCGCAGGACTTGCCGATTTCGATTGGCGGGTGAGCACCGCTACCGTTGCTTCCGACGGGCCTTTCTCCGTCTTTCCCGGGATCGACCGCACGCTGTCGATCCTGGAAGGCAAGGGTATGCGGCTCTTCATCGAGGGGCGTGAGCCGGTGCTCCTGACGCAGGAGAGTGAACCCCTCGCCTTTGCCGCCGATATCGCCGTCTCGGCAACGCTGCCGGATGGCACAATCACCGACCTGAACGTGATGAGCAGGCGGGGTACCGTGAGGCACGCAGTCGCGCGGCATTTCATCGATGGAAAGAAGAGCCTGGCGTTTGCGAAAGGGATTTTCCTGCTCTTTTGCGCCAATGGGACTCTGGCGGCGCGAACAGGTGCGCAGAGCATCGAACTCGACGCCGGCGATGCAATGCTGCTTGAAGAAAGCGATGCCGGCAGGCTCGATCTTCCCGGCCAGGCGCTCTGCTACGCCATCTCGATCGACAAGGCGTAAAGATCATGGAATGGGCTAGGGAAATCGCTTTTTCGAGGAAGGTTCCATATACAACTAGCCTATTCCTCGAAGATCTTGCCGCTTCGCGTTTCCAGCCTGTAGCGATGTCCGGGATAGACAAGACGCGCCGTCGAGACCACATGGCGGGCCGACCAGGTGCGGCGGCGGATGGCAAGGCATGGCTCATTCTGCAGGATTGTCAGCAGCTTGCATTCCCAGGCGCGCGGCACCACCGCCTCGACGATATGCTCCGAAGCGCTGAGGGGTGCGGCCGCCGTCAGATAGGCATTCGGCGTCAGCGTCGAGAAGTCCTGCGCCAGATAGTCGGGCACCGCCCCCGGATTGACGAAGCGGTCCTCGATCTGCACAGGCACGCCGTTCTCGTTGTGGACGATCAGCGAGTGGAAAACCGGCGCGCCGATCTCAAGCTCCAGCGCATCGGCAACCTCCGGAGAGGCCGGCTCCTCGGCCAGAACGATCACTGTCGCCTCATGGATATGGCCACGCTCGGCGATCTCGTCGGCGATATTGCGCACCTCGAAGAGCGCCGAATAGCCCTTGCGTTCCGCAACAAAGGAACCGACGCCCTGAATGCGGAGGAGTTCGCCCTCGTTCGCCAGTTCCCGAAGCGCCCGGTTGGCGGTCATCTTGCTGACGCCGAGCTCCACCACCAGCTCGTTTTCGGAGGGCACGCGATGTCGCGGCGGCCATTCGCCGCTGCGGATCCGGTCGAGAATGACCTGCTTGACGCCAGCATAAAGCGGGCCGCCGTCATTTTCCGCCAGTTCGCGCTTCATCTCGCCGGAACGCTTCATTGCCTATTCCCTTTGCATGAATGGAATCTGCCTTTTAAATCGACTTTCCACTTGCATATCACAAAATATCTCATATGGTACCCTATACAACCTGCCGATCCAAAAATGAAACAAAGGATCAGGACGGGCAAGCCGGCGAAGATCGGCATTCATACCGCAAGGTCTGTCCAATCTCAGAGGAGATCACATCAATGAAGCTCAGCACGATTCTTCTTTCCTGCGCGATGACGGCAGCAGCCTTTGCGGCTCCTGCATCTGCCAAGGACTGGACGAAGGCGACCATCACGCTCGAAGGCGCCTACGCTCCCTGGAACCTCACCAATGCCGACGGGTCGCTCGGCGGCTTCGAACCGGAGCTTGCCAAGGTCCTGTGCGAACGCGCCAAGATCGAATGCACCCTGGTCGCATCCGACTGGGATGGCATGATCCCGGCGCTGAATGCCGGCAAGTTCGACGTCATCATGGACGCGCTGTCGATCACCGACGAGCGCAAGCAGGTCATCGACTTCACCATTCCCTATGCTGCAACGCCGGCAGCCTTCGCCACCGCCAAGGACAGCCCGCTTGCCAACGCTTCCGGCACCGGCGCAACCATCAAGATGACGCCCGGCCAGCCTGGCGTGAAGGAAATCGAAGCCTTGAAGGAAGCCTTCAAGGGCAAGACGATCGGCATTCAGGCAGCAACCGTCTATGCCAAGTTCGTCTATGACAATTTCGGCAGCATCGCCGAGATCCGCGAATACAAGACGGGTGCCGACCGCGACCTCGACCTGCAGAACGGTCGCATCGACCTCGGCTTCGACGATGCCGTCTACTTCAACAATGCGTTTGAAGCTGCCAACGGCGCGCTTGCCTTTACCGGTCCGGAAATCGTCGGCTCGATCTGGGGCGAGGGCGAAGGGCTTGGCATCCGCAAGGCCGATACGGACCTGCGCGACAAGTTCAGCGAGGCGATCAAGTCGGCGCTCGCCGACGGCACGGTCAAGACGCTTTCCATGAAGTGGTTCAAGGTCGACGTCAGCCCGCAGAACTAAGCGTTCGAGGGAATCCGCGTTCCGTGGTCTCCGCTTTGCGATCGGAGACCACGTGCTATTCTGACCGCCCGTCATCACGACGAAGACAGCGCTGGGAAGGCCCATGGCGATACTCGAACTGATTGGATTCGGCTCAACCGGGTGGGGAGCGTTCCTCCTCCTCGGCACATTGCTGACGCTCTGCGTGACCGCCACCGCACTTGCGATCGGCGCCGTGCTCGGCGCGATCATCGCAGCCGCGAAGCTCTCCAGCAATTTCGTGCTCATCACGATCGGCCATATCTACACCACCGTCTTCCGCGGTGTTCCGGAACTGCTGATCATCTATCTGATCTATTTCGGCGGTTCTTCGGCCATTACCGCGATCGGCCAGTCCATGGGATATGAAGGCTTTCTCGGCCTGCCATCCTTTGCCGCCGGCGCGCTTGCCGTCGGTATCATCTCGGGCGCCTATCAGGCGGAGGTCTATCGTGGCGCCTACAACGCCATTTCCAAGGGCGAGCTTGAGGCGGCTTCGGCGATCGGCATGCATCGCGGCCTGCGGTTTCGCCGCATCATCGTTCCCCAGGTCCTGCGCCTTGCCATTCCCGGCCTCGGCAATGTCTGGCAACTCAGCCTGAAGGACTCGGCGCTGATTTCGGTAACCGGCCTTGCCGAATTGATGCGTTCGAGCCAGGTCGCCGCGGGTTCGACCCGGCAATATTTCCTCTTCTATATCGTCGGCGGTGCGCTCTATCTGATCCTCACCAGCCTGTCCGACCGCGTCTTCAACGGCGCCGAGCGTAAGGCCAATCGCAGCATGCCGGCTTCGGCCATGGGCCAAGCATAGGGGGGAAACAGATGGACATTGCCTTCCTCTTCAGCACCATGGTCACGCTCTTGAAGGCGGTGCCGACGACGCTGATCCTGTTCTTCCTGTCGATCTTCTTTGGCGGATTGCTGGCGCTCGTCATCGTCGCCATGCGTGTCAGCGGCAATCCGATCCTCTCCGGCTTCGCCAAGGGCTACATCTTCGTCTTCCGCGGCTCGCCGCTGCTGATCCAGATGTTCCTGGTCTTTTACGGGCTCGGCCAGTTCGGCGTCATCCGCTATTCTTTCCTCTGGCCCTTCCTGCGCGAGCCGATGGTCTGCGCGGTTCTCTCGCTCGCACTCTGCACTGCCGGCTACTCGGCCGAGATCTTCCGCGGCGGCATTCGCGCCGTCTCGCCGAAGGAAATCGAGGCCGCGCGCGCGATCGGCATGTCCGGCCTCCTGATGGTGCGCCGCATCCTGGCGCCGATCGCCTTCCGGCATGCGCTGCCGGCCTATTCGACCGAAATCGTGCTGATGATGAAATCGACCGCACTCGCAAGCCTCGTGACGGTCTGGGAAGTGACGGGCGTTGCACAGCGGCTGATTTCGCAGACCTACCGCACGATGGAAGTCTTTCTCTGTGCGGCCATCATCTACCTCGTTTTGAACTTCATCATCCTGCAGGCCATGTCCCTGCTGGAATACTGGCTGTCCCGACATCGCCGCGCCATTCCGGCGGCGCTGAAGGCTTGAACCCGACTGAACGTGATTGGAGCTTCCATGCCCGGCGTAACCCGACTTTCGGTCCGCAATATCAGAAAGAGCTTCGGCACCCATGAAGTGCTGCGCGGCATATCGCTCGATGCCGAAGATGGCGACGTGATCTCGCTGCTCGGCGCGTCGGGCTCCGGCAAATCTACTTTCCTGCGCTGTATCAACCTTCTTGAAGTGGCGAGCGACGGCGAAATCTGGGTCGACGGCGAACACATCCAGATGATCCACAAGAACGGCAAGACGAAACCGGCGAGCCAGAAGCAGGTCGACCATATCCGCTCGGAACTTGGCATGGTCTTCCAGTCCTTTAATCTGTGGTCCCACATGACCATCCTGCAGAATGTCATCGAAGGGCCGGTCCATGTCTTGAAGCGGCCGCGGGCCGAATGCATCGCAGAAGCCGAAGCGCTGCTCGAAAAGGTCGGTATTGCCGACAAGCGCCACGCCTACCCGGCGCATCTTTCAGGCGGCCAGCAGCAGCGCGCGGCCATTGCCCGTTCGCTCGCCATGAAGCCGAAGGTCATGCTCTTCGATGAGCCGACCTCCGCGCTCGATCCGGAACTGGTCGGCGAAGTGTTGCGCGTCATGCGCGCGCTCGCCGAAGAGGGCATGACCATGCTCGTCGTCACCCACGAAATGAGCTTTGCCCGCAATGTGTCGAACCGCGTCGTCTTCATGCGCGAAGGGCTGGTCGAAAGCAGCGGCACGCCGAACGAAATGTTCGGCGGCGGCGCATCGCCGGCTTTCCGCCAGTTCATCGGCCATTTCGGAAGCGGCCAATGACCATCACCATCGACAGGGTTGCCGGCTGGCGCGATATCGCGCGCGTGGCCGAGGGGGAAGCGCTTGGCCTATCGCAAGCGGCTTGGGATCGTGTCACGCATGCAAGCCGCATCGTCGAGCGGATCGTCGAGACCGGCGTGCGGGCCTATGGCATCAATACCGGTGTTGGTGCGCTTTCTGATACCGTCGTCGACAGGGCCTCGCAGAGCAGACTGTCACGCAACATCATTCTCAGCCATGCGGTTGGCGTCGGCGAATTGCTGGCACCGCGCGAGGTGCGCGCCATCATCGCCGCGCAGATCGCCAATTTTGCCCACGGACATTCCGGAGTGCGTCCCGAGATCGTCCGCTATCTCGCCATTTTTCTCGAAAGGGGCTGTATTCCCGACGTTCCCTCCAAGGGTTCGGCGGGCTACCTCACCCATAACGCCCATAATGCGCTGGTGCTGATCGGCGAAGGCAGCGCCCGCGTTAAGGGCGGCCATATGAGCGGCCGCGACGCGCTTGCCGCCATCGGCCTCGAACCCTTGGTGCTCGGTGCCAAGGAGGGTCTCAGCCTCGTCAACGGCACAGCCTGCGCGACCGGGCTCGCAAGTGTTGCCCTGGCCCGCGCCGAGCGGCTTCTAGACTGGGCCGATGCGATCGCGGCACTCACGCTTGAAGCGGCCGGCTGCCAGATGGCGGCCTTCGATGCGGCTGTTCTGGCACTGCGTCCCTCCAAGGGCATCGCCAGCGTCGGCGCCTCGCTGCGCGCCACGCTTGCCGGCAGCGGGCTGATATCAGCTGCGACAGGCAAACGGACGCAGGACGCGCTCAGCCTGCGTTCAATCCCGCATGCCCATGGCGCCGCGCGCGATGTCTTTGATATTTCGGCCTTCGTCGTCGATCAGGAGCTTGCCTCCGTCACCGACAATCCCGCCGTGTCAGGCACGCCCGAGGAGCCGATCATATCCTCCGAAGCACATGCCGTAGCCCCTTCCCTTGCGCAGGCTGCCGATAGTCTTGCGACGGCCCTCGCTCAGATTTCCGCCATGAGCGAACGGCGCATGGACCGCCTCGTCAATCCGCTCGTGAGCGGCCTGCCGCCATTCCTGGCAAGCGATGCCGGCAGCAATTCCGGCCTCATGATCGCGCAATATACGGCAGCAGCCCTTGCCAACGAGAACCGGCGACTTGCCGCACCGGCCTCCACCGATGGCGGCATCACATCCGGCCTGCAGGAGGATTTTCTGGCGCACCCGACGGCCGCCGCCAACAAGCTTCTCGCGCTGATCGATAATGCCGAATACATCCTGGCAATCGAATTGATGGCGGCTGCGCAGGCCCACGAATTCCTCGTCGGTACCGCGTCGAGGGCGACGGGTACGGATGCTATCTACAAAGCCGTTCGCACGATCGTGCCTGCCTATGCCGACGACCGGCCGCTTTCGCGCGACATCGAAGCCTTACGCGGACTGATCCGTAAGGCCGCAGCACCAGCAATTCCCTGAGGAGACTTCATGACCGCCAGCTTCGACGTCGCCGTTATCGGCCTCGGTGCCATGGGGAGCGCTGCACTCGCTTTTCTGGCAGCCCGCGGTGTCAGGGCGATCGGCTTCGATGCCTATTTTCCGGCCCATGCGCTGGGTTCCTCGCATGGCGACAGCCGCCTGATCCGGCTTGGCTATTTCGAGGACCCGTCCTATGTTCCGCTGCTCAAGCGCGCCTATCAGAACTGGCGGTCGCTGGCGGCACGCCTGCGCACTGAGATCCTGACGATAACCGGCGTGTTGCAGATCGGCGCACCGGACAGCAAGATCGTTGCCGGTACACGCGCGTCCTCCGAACTCCACGGACTGGCCTATGAGGCGCTGGACAAGGAAGAGATGGCGCGCCGCTTTCCGGCCTTCCAGCTCGACGATCATGAGATGGCGCTGTTTGACCCGCAGGGCGGTTATCTTCGTCCCGAGACGGCTGTGCTGGGCTACCTGAGGCTCGCTGTCGAAGACGGCGCCATCCTCCACTTCGGCGAGAAAGTGACCGCAATCGAGCCCGATGATGCCGGTGTGACGATCATCTCTGAAACCGGGCGGTATCGGGCAGGGAAAATCGTCGTGGCGACCGGATCGTGGATTGCCGAACTGATACCCCAGCTGAAGCAGGCGGCGGTGCCAATCCGTCAGGTGGTTGCCTGGTATCAGCCGCAGGATGATGTCGCCACGCAGCCGCAGCGCATGCCCTGTTTCCTGCGGGACGAAGGTGCGCAAGGCACCTATTTCGGTTTTCCCGCCATCGGCGTCGACGGGGTGAAGGTCGGCAAGCACGCACATTTCCGCGAGCCGATCGATCCTAACAAGCCAAACCCGCCCGTCAACGATGCCGACCGGGATTTGCTTGACAGCTTCATCAGGAAGCGTGTTCCGGCTGCTGCCGGTCCTCGCATGAAGGAAACGACCTGCCGCTATACAATGCTGCCGAGCGAGGACTTTCTTCTCGACCATGTGCCAGGCGAAAAGAACATTGTCGTCGCTTCGCCCTGCTCCGGCCACGGCTTCAAGTTCACGAGCGTCGTCGGCGAAATCCTGGCGGATCTTGCCATTGATGGGCAGACCGCCCTGCCGATCAATGCCTTTTCCTTTACCAAGGTCTAGAACCGCGGGCGGCAGCCCGGAGGGCATCGGCGGCTGAGTAAGTCGCCTATGCGGGAAGAACTCGTGGATGATCTCATGATCGTCGATCTCATCGAACCGCAGAACGCCAAATTCACTGATCTGTCTCTTGTTCGGGCGGACAGTACCGCCAAGCAGATCGGAAGGGCAGGAGAAAAAGCAACGTTCATGAACCGTTGGCAGAAACTCGTTGAGATCGCCAAGATGGTTCTTGCCGAACTGCCCCGTGGGGTGGCCGAGAGACCTCAGCACGGTAGCGTCGACGATGGCGTGGAGACCGGCCGAGGGGTGGCTATCGAGCCATTTCCGCTTGATGGGTGAAAGGAGCCGAAGTCTCCAACGTCGATAAACCCGCCATGACTCAGGCCTTATCGAGCTTTCAACGACAATACCAAGGTCATGGGGTTCGCCGGCGAGGCCATAAACCCATAATGCTCATAGAAGGCCTTGGCTTCGTTGGAGATTGCGTGAACGACGAGACCGCGAATACCCATGATATGCGCTGCCTGTCCGGTGCGCAGCACGGCGTCCTGCAACAGTGCGGATCCGATACCTTTTCCCTGCCAGTTGCGGTCAATGGCCAGACGGCCAAGCACCGCCATGGGAACGGGATCGGGCATGTTGCGCCGGATTGTTCCCGGCGCATCTGCGACCGCGAGCGCCCCCGATGACAGGCAATAATAACCTACAACGCGCTCGCCTTCGCACACCACATACGTTCGCGAGGCGCCGCTGACCTGATTGGCCCGCGCCCGGCGGCGCAGCCATTCATCGAGGCTGTCGTGCCCGCTGTCAAAGAGCTGGAGATCGTGCGCTTCGCCGAGAAGCACCGGTGCTGACAACATTACGGCTGCCAGGGTTTGGGTGCGTTCATCAGCCGTTCGAAGCCTTCGCCGCCCGGCGGCTGGTCGAGCACGGCCAGATAGTGTTTATAGCTGTCGGGATCGACCTGCACCAATGTCTGGTCGAGAAGCGCGTCTTCGGCGGCGCGGCGCGCGGCATCGATCATGAAATCCGAGCGGGTTTTCCCGTGGGCCTTGGCGGCACGGTCGATCAGGACGCGGACGTCCTCACGAACCTTCAAATTGACGGGGCGTTTATGGCTGCCGGTTGCGTTTTTGCTGGTCATGGCATTTTTTCCTTCAAGGTCAATATAGCACAAACGGATACACAATGTGTATCTATTTCTTGCGGCATCGCGGTTCGATGGCCTTAAGCCGCCATTTCAGCTCTCCCGACATGAGCGTCGATGGCTTCCATGGCGAACGGGTCCGGCATCACTCCCAGTAGCAAGCTCGCCCTCAATCTTAGGAAGCTACGATAGCCGGTTCGTCGCATCCATCTCGATGTTCACGCTCGTGTCCTGAACCTCGATGATGAAACTGCGGTTGGATGTTCGAGCAAAGGGGCGGAAGCCAATGAGCAGGCGGCCCGAAGCGGACTACTGAGGCAAACTGGGTTGACCGATGTTCGGGAACAGAAGCTGCATTGGGTAAGGAGAGCAAGTTTCGGCATTTCATCGAAAGATGTATATTTCAAGCGGATCGTCTCGGTATCCGTATATCCGCCTGCTTCTCCGCGCATCAGGCATCTGAATAAAACAACCAGATATTTGACCTGATCTCCGTTCGGATAGGTGTATCGAAACTCTCTACCGCCAAATACCGCCAGAACTTCCGAGCGGATAACCGTAAGGCCGGTTTCTTCAAGTACTTCACGCTCTATCGCCTGCTCCGGCGTCTCGCCCAACTCGATGGCCCTAGCGGGTAGACTCCACCCTTCACCTGAACCCTTGTCGGGGGTGATATTCATGCTGTCTGTGGCGCTTGTTTTTCTGATAGCGCTCAAGCTTGCGGCACGTGGCAAGCCGGTTGGGTAGAGCGCATTGACATGCTCCCGCTAGGAACGAATGTTTTTGATCGCTGCCGCAAATGGCGGGGCAGAACCTCTATGCTACACGGTCGCCTTGAACCAAATCGAACCTCCGACCGCCAGTCACCAACCAAAAGTCACTGAAAATTCCGACTTTTCACCTTCAGCGTATGGATATGAAGATCGGGCGTTTATCCCGAGCCGGATACTATGCCGAGCTCATTCCCTAAAGCCCGAGATTTCCGGTAAACCAAGCTCAATGGCTCGGCATAGTAGCTTGTCTCTGCAACTTCAACTTAGCGGAGACGACATAAATGTCCGTACCTTCTTTCGCGGGGATGAAGTGCTGGAAGCTGATCTAGGATTTGCCGCATCGGCAAAGCGTGTATGCCCTCGTCCTATCAATGGTGGACAAGGGCTTCACTTAGG
>NZ_JBFTPD010000051.1:0-28747 GCF_056398305.1 Rhizobium sp. 01T444
GGCAGACGGTTGGCGAGGCCCGGATGACAGACCTGCTCGATCACGTCGAGCGGCAGACGGTTGGCGAGGCCCGGATGACAGACCTGCTCGATCACGTCGAGCGCCTGCAGGCGCTGCGCGATCGTCATGGCCGCCGCCTCGTGCGCCCGCATGCGCAAAGGCAGGGTCCGGAGGCCCCGGATCAGCAGCCAGGCATCGAAGGGCGACAGCTTGCCACCGAGATAGGGATAGGATTCGGCCTTGATGCGCGCGATCATCTCTTTCGAACCGGCGACGACACCGGCAACGACATCGCTATGGCCGCCGAGATATTTGGAGGCCGAATGGATGACGAGATCGACGCCGAGAGTTATCGGCCGCTGGAAGAACGGGCTCGCCCAGCTATTGTCGATCATGGTGACGACGCCATGCTTTTTGGCGAGTATGGCCAGCGCGCCGACATCATGAGCTTCCATCACCCAGCTCGTCGGGCTCTCCATATAGAAGACCTTGGCACCGGGCAGCGCCTTGGCGATGGCCTCTTCGTCACGGCCGTCGACATAGGTCACTTCGACCTTCATGCGCTTCAGGATCGTGCCGAACAGGCGGAAGGCGTCGGGATAGACATGCTTGACGGCGACGATACGGTCACCCGGCTCCACGAAGCTGAGCACCGCAGACGAGATCGCCGCCATGCCGCTTGCAAAACCCAGCGCATCCTCCGCACCTTCGAGCTTTGCCAGCATCTCCTCGAACATGCGCACGGTCGGGTTCAGCCCGCGCGTGTAGATCGGGCGCACCTTTTCGCCGCGATAGGAGGCGATCATGTCGTCGTAGTCGGAAAAGGTGAAAAGCGAGGTCTGGAAGATCGGCGGAACGACCGCCTCGGCGAAGTTGCCCTCGTCATGGGCGGTGATCAGCGAAGCGAGGTCGAACGGTTCGAGGCCGTCAGTCATCGGGACATTTCCTTGATGTCTTCCTCGACCACGTCGAGGATTTTCAGTGTCTCACGCCGTGCCGCCTCGGTGTCCTGGGCGGCGATGGCGTTGAAAAGGGTGCGGTGAAAGGGAAAGGACCGGCGGGCGAAATCCTGCCGGTCGAAAGGGTGCGTCCAGAAACGCTCGAAGGTCTCGCGCATCTGTTCGAGAAGCTGACGGAACAGCGGATTGTGCGTGGCGTCGTAGACCGCCAAATGGAAGGCGAGATCTTCCGGACCTGAGGCGCCTTTGGAAAGATGCACCCGCTCCATCTCGTTGAGTTTTTCCTCGATGACGACGAGATCTTTCGCCGTGCGCCGCCGAGCCGCCACCATGCCGGCCTCGCATTCGATGCCGCGGCGAACCTCCAGCGTCTGCAGCAGGACATCGCGCAGATGCGGCGTCTCGAACGATAGCGGCATATGAATCGTATCGCGAGAAACCGGTTTCAGCAGATAAGTTCCGCTGCCCTTGCGCGTCTCGATGACGCCGAGCGCCTGAAAATGCCGAATTGCCTCGCGAATGGTAGACCGCCCGACGGCAAGGGCTGCCATCAGTTCACGCTCCGCCGGCAGCCGGTCGCCCGCCTGAAGCCGGGCATCCTCGACATAATGCGCCAGCGCTTCCGTCACCTGACGGGCGCGGTCCATCGCCGGAAGCGGCCGGATTACCGGCCTGTCGCCACCATTTGCCTTCATGGTTCCCCAAGTTCTTTTCTAAGGCAGCCGACCCAGAAATTGGTCTGACATCTTAGCATTTCTCAAAGATGGAGAGGCGTCAAGGCGGTATTTACGATTGTAGAGCACGACCCGATTTTCCGAAAAACGACCGGAAACTTCCGAAAACCACCCCAAGAGTTTCCGAAGTGCCCAGTTCGGGAGGCTTTGAGGATAATTTTCCTATTTGGTGTTCAAACCTTTGCATGTAAGCTCTATCGGCCTGGTTTACCGCCCTCAGACAGTATCCACGCGAGCGGCGTCGCAAGCTGACCGACGCCAAGAGCTATGCACATGCCCGCTCCAAGCTTGGCTTTTGGGAACGCTTGCATCATATAGAAATTGGCAACTGCGCTGATGGGCGCCGACGCGAACCCCGTCACGGCGCGGACAAATAAGGTCATCGAATAGTTGTGGGCGGCAAGCTGAAGAACGGTCGCCAAGACATAGGCCATCAATCCGAGTTCGGCGAACCGACGTATCCCGAATTGCCGACGGCACTTGAACAGGATCAGGTTGGAAGAAACATTGACCTTCACCCAGGCGGCAGGGAGCCACGCGCCTTCGATAGGCGTAAGCCCCAGTTCGCCTTGAATCTGCGGCAGGTTCGCCAACGCCATGGCATTGCCGAGGCCGCCGGGGTTATGCCAACAAGCACCTCCACGAACGCGTAGGCCAGTCGCACCGCTGGCGAATGGTACGGCGTCGACGGCGAACCTGCCATTCGCGGCCGCTCGTCGGGCGTCCAGTTCGGAATTGGTTCCAGATAGCGCGGCATTTTAGGGACAAGCCAACCGAAGGTTGGATGCTAATACAAGTTGCGAAGAATTGCCAGAATGACGCGAGCACGGGCGATGTCCGCGGGGAGACGTCACACGCTGGTGGGTTTCAGGAGTTCTGACGCCCTTGGTTTTTGGGCGGCTCCTTTGTCAGTCCGGGCTTACGGTCGACGGCGGGCTAATGTCGGTCGGAGATTCGGCCTTGTCGCCATCGTTGAACTGATCGGATGCATGCTGGTTTGCATCCGTGACATCCGCGGCTTCCTGTTCGGTGGCCTCGTGCCGGTCCTCTGCTCAACGCCAGTGATCTTCCTGGAGCCCTTTCGGGCGGCCCTTGAAGGTCTTATTCGGATGCGTCTTAGTGTCGAGCCAAAGTAAAATCGATTAGCAATATCCGGGACGATTGACCTCCTCAGATTTGACTGCTTTGGAAAGCTGCACTTCGATCGAACAATGATTTTTCGTTGAGGGCGAATTCTTAGCGGTTTCGGCCATTTCCTGCGGTGAGATTATATGACGTCGGATTTCAATGCCGAGCTCCATGCCCGGCCTTCCATCTACTTTACCGGCCCCGCCTTTGTTGAACACATCGCGCTCATGCCGTCCGCCCTCCCCGCCTTACATGGCAGCCGCTATCTACCCGACGGAGACAACAATGACGATCCGCGAACACAGGTAGAGCACCACACTGAGTTCGTGACTATCACGCGTGTCACCCAATTGAGCGCAGAAGCCGACGCGTGGCCGGTTTCCAGCCTTTCGGTCGATGACATTGCGGCGCTGGTAGAGATGGACGCGCCACGGCTCATATCCCGGGTGGGTATCCTCGTGCTCGGCCCCGCACCAGCGGAACTCGGATCAACCCTTTCAAAGCTCGGATTTCGCGATACCGCTGCGTCGTTGATCGGCGGCGGGGCGGCGCAGGTGTGTTCGGATTTTCGTGTCCAGGACGACCAGACGAGCCGCATCCTTCTTTTCAACAAGGATCTGAATGCCTACCGCCTCGGTAGAATGGTTCGGAGGATCTATGAGATCGAAACCTATCGGTCCATGGCCCTGCTCGGTCTTCCCGAAGCCCGCCGGCTAGCTCCGCTACTTGGAGATTACGATAAGAAGCTCGTGCAATTGACGAACCGAAACCAGACGACGCCGACCACTGAGCACAAGAAACTGCTCGACGAAATCTCCGGGCTGTCCGCCCAGATCATTTCGGCGGCTGCCGAAACACGCAATCGTTTCGGTGCAACGTCGGCCTACGCAAAAATCGTCGAGGAACGCATCGGCGAGCTACGCGAATCTCATGTTCCGGGCTTTCAGCGGTTTGGAGTTTTCGTCGCGCGGCGCTTCCGGCCTGCCGTTCGAACCTGCGAAGCGACCGCGTTGCGCTTAGATCAACTCTCCCACGCAACGATGCACCTGATCGACCTTCTGCAGACACGCATACAAGTCGAGATCGAATATCAGAATGCCATCCAGATCCAGGCGATGGCAGACCGGGCCGCCACACAGGTCAAGATCCAGAGGGCGGTTGAAGGATTTTCTATCATTGCCATCAGCTACTATCTTCTAAGTCTGCTCAAAGTCGCCTTCGAGACCGCCGATCACGCTGGCTTTCACATCAGCCCGCTGGTGATGCTTATGTCGATCCCACTCGTTATCGGAGCCGTTGCCATCTCCATACTGCGCGTAAAACACGCGCTTTCAGCACATGACTGAACACTCAATTCCACGCGAAGTTCTTTGCAGAGCGGCCACCGGACGCGAGGAAATCGTCAGACGCCGCTCGCGACGGTAGGTCTGCAGCCGGAAACTTTATGATGTGGGGGAATCGTCCTCAGCACACATTACAAACATAGGCTGCTGTCAGTTAACTGTGCCGGTGTACTTCGCGATATTCTGCGGGCTTCATCGATATTGATGGAAACGCGAAAAATCTGCACGGCATGGGCATTCGCGCAGGTAAGGATCAGTGGCGACCTGTCGTCCTTAAAGTCGACCTGTCAGAAATCGTGTTTCGCCCATTCCAAAGGGCCAGCCTCAATCAGCGTTGCGCGAGAAGTAGCGGCTGCGTCCGCTGCGGGAGCATTCTCCGGTAAAGGCAATCACTGAAACCTCGCCAGAATGTGAACTATTAGCAACTTGAAATACAAAAAGCAAAACGCTTTATCCGGGCGATGAATCCGAAGCACTTCATCTCTGCCATGAGCATCGCGGCTTTGACGGCATGCTCACATATCGAGCCGCTTGAGACGCCCCTCGCCCAGTCAGCAATCCCGCGCCAGGCGCCCTTGACCGATCAAGCGGTGATCGCAGATACAGTCGGTCGCAGTGCTGTCGGGGCAACTGCGCTCGCTTGGGCCAACCCATCGACAGGCAGCGCGGGTGTTATCGAACAGATCGATGCCAGTAACGATGGACCGGACGGATGTCGCGGTTTTGTAACCAGTCGGCAATCACTCGACGGCATGACGCGCGTCAACGGCGTAGCTTGCCCGTCTGGGGACAGTTGGAAACTGGGCGGGCAGTAGGGTATCTTACTCCTACCCTAGCTCCTTGAATTGCATCCGCTAGAATCGCAGCGGTGGTATCTTCGCGAATTTGCGAGGTTACCCGGCTTGGTAATAGAGACTAAATGACTTCATCGCGCCCGACGTGAAAGGATCTCGTCATGCCGAATTCCAAAACATTGTTCGTGGCTTCGTCTCTGGCGTTGGCTATCGCAGCCTCCGCCTCCGCGCAAATGCCTCCGCAGCAGCCGGACTCAAAGGCCTTCAAGATTGGCTCCCTCGATCTGGTTTCGTTGCACGACGCCCAGTTCGTACTGCCGAACGACGGCAAGGTCTTCGGTGTCGGACACTCCCCAGAGGAAACTGGTGAAGTACTCAAAGCAGCAGGTGCGCCCACCGATACCGTCACGCTGAGCGTGGACGCATTGTTGGTGAAGGCGCCAAGGCGCGTGATCCTGATCGATACTGGGGTTGGTGGGGCGCTGCAGCAGTCTCTCGCTCAGGCAGGCACCAAGCCGGAAGAGGTTACCGACATTCTGATAACCCATTCGCATCCCGACCACATGGGCGGCCTCGTTAAGGACGGGAAGTTGGCCTTCCCCAAGGCAACGATCCGCATGTCCTCGGCGGAATGGGCATTCGCCAAGAAGAACGCCCAGCTTGCGAACATCGTCAAGGTGATCGACGGAAACGTGAAGACCTTCAAGCCGGGAGCGGAGGTCGTGCCACAAATAACCTCGGTCAGCTTGAAGGGCCACACACCAGGCCATGTCGGCTATGAAATCGTATCCGGCGAGGGTAAGCTACTGGACATCGGAGACACGGTGCACAGCTCGATCATCTCGCTTGTAAAACCGGAATGGCTAATTGGGTTCGACAATGACGAAAAGGGTGGCGAGAAGAACCGCATCGACACCTTGAAGAAACTAGCGACGGACAACGAACTCGTATTCACGCCGCACTTCCCCTTCCCGGGCGTGGGTCGCATCGCAGCCGACGGCGATCACTTCTCGTGGGAGCCGAGCGTCCCGGCAGCAGCGAAGTGACTCGGAATTGCCAGGGTCGGCCCGATGCCCGCCATGACGATCCACCACCATCGTCCGCTCCTGGCATGGGTCAAGGTGATCAAGTTCAGATGACGCGATGAAATCAGTACCTGAGCGGCAGTTTCATCTGCCCTCGGGGAAGATGGCCGTTCTCGGTCACGCCTTCAACGGCGTGTCGTCATCACTCCCTCGGACATCAGACGGCGAAACATCGCATCGATCCGATGAGGCGGCAGTTTCGCGCCGCCGTCCAGCCACCAGGTCAGCACCGCCATGAAGGCGCCGACGACATATTGGACTACGAACTCGCGCGGTATGGCGTCCGAAGTACGCTCGGCTCGGTTCGCCATCACCTCGTCGCGCACCAGATCGGAAAGCATCCGACGAATTGTGCCGAGTGCGACTGCGCCTCCTCGATTGTCCGCCAACGCCCGATAGAGATCGATGTGATCGCGAGCATGCTCGAACATCGCCAGGCTGAAGCCGAACGTATCGCCCTGCCCGGCGCGAGCAGCGGTATCCGCGAGCTGCCTCCGTAAGCCGTCAAGTCCGTGCTGTTTCAGGTCGTCCTTGCTGGTGTAGTGGAGATAGAACGTCGCATGGCCATCGACAGGCACTCGAGGTAGCAGGCCAGGCAGTTGTCGATACAGGCTCTCATTTCAGTCGACATATGATGCATGGCGGATCTCCTATTTGGCTTCCTTGTCCACCCACTTGGACATCTCTTCGATCTCCTTTCTGGGCTTCGATGATCACGCCCATGTGGTGGGCGATCATGCCGCAGACGAAGGCGACGCCGGCGTATGGCCGCCGCGGCCATGCCGAAAGGATTCACCGCCGCCTGTAGGGCGACGACGAACACCTGCGCGTAGCGGTATATGCTCCCATGTCTCATTCGACTGGTTTCCCTTCCACGACAGACCATACCGCAGCAGAAATGTTCCAAGTATTTGACGATCTGTGGCGGCCGGGCGTTTTGGCAACGGCCGATGAGGAAGCATTAACTGCGACCGGTTAGTCTGCGCCTCTCGTTCGGAGAGGACTGATGAAAGGTGGCTATTCGCTGGCCCAGATAGGACTTCACTCGCTGGTCGCCCTCCTGGTGCCGGTCAAGTATTTGACGGGCGGCAGCATCGAGAGAACCCACCACGCCGTCCACATGGGCATGACCCCGTCGTACTGGGACGTCGTGCAGCACCACCTTCACAACTACGCGGGGATAGCGATCGGCGTGCTGATGGGCATGCGGCTGGTTCTTCGGATCCTTCAGCCGCACGAGACCGCCGCGCCCGGTTCGTTGACCGAGCGGGCCGCCACGACTCTTCACCACGCCTTCTACGCCGCGATCATCGGACAGGCCTGCATGGGATTCGTCGCGAGCTACTTCTGGTTCGGAATCGCGCCGTACCACGTCATCGGGTCGAGGGTCATTCTGGCGATGGTCGCGCTGCATCTCGCCGCGGCAGCTTGGCACACGCTGGCGGTTCGCGACGAGACTGTCGACCGGATGGTGTTTCCGCGTCGGAAGCAATCAATCGAAAAGTTGTAAAGTGGCCAGCGCCAGAACGACGCAGCGTCCTGTCTTGGCGACGAACACCAGGATCGTGAGCGGAAGCGGCGGCTCCCTCAGCACGCCGGCGACAACGGTCAGAGCGTCGCCGAAGAGGTCCCGGCTCTGCTTGAAAAGCTGAAGGAAGGCTCGAACACTGACCTCGTTGCCGAACGCGTGAATAGCAAGCTGACCGTCACCAATGTAAAATAGCAGACTCCTTCCGCCCGGATGGATCCGGGCGGAAGGACATCGAGGAGTGGAGACGATGCACAGGAGAAGCTTCATCGCGATGGCGGCATCCGTCCTGGCGTTCGTAAGCGTAGGAGTCCGCGCCGCCGCCCCGGCGAAAATGACGGTCTACAAGGATCCGAACTGCGGCTGCTGTCATGAATGGTCGAAGGCGATGGCGGCGGCAGGATTTTCCGTCGAGACCCGCGACACCGACGACCTTGCCGTGGTCAAGGCACGGCTGGGCGTGCCTGCCGACATGGAAGGATGCCACTCCGCCATCGTCGAGGAATACCACCTTGAGGGACACGTTCCACTCGAAGCCGTCCAGCGCTTGCTGCGCGAGCGGCCTCCGGTCCGAGGGCTGGCCGTGCCGGGCATGCCACCTGGCTCGCTGGGAATGGGCGATGACCCGCAGGCGTCCTTTGACGTCTATGCGATCCCCTCGGGGACAGGCGCGCCATACGTGTTCATGCGGGTCCGCCCTCAGAAGGGCTGACATCGCGATCGATTAAACCATGTCGTAACAGGGATGCCAGCTTGCTCGCGCACCGTGGTTATCGCACGAAGCAACAACCTGTCGATTTCGCCCGCGGTCAGGCGTTCGACTTCATTCGCCGCCGTCATGAGTTCTGCGACGAAACCCGGGACGCTGCTCGTCTCCGCAGTTATCGTCATCACCCGTCGAACTCAGCGCCGGGCAGCCAGCCGCGCGTATAGCCTTTGCTGATGCATGCCCGGGCGATTGCAAGCTGTTCGCGCAGTCGTTCGCGATCCTTGAGAGAGCATCAATGGTTGCGCGCGGATCCCCTCCGTGCCAGGCCATAGCAGCGTCGACGGGGTTGGATTCCGGTGTCGTATGACGTTCAGCAAGCATGTCGAATCCGCGTCAGTTCAGGGAGAGCATGCTCGGAGACAATGTTGCGGTAGCGAACAGAGTCATGCAACGGAGCGCGGATGCGCGAGCGTCGAAAAGCTAGAGGAGAACGCCTGACATTCCAAAAAGATGCGTGGGGTGACCGAAGCGGGCAACGCCTTTCTCGATTGGGGGAATAGTAGAAGCCTTCACAACCCTGGTACGAGCCAGAATCGATTTACGAAGAAAAATTCCTAAATCATTGAAAAATGATTCGTTTCGAGTCGGAACGAATCACTCTCGCACGTCTTTGAGTCGCGGCTAAGTGATTCGGAGCAAGCGTCATGGCAAGTGGCATGCGTGCCCAATGGAAGGGCTTCCTCAAGTTCGGTGAAGTGTCGTGTGGTGTCGCACTCTACACGGCTGCAAGCACCTCCGACCGCATCACGTTCAACACGATCAACAAGGCGACAGGAAATCGGGTAAACCGCATCTTCATCGACAGCGAGACCAAGGATCCTGTTCCGAAAGAGTTGCAGACCAAGGGTTTCGAGATCGACAACGGTCGGTACATCATCATTGATCCGGAAGAAGTTGCCGCAACCATCCCCGACAGCAACAAGACGCTCGAGATCGAGGCGTTCATTCCGTGCTCCGATGTCGATGACGTTTATTTCGACAAGCCTTACTATCTCACCCCTGACAAAATGAGTGGCGACGCTTTTGCCGCCCTACGCGACAGCATGACGAAGTCTAAGGTGGCTGCCATTGCACGCGCGCTCCTCTTCCGCCGGATGCGAACCGTGCTCATACACCCTCATGGAAAAGGCCTGATCGCAACCACGCTGCAATACGACTACGAGGTTCGGTCTTCCAAGAAGGCGTTCGAGGAGATGCCGAAAATCAAGATCCAAAGCGAGATGATGGACCTCGCCAAGCACATCATCACCAAGAAGAAGGGCGAGTTCGATCCGGCCACATTCGAAGACCGTTACGAAGCCGCCCTCGCCGATCTCGTGAAGGCGAAGATAGAAGGCCGCTCGCTACCAAAGCCGAAGAAGGTCGAGGTCTCCAAGCCCAACGATCTGTTGGCCGCTCTTCGCCAAAGCGCCGGGATGATGAAGGCTGCGGCGGAAAAACCGAAACGCACTGCCGCCAATGCCAATGCTGGCACAGGACGGCAGCCTGCCGCGCGTGGGACGGCTTCGAAGACACCCTCTTCGAGATCCGCCGCGCAGCGCAAGGCTGGCTGAGGAGATAGGTCATGGCCCCGAAATATTATTGGAAAGGCTACCTGAAGCTCTCGCTGGTCACCTGCCCGGTGGCGATGACCCCGGCGACATCGGAATCCGAGAAGGTCCGTTTCCACACCCTGAACAAGGACACCGGAAACCGCGTGGTTTCCCAATACATCGACTCGGTGACCGGGAAGCCGGTGAAGGAGAACAACGAAGCGAAAGGGTACGCCCGAGGCGAGAACGACTACGTCATCTTGACCGACGATGATCTCGACGCAGTAGCGCTCGAGACGGTGAAGACAATCGACATCGAGAAGTTTGTTCCCGCCGACAGTATCGAATGGGTTTATCTGGAGAAGGCACACTACCTGATGCCGGACGATGCCGTCGGGAACGAGGCTTTTGCAGTGATCCGCGACGCGATGAAGGCCGACAAGGTCGTAGGCGTCTCGAAGCTCGTCATGGGTCGGCGGGAACGAGCCGTGATCCTCGAGCCCCGCGATGAAGGCATCGTGCTGTGGAGCTTGCGCTTCGGCGACGAGGTTCGTCCGGAAGAGAATTACTTTGAAGACATCGACGAAAAGGCCGACCCGGATCTCATTCCGTTGATCCAACAACTCATTAAGCAAAAGTCGGCACGCTGGTCGCCGGACATGGTCAGCGACCCGATACAGGAAAGCCTGCTGAAACTCATTGAAGAGAAGAAGAAACTCCTCAAGCCGAGGAAGACTGCCAAGGGTAAGAAGACGGAGGCCGGAGCTCCCGCTTCGAACGTCATCAACATCATGGATGCCCTGCGGAAGTCGATCGAAGGAGATCTGAAGACCAGCAAGACTGGTTAAGGAGGTGCGCCGATGGACTACATCGCATCGATACCGATTAGAGAAGTCGCCATTTTTCTGCCGGGGTCGGATCGCCCCAGGATCGCCAGGTCAGTGGAAGACATTATGGGAATCCTGATAGCGAACCAGTGGCGAAAGGAGCCCAACGACACAGGCTGGCAGCACGCACTAGCAACCTGCCTTCGGGCTATGCAGGGCGATCACGATGCCTCGAAAGCAAGGAGCGCCTTCGTGAACGTCGCTAGAGGCGCTGGCTTCAAGGTTCTGCCGGACGACGAGCGGAAATCTCGACGACGTGCAAAGACAGCGAAGACCCAGAGGTTCGGCGAATGGGGGCAAACCGCAGGCCCGCTAATCGGCCGTGGTTCAGGCACCTAGGTCGGAATCTCAGGCTGTTTCGATAAGCCAAAGGCCTGTCCCTAGAAGAGCTTGCTCATCAATCCGGCCTCGACCGAACCTACATCAGCTCATCGGAGCGCAGCGTTTACAGCCCGACTATCGAAGTGGTGGATAGCCTGGCCACCGTCTTAGAGTTATGCGGCAGAGTTGCTGAAAAAATCCTAGCAATTCGATTACTGTGCATGCGCAGTAGCAGACGCGTGCTGATGTCGATGTCAGCTGTAGCGTGCCCTTCGATGGCCCAATGGCCGCCTTGAGGAGAATCGAACCCACTAGCCTTTATTATTCACTAAATCATTGAAAACACACGTCTTAGGCGTCGCCCAGTTGATGGAACTATTTGCCGCCGGCCGCAATCTCCGGTCCCAAAAGGCGAATGATCTGCTCCTTGACCTTTTTTATCTCACCTAAATCCCCAAGAGCACGAGCACGCAGTTGTGCCCCCATGGAAAGCGAACTGACGAGTTGGGCCAATTCTGGCAGCCGGGCAGACCGGAACATAGTCTAAAATACCTGAATAACCATTCTCCGGTATCGGTAGAGATTTCCGCTGCCCGGCTGGTCCTGCAGCATGGACTGACGATCATTGTCCATGCTGTGAGGCGTCTTAGCGTACGAAGAAGGTTACGCTGCCGTCGGCGGCCTGTTCGGCGTCAACGATATTGTCGACTTTTACATCATCCTGATTCAGCTTGCGAACAAGATCCTTGTTTTCGCTGATCGAGGCTAGGATCGCGCGCAACTGGTTGTCCGTGCGGCCCGGTGCGGAGAGGCCGCGGGTCTCATGTTCCGGATCGTTGTCCCAGTTTCCGACGTAACGAACATTGAAGTCGGAATTGAAGGAACGAAGGGTCTGGGCAATTTCGGGGGCTGTGTTCATCGCGATGCTTTCGGCACGGCTGACGCCGGCCAGAGCCAGAGATGCAAAGGCTGCAACAAAGGCAATCTTGAATCTGCTGTTCATCTTAATTCTCCTTTAGGGTTGATCTACCTCAATCATGGTCGGCAATCGATGGTGGGGGTGACCATCAACTACCGGCCGTCTTGGGCAGCGGTCAGACGATCGCCCGAAAATGGCAGTTCGAAAATCAGACGCCTGTTCAGGCTTGTTCAGACCTATGTCTAGGTGGATTTCCAACATTTGCCATGACTGTGACAAACTTGGGTTGCACGTGCCGAGCGACGATCAGCGAAAGCAACGAAGCCGATCTCGTCATTCCCCATGCCGCACGGTTCCTCGTMGGCAGCGCCCATGGCCGCCTGCTGCAAGGGCACCTGTGCCACTGGTTACACGGAGCGATGCGACTGAAGGCCGGGTTCCTCACCCGATAATGGAGAATTTTCGCGAGCGTTGAGAATCAGTTTGCGAACGCCTTGCCTTGGAAGAATTTCGGCAATTCGAAATTATTCCATATCTTTCTCGCGATCAGTTGTGACCAAGATATGATCTATCCGCGGCTAGGAGAGGCCAATTTCACTGCACATATATTTCTTGCGGTTCACGACAGACCGCTTTGCAAGGAATAAGACTATGGTTATGTTTCGTAAGATCATCTCGACGGGCCTTGTTACGCTAACACTGGCTGCTGCTTCTATTGCAGCAATCACACCTGCCCTCGCTCACGAAGGCGGTGGCCACGGCGGTGCCGGTTTCTCGGCTGGTGGCGGCCACTTCAGCGGTGGAAATTTCGCCGGGCGCGGCTTCGGAGGACATCAATTTGGCGGCCCAGGCCATTTTGACGGACAACGCGACGGTCGCTTCGCCTTCCATGATAGAAATCGTCTGTTCTTCGGCGATGATGACGACTACTATCCGGATTACTGCCAGCCGGAATGGCGCCTCAACCGGTACGGCCATCGCGTGCTGGTGGAAGTCTGCTCCTGATGAGGGTTGCATCGGCCCCTGCCGGCGAGCGGCACACGATCTTCGAAGCGCCGCTCGCGCATCTGCATGCCACATCGTCCCGCCGGGCTGCGATCACACTGACCTGCTAGGACGAGGAGGCCTCATCTTGTGCTCGATGGATTGCTGACCAGACCCAGCCGGAGCAGAGGATGCCAACAGGTCAAAGGTAATTTTGATTCCGGAGCATAATAAGCTGAACGATTTTCGTGTCGAAGATCGTGACATAAAAATTCAATACCAGTGGTTCCGGCAGTCCACGCTTGTCGAAATCACCATCGACTTCCACCGTCAGATTCGAATTGTTGTAACTGGTAACTTCGCGCAGGACAAAAAGTGTCAGATTCTCCGCGATAATGTCGCGCATCGCCCGATCGACAATCTCTCGTTTTCCGGAATATTCGGACAGCTGGTCGCTGACCAGGGCGTCCTCTGCAAAACAGCAGACAAGCCCTTCCAAGTCCGCTGCGTTGACTGCCTTGACGAACGTCCGACCGGATAGGGAAGCGGCGGCGTCCGGCTTGGAAGAACCTCTAGGAGTCGGTTCAACCCACCGGCTGTGCCTCCGTCCGTTGACATGTTATGCTATTGAGAAGAAGTGCGAATCCGACGAAAGCGTCAGATGGTCTCCCAACACGGGCAGCGCCCTAGCCGTAAAAGATGCGGCCCAATGTTGAGCCGGCAGGATTTTGAACTGGAACAAGCGAAACGGACAGACCGCATCTGCCCGGCGATGGAAATGATATCAGCTTGGCGTTTGTCTCCCGACGGGAACGCGCTCGACAGCGCGATCGGTTTCGGGCTGCGTTAGTTCCTCCAGGCGCCTTGCCTTCGGTTCGATGCCGAAAACAGCCACGACGATGATCTGAAGCGCCAGTAGGCCGATCATCATGACGAGCACACCGGATATTCCATGCGACTGGAAAAGCGAGACGACGATGAAGGGCGTTACGATGGTGGCTCCTCGCCCCAGGGTCTGGCATATCCCGGAAGCGCGCAGGCGCACCTCTGTCGGAAACAGCTCGGGGATATAGATGCCGAAGAGCAGTGCGACCAGAATATAGATCGGCACGGTCAGCGCAAAACCGACAACCGGCAACCAGACGGGGTCGGATACTTGCGGGTAGATGATGCCGAAGACGATCGCGAGCAGGGATGCACCGATAATCGTCGGTTTGCGGCCCCATGCGTCCGAGGTAAGGGCGCCGATCGCCGAGCCGACAGGAGCGCCCAGACCCATGAGAAGAGCAAAGCCGAAGGATTTCGCCGTGCTGAGTCCCTGACTGACGAAGAACGTGGGAAGCCAGGTCACGAAGCCGTAAAGCAGTGTGTTCACCACTACCAGCGTAACGCATCCGACGAACATGCGCGACAGCATCGGCGGCCGGAAGAGCGCCGACATCTCGACGCGCGGCAGGACCGCCGCCGGGCTTGGAGGCGGCAGCGGCCGGCCCTCTGAAATCTCGGCCTCGATCCTGGATACGAGCTCCTCCGCTTCACCTGTCCTACCGACCGATTCCAGCCACCGCGGGGATTCCGGCAGCTTTTTACGCATGTACCAGATAGCGAGTGCGGCGACGCCGCCGATGACGAACATCGTTCGCCAGCCGAAGAGCGGAATGATCAGATAGCCCAGAAGCGCGGCGGCGGGCAGTCCTGTTACGACGAAGACCGCCATCAGGCCGAGCCAGCGTCCGCGCGTGCGCGACGGCACGAATTCCGTCATTGTCGAATAGCCGACGACATTTTCGGCACCCAATCCGATGCCGATCAGGAAGCGAAGGAAGATCAGCACCTCCATGTTCGGAGCAAATGCTGCGGCGATCGAGGCCAAGCCGAAGAGGAGCAGGTTGATCTGATATGTGAAGCGCCGCCCGTAACGGTCGCCGAGGAAACCGGTCGCAAATGCGCCAAGCATCATCCCGACAAAGGTTGCGGAAACGAAAAAGGCATTCTGGCCGAGAGTCGAAAATCCGCTTGCAAGCGTCGCTCCAAGCACGGTCGCGGCAAGGTAGATGTCGAAGCCATCGAGGAACATACCGATCCCGATGAGCCACATGATTCGATAGTGGAACCTACCGGTGGGCAGCCGATCGAGGCGCCCACCTGCATTGACGATGGTCGACATTATCTCCTCCTGAGATCAATCGTGGGTCGCGAGGCGCGAGAATTCCTCCGCTACCGCCTCGCGCTATCCGTCAGTTCAGACGGGTTTGCGTTGCGGTGGCGCTGTACCAGTCGAAGGGCTTGTCTACGGTTGCCACCATGACGCTCTTGACGTTGAAGTGGTCGTTGAAGCTTTCCAGCCCGAACTCACGGCCAATGCCGCTTTCGCCGACACCTCCCCAGGGAGATGCCGGATCCAGGCGGTGGTGGTCGTTGACCCAGACAA
Source organism: Rhizobium sp. 01T444 (assembly GCF_056398305.1). NCBI lineage: Bacteria > Pseudomonadati > Pseudomonadota > Alphaproteobacteria > Hyphomicrobiales > Rhizobiaceae > Rhizobium > Rhizobium sp. 01T444. The sequence continues at coordinate 15,415 of NZ_JBFTPD010000051.1, forward strand.
TCCCAGCCTTCACGCCGGCGGCGACGCGGTGTGCGCGGGCAACATCGCGGGTGCGGATTGCTGCTCCGAGGCCGAAAGGCGAATCATTAGCGAGGCGCAGTGCCTCCGCTTCATCCTTGAAGGGCGTGACGCTGGTGAACGGCCCGAATACCTCTTCCTGAAAGACGCGCATATCCGCCTTGACGTCGGCGAACACAGTCGGCTGGACGAAATAGCCGCCCTCGAACCCCGGTACGTTTGCGACGTCGCCGCCCGCAACGGGACGAGCGCCGGCTTCGCGGCCGAGCTGGGAATAAGTCAGGACGCGCTCGCGTTGTCTGGCCGAAATAACGGGGCCAAGCTGGGTCTCAGGATCGAACGGGTTTCCGATCCGGAGGGAGCGCGCCTTGGCGGCAAGTTTTTCGACAAAGGCATCGTAGATCGATTCCTGGACGAGATGCCGGCTGCCGCACACGCATGTCTGGCCCGCCCCGATGAAGGCGCTAAAGGCGGCATAGTTCACTGCCTGATCGACGTCGAAGTCGTCAAACACCATGACGGCCGTCTTGCCGCCGAGCTCCAGCGTCTGATGCGCGAACACTTTCGCTGCGGCGCTGCCTGCAATCCGGCCTGCTTCCGTGCCGCCGGTCAGCACGAGCTTGTTGATGTCGGGGTGCTCTGCCAGGAATCGGCCGGCTTCGGGGCCGTAGCCAAGGACGACGTTGAACACACCTCTCGGCAGTCCGGCCTCAACGAAGATCTCCGCAAGTTTCAAGGTGGTCAGCGGGGTATATTCCGACGGCTTCACGACGGTCGTGCATCCAGATGCCAAAACCGCGGCAAGAGACTTGCACATGATCATCAGCGGATGGTTGAACGGCGTGCAGTTGGCGACGACGCCGATCGGCGTGCGCAGCGTGTAGTTGAGATAGGACCCTTCGACCGGAATGACATCGTCGCGGCGGGCAATTGCAAGGCCAGCAAAGTAGCGGAAGAAATCCGGAAGCCGCGAGAGTTGCGCCCGCGTCTCATTGAGCGGCCTGCCGTTGTTCAGCGTCTCCAGGCGGTACAGGGTCTCAAGGTTAGCCTCAAAAGCATCGGCCAGCCTGTTGACGAGGCGTGCTCGCGCGCGAATATCCATTCCACCCCATTCGCGGCCTTCGAAAGCTGCACGGGCACTCTTCATCGCACGATCGATATCGGCAGGTGTCGAGTTCGGGATGCGCGCGATCACCATCCCGGTCGCCGGGTTGCGGACATCGATGAACGCGCCGTTGCCAGCTTCGATTTCCTTGCCATTTACGAAATTACCGTGGGTCTCCACAGCAGGATCACGGGTCGTCTGGTTCATGGGTTTTCTCCAATCAAGACCTGACAGCGCTCCGCCCGAGGGCGGATAGGACACGCTTCTGGCCATCAATCACATGGGCACTGATAAGTTTGCGCGCGGCGCGGACATCGCGCCGCTGCACGGCCTCGATGATAGCGCCGTGTTCACCAACGAGCTTTTGCGGGTCTCGTCCCTTGATGGCGCTGACGGAAAGGCGGACCAGGCGGTCGGCCTGATCAAGAACATCCCTGATGGCGGCCTCCATTCGGCTATTGCCGGAGGCTGCGGCGAGCGCATCATGAAAGGCTCTGTTGTAATCGATAAAATCCACTTCGGGCCCGATGGATCGAAAACGATCGAGGGACGACAGTGTCTGATCGTCGGCGCTCTCGATCGCAGCCGCGACACATGCGGGCTCCAGTGCAAGGCGGAACTGGAAGAGATCCCGGACATCCTTCATCGAAATCGGATTGACCTGATAGCCTTGGCGCGGCTGCACAGTCACCAGCCGATCCTGCTGCAATCGCAATAATGCTTCCCGGATCGGCTGTCGGCTGACCTCATAACGGGCAGCGAGATCCTGTTCGCGGATCTCCTCGCCCGGCATCAAGCGGCAGGTCAAGATTTCGGTGCGAAGCGCGTCGTAGATATTTTCTCTGAGCAGCAAGTTCGTATCCCGCCTCTGGAATAAGCGCATTTCGTGATATTTCACAAGACGAGTCTTACACCTGAAAAATAAGGATTTGCAATACACGAAAATGGGATTTATGAAATATCAAGACGGACGCATTTGTGGATTTGTGATGGACAAGAAAATGCACCTTTACGTGGCCGGTCGCGGACAGCCGCTGATCCTGCTTCATTCGTTGCTGTCCGACCGTGAAAGTTTCGATCGGATAATGCCCGCGCTCACTGCGCATTATCGAGTGATCGTCCCCGATCTTCCAGGTTTTGGCGGATCGCCCGCGAGCTTGGAAGGTTTTGACGAAACCGCCGATCGTATCGCAAGCCTGATCGAAGCATTTGCGGCGAATGGGGAAGCTGCCCTGATCGGAAATGGTTTCGGCGGATTCGTGGCGCTCCAGACTGCGATCAGGCATCCTGCGCTAGTATCCCGTCTTGTTCTGATAGGCTGCGGGGCAAGATTTTCGGACGAGGGCAGGGAGGCGTTTCGAAAGATGGCGGCGGCCGCGTCAGCGGCCGGGCTTGCCGCGATTGCCGAAACCGCGATGAACAGATTGTTTGCCGCCGAATTTCAAGAAAGCCATCCTGATCTAATGCAGGATCGTCGCCAGGCGTTTCTCCGCACGAATGTGGGTGTTTTTTGCGAGGCCTGCAACGCACTCGCTTCGCTTGATCTGTCGGCCAGCGTTTCGGCGGTGCGCTGCCCGACACTGGTCATTGTCGGAGATGAAGATCGGGCAACACCACCAGAGATGGCCTATGATCTGGTCGGACGGCTTCGCGATGCCAGATTATCCATACTCAAGGGCTGTGCGCATGTACCGCCACTGCAAGCGCCCGACGAGGTTATCGCCCTACTTGATCAATTTCTCGCAGCCCCTGTTTCTGCCCACCCAAAGACGATCTCCCTCGATCGGTAGGAGGGGTTTCTTCGCGTCGCTGCCTGGGTTTTACAAAGTTCGACCACGATCGCCTCTTGAAGGAGACATCTTTCGCTGAGCGGAAAGTGACGCGACTATCTTTTGCAGTCGAGGTCTAAGGATTTTGAGCATTGCCTCGTCAAGCTCCGGTCTGCCTGGCGCATCGATGTTCGAACAGTCCATATAATTGGAATAGCGAAGCTCGATCTGAATCGCTTCGACAGATGCACGATGGTGGCGTCTCAAGATGTAAGCACCGGCGAATGGTTCGTTAAGCGCGGTTATGAAACCCTCGCCGATGCAGAGGCGATAGAGCGCATCGAGTGTATCGGCTTTGCTCGATCGACCTTTAAGATTGCCCAGGCAAATGTCATTATCGGATGGCGCCATAAAGGCGTGCAGGTCCAGCAGTATCGATCCCGCCGCTATCACAACATGCTTAGATATTTCGGCCGGCTCCCGGAAAAGTCCAGAGACCAATCCGGCGGCGGTTCGACAGGCTTGCCAACTATTTTCGGAACCTTAAAGTTCGCCTCGCCGGTCCGTCAAGAATTCGCACCGCAATCACGCTGCAGCAAGCGTTGCGATTTTCGCTTTCACGGCCGGAACGACTCCCTGCCCATACAGCTTGATGCTCCGCGCAAGTGTGGCATCGTGCCAATGCTGTACTTCAGCTGAAACCGCTGAATACCGAGCGTCTCTATGACCGGAGCAAGCTTTGCGGCCACGGTGTCCGGCGAGCCCACGTAAAGCGAACCCTGATCGATCTCCGCTTCGTATTCTCTTTCCGTGACGGGCCCCCAACCTCGTTCACGACCGATGCGATCCCGCATTGCCCGATAATGAGGCCAGAACTCGGCCTTTGCCTCGGCATCAGTCTGCCCGATGTAGCCTGGCGAATGAACGCCAACAGGAAGCGTCGGTTGGTTCAGCTTTTCCAACGCCTGGCGATACAGGTCGACGTAGGGTGCAAAGCGATAGGGACTTCCGCCGATAATAGCCAACATCAGGGGTAGACCGTATTGGGCAGCCCGGATTACGGAGTTCGGACTGCCGCCAACGCCAAGCCAGGTCTTCAATGGCCCCTTCTCCACGAGAGGAAACACCCGTTGCCCGGTTAATGGCGCCCTGGTCGTGCCGGACCAGGTCACAGGCTGCTGGTCCAGAAGCCGGGCAAACAGCTCGACCTTCTCCTCAAAGAGCGTCTCATAGTCGTCGAGCGAATATCCGAATAGTGGGAAGGACTCGGTGAAAGACCCCCTCCCCAGGATGACTTCTGCACGGCCATTCGAGGCAGCATCGACAGTCGCGAAGCGCTGAAACACTCGCACAGGGTCGTCGGAACTCAATACGGTCACCGCCGAGCCAAGTTTGATCCGATCGGTCACTGTTGCGATTGCAGCCAGGACGGTTTCAGGAGTGGAGATCGCAAAGTCTTCGCGGTGATGTTCGCCAATACCAAAGAAATCGATACCGACCTCATCAGCAAGGACGGCCTCTTTGATGACGTTGCGAATGACCTGGGCATAGCTTTCAGGTTGGCCGTTTGGATCGTGCGTTACGTCACCAAACGTGTCCAATCCGAACTCGACATCGGAGTTTGTCATGATCATTTTTTCCCTCGGGCCAGGTCGGCCAAGTTTGCCGACGCCCTCTCGCGTGGATTTTGGGAATTAAGTGATGTGCTGGACTCGGAAATGAAATGGCGAAAAATTCGATCGTCACCATCGAAATCGTCGAACGGCGTGAAACTACGCGATGACCCTCGTTCGGTGCAGCTTAGTCCCCGCCGAGTTCAACAGCACTCCAGAGGGACAGGATTTCATCCTTTCCGTCGCGTGTTGTGATGTCGATTGAAGGGATACTGAGCAGGAATTTAGTAAAGCTCTTTGATCAGCTGGCAACATGTATTTGGAATAGTCAGTAAGCGCAAGAAAGCGCATTTGTGGGCCTGAAACCCTGGCTGCAGGCGGGGTTCCTGGAATGCCCTGGTTGATATTGAAAATCGCCGCGATTTGAAGTGTGGGCTGTCGCGCACGCCGAAACCAACGCGGCTATCCCGAGCAGCACGCAGCCGATCGTTATTATCCGAAATCTTTGCGTCATGATCACCTCCCATAAGGGGCTACACTTCTCCACGCAAAATGGTGCTCCATTCGATGGTTGCGAGATAGCAGATCTGCAGTAAAAAACGCTTTACGCAACGCCGTCCCTCCGGTATCTCCGCCGCACGTCAAATCGCCTGCCGACTCTGTCGGTTTTTGCGCTTTGAGCAACAAAAAGGGCGCTCCCCGGGAACGGGTTGAGCGCCCTATAAGTTTTCTACCGAGCCGTCGCGGCCGGGGATTACCCTGGCGATCGATTGGTGAAGGGATGACGTTCTTCGTCCCCTCGCCCTTGTCGGGTCGACGTTCTGTTCATGGAGTTCAGCTTCCGCCCTGTCGCGGTCCCGAGACACCCTGATCGAACATTGCAAAAGGTGCCGTGCACCTCTGGCGTCACCAGGAGGCTTTATTAGGCCGAGAATTTTACCGTCACGCCGCGCTGCCGAAAGTAGGCCTGCATGAGCTTCCTACCAGAACGATTGTTCTGCACGAGCCTTGCCGGGTCGAATACGGCCTCTTTCAAACCCTCCCGGGCCAACGCTGCCTTGAGGGTCACGATAAGCGCGTCGATGTCAGCATTGTCAGCCTGGATCGATACATAAACGCGGTCTATTGCATCTGCTACGGTCGGTTCGGTCACCATTGTACTCCGGTTCATGTTCCCTGGCGTTACCACGTGGTTCGGCCAGGTCCTATCGTAGTGAAAACTGCTTTCGTCAACCTAGCACGATGCCCTCGGAAGCGATCGGACATCTAAGGTCGAAGACTTCGGGAATTATCCGGCGTCGACAAACGATGTTCGCGGGCAAAAAAGAGGGCCGACGGAGAACCGTGGCCCATTAATTGTGAAGGTATAAACCTCCAGAGGGGAACAGCTGAAACGACGGAACTGGGAGGAAAGCCGTCGTGTTGCATCAGCTATGATCGCTATGCTCTTTTTTTGACCAGTTGGAAAACATTTTTTGTGCAATGCAGCTATGCAGCGGCGGACCATCCATCCGAGGTAGCGTTGCCTCGCTGAACAGCATTCAATTGCTGCTCGCTGTCTGGAGCGGGATTTTGATGATGTCGAAATGCCGCCGAGAAATTCGCCAACGGAGAAGAGGCCATGCATGACAAGACGCTGTGCCTTTGAACGGGTTCGACGATTTCGCGTCGTTCATTCGGCGTCGTCGTTCGCCTTTGGGAACAGCTGTAGCACATTCGACCCATTCGAGTGCGCGACAGCGCCAGCCTTTCGGCGCAGCGAATTGTTTTCTCCAGCCTTTTGAATAGCTGAAACGAGACCTTCGCGCTGGCGATAGTAGTCGGGCTTGGCAGGCAGGGTGAGGTCAAACTCTTCGAGCATACGTTCAATGATATCCATCGCTTCAGCCGCCAGACCAGCATAACCTTCTTGGCGCCGCTCGAAGAAGCCATTGTATCCGGGCCCGGAAAGGTCGAGGCTATCTAACGCATACGAAAGCGTTTTCACCCGGTTCGACAACCACAAAATTTCATCTGAAAGCTCGGGACCAAGAAGGTCCCAGTTTGCGCCCTGCGGAAGTGCGAGGGTTGGATCTGGAACGTGAAACGCGAATTCGCCTTCATCCATGGGATTGAATTCGGGCATGTCGTGAACGGCCGCATAGCTGGCTCCGACAAAGTCATCCAGGGCCAGTACCGTCATCATCGCAAGGTTTCTAGCTTCGGCTTTCGGGCGCCGGTTGATACCAGACTTCGCAAAACCAATAACGATGGCCAGCAAGGAGCCAGCAACTAGGCTGCCAGCGCCGATGAACGCTCCCATTGCCATGATCCCTTGAGTGGTTTCGAAGAACTGCGTCAATAGTCACCTCGTTGAATAGAAGATGTGAGTTGCGAAGAGGCACGCACAGACGGAATCAGCACTTTCCGCTTCAGTTTGCCTCGAACTTGAATGATAGGGAACTCCGTTTCCGCCGGTCTGGCGCCATCGAGCAAGCTGACGACATCATGTCGTCGGCAACTACAGTTCCTATAAAGCCCTGGGAATGGAGCTATCGGTGCAACGATCCGATCGCACCTGAAGTGATGTCGACTGGCTTGCCTTTCAAGGACCTAGTTCAGAACTGGCGACAACGCAGAATATCTCTTCCGCGCCGCCTTCAGCTGGCAGCAGTTGCGACTCACCGTCGTCCACCATACCTTCGAGCTATGCCCTTAGCTCACGCAATTGTCCTTCAGAGCGCCATCTCCGACAGCACCCGGTTGGGCGCTGGTAGAACGATGCTTGGCTGATGGGGTGGGCATAATCGCGATCTCCGGCAGGAACGCCTTCAGCTGCACGCCGAGTTCCTTCTCCAGCGCCATCACCTGGTTCGACAGCGCCGGCTGGGCGATATGCACCTTGGCTGCCGCCCTGCCGAAATGCAGCTCCTCGGCCACCGCAACGAAGTCGGATAGCCGGCGTAGTTCCATAATACACCACGTTTTGTTCGTTAATCTCACAACGTATTGCACATGGACCCGTGATGCCCGTCATGAACCAAATGTGGGCATGGAGACTTTTTCTTCGAACCTGAAGGGACGTGCTGAACAGCTTGGAATCTCGAATGCCGAGGTTGCTCGACGCGTTGGTTTGATCGAGCGTAGATATGGCAATTACATTTCCGGAACCCGGCAGCCCGATCGCTCGCTTGTAAAAATCTCATCGGTCTTAAAGACGAGCCTCGACGAACTCTTATCGAACGAGGTGAACAAGCCCGCGAAGAGCACCAAACGTAATCTTCAGGAGCGCATTGCTTCCGCAGTCGAAGTGCTAAACGAAGACGATCTCGCGAGGATCGCTATCATGTTGGATGCATTGGCCGCTGCTCGATCGTAGCCAAGCTCTGCAGCGATCAAAATGGCCGCCTTGATAGGGTTCGACCTCGTGACCATCCTGTTGGCCTTAATACGCAGCAAGGTTCGACGGGTTCAATGGCTGGCTGGCGGTGGCGTCACCTTCGGATGGCACGCTGCCCTGACTACAAAACTCGATCTTTGACAAACGGTATTCAAAGGCAGCTGATATCGAAGCCCCGAGTGCTGTCAGCTTTGGATTTGCTGTCAATAACCGCCCTGCGCCTCTGAGTTGGGTCATCTTACTGACTGAGGTGCTCAAGACATTGCTATCAAGAAAGTCGACAAGGAGCGACCGAAGTCGCTAAGACGCGGCACTCGGGAGGGTATTGCCGCCCCTTGCTCCGCTCCTCAATCCATGCCTCTATTTAACCTTAGAGGGGTGAGCTTCAACGTCATGGCATCACGCACGAAGATAGCCGCTTCGCGGCAGCGCGGAGCTGGGGTCGACCCCCATCCCCAAGGGACAACGGAAGACTTGAGGATGAGTGTTTTGCGCAAGAATTCAACTCGGGTTGGCCCCGGCTATCCACAGGTCGTTGTGCTCGTCGGCGCAACGGGCGATCTCTCAAGGCGCAAGCTACTGACCGGGCTGTTCCACCTCACCAATGCGGGCTTCATCCCAGGGTGCCGCATTATCGGCGTCTCGCTCGACGACATCGACGCCGATGCCTTCCGCACCATCGCCCGTGACTCGCTGGAAAAGTTCTTGACTCGCAAGTTCTCGCAGTCCGAATGGGAAGCGTTTGCCGCATCGCTCGACTACGTCCCGCTCGCTGCCGGCGCCAATGCTCTCAAGGAAGCGGTCGACAGGGCCGAGGAAGCACTGGGCGCCGAGACGCGGCGCGTGCATTATCTATCCGTGCCACCAAGTGCCGCCCTTCTGGCCGTGCAACTCCTCGCCCAGGCTAAGCTGACTGAACGCTCCCGTATCATCATGGAAAAGCCCTTCGGCACGGACCTTGCCAGTGCCGTTGCACTGAACAAGAAGCTGCACGAAGTGTTCGACGAGAAGCAGATATTCCGCATCGACCATTTCCTCGGCAAGGAGCCGGCGCAAAACATCCTGGCCTTCCGATTTGCCAACGGCCTGTTCGAACCAATCTGGAACCGCAACTTCATCGACCATGTGCAGATCGACGTTCCGGAGACGCTCGGCCTTTCCACCCGCGCCGCCTTTTACGAGACCACCGGCGCCTATCGTGACATGGTGGTGACTCACCTCTTCCAGATCCTCGGCTTCATGGCGATGGAGCCGCCTACTGCCCTTGAGCCTGCGCCAATCTCGGAAGAGAAGAACAAGGTGTTCCGCTCCATGTTGCCGATTGAGCCGCGGGACGTGGTGCGCGGTCAATACATTGGCTACCGTAATGAGCCTGGCGTCGATCCCGAAAGCGACACTGACACCTTCATCGCCCTAAAATGCGCCATCGACAACTGGCGCTGGGCGGGCGTGCCCTTCTACCTACGTACCGGCAAGCGCATGGCCGAGGGGCAGCGCATTATTTCGATCGCATTCCGCGAGCCCCCGAAATCGATGTTCCCTGCCGGCTCTGGCGTGGGGGCACAGGGCCCTGACCACCTCACCTTCGACCTTGCTGATGCCTCCAAGGTCTCGCTTTCCTTCTATGGCAAGCGCCCTGGACCGGGCTTCCGGCTCGACAAGCTCTCGCTGCAATTCGCCATGAGCGAAACCGGCCTGATTGGCGAAGTTCTGGAGGCCTATGAGCGTCTGATCCTCGACGCCATGCGCGGTGACCATACGCTGTTCACTACGGCCGAGGGTATTGAGCGGCTCTGGGAGGTTTCCCAACCTCTCCTCGATAACCCGCCGCCCGTACGCCTCTACGACCAAGGCGGCTGGGGGCCGAAGTCGATCCACCAACTCATTGCCCCGCACGCTTGGCGCCTACCGTTCGAGCGCGCCTGGAGGGATGCGGCAAAGCGTGATTGACGGTCAATGGTTGGATCGATGCCGGCGACCAGAATGGCGCCGACCAATTGCGAAAAATCCCAACACAATGACGTTGTCAGAGATGTGCAGGAAACCGAGTTTCGACCGCGAATGCTTGAGAGTGGCATTGGTGCGTGGATCTGAATTTGTGCGGAATTCGGTCTTTGACATCTATTATTTCGTCGCCGCGGTCGGGCCTTGCCGCGAACGGATTTCGGGCGTCTGCAGGCGGGTATTCGGTTCAGCATTGCGACGCCGATCACAGCCTTTGTTTGCTGAGCGGCGAACGAGCTATGCAACCCGCTGCAACGTCGTCCTGGCAAGTGCTCGCTCCAGAGCTTCGATACAGGCCGGATCGTGCAAATGCCCCCCGACGGATCACTATCGCCTTGCTGATTGGCATGGCAACTCGATACCGACGGTCCGCCGCCTTGGTAAATTGGCTGGGCTGTGGTGATCGCGTCAGGACTCGACGATTGGGATAGCGGTCAAGAAGAAGACCGTGCAAGCGGCCACGCCTGCGATACGCGAAGGCCGATCACCCTTCGACATTGCCTCGCATGTGTGTGAAAGCGGGCACGCTGCGGGAAAGCGGCATTCTGAAAGTTCAGAGGGTGTCTGGCTGCCATTTTCTTACTATCGATGGAACTTGCCGTCTCGAAGAAACGAGATGGCTTGCGCCCACATGACTTTGTTCGATGGAATGAATGTGTGGTTGGCCGCGATTACGATATGGTCGGCGGCTCCTGCAAGACGCGTGCTTTCTACAGTTACCTTGCCGTCGTTGGTTATTTGATAGCCAATGATCAATGACGAGACGGGATCGATGGTTCGGGTTCCAGCGATGATGCCCAGTTCGAAATCCACCGGACCGAAAATATGGGCGAACGTGCTCTGATCGGTGACGAGCTGCTGGCCGGCAGGGCCGAAAGCTGCTTTATACAGCGGCACCTTCTTCAAGAAATCTGCGACCTGACTGCCGTTATTTGGAGTGCCGATCATCACCACCCGCCCGAGATTTGATGGTCGGTAGTTCTTCAACATGGCCCTGATGACCAATCCACCCATGGAATGCCCTACCAGGTGAAGACGGCCTTCTCTGTTGCACTCAGCCGCATCTTCGACTTCCGCTGCAACGATCTCCGCCAGCCGTTCAATGGGATAGCGGGTCGAAGGATAGTCAACGTTGCGAGTCATGTAGCCCTGGGTCTGCAGGTGCTTTTCAAACTTGCGCATGGAAGCGCTGGTCCTCTTGATGCCGTGGAGAAGAACAACGGTGTCAGTCATTTCGGGATGGTATCTCGATCAAAAGGAAAGCAGGCGACCCGGGTTAGCTATCTAAAGGCCTTGATTAAACCTAGCACTGTGACGGCGTCGGAGCGAGAACGCTATAGTATCTTACCAAGCGGMAGCCATAGTGCCGCCACAGAGTTCGGCCCAATCATGCTTGTATAACAAGCGGATGGCATAAAATGAGATTGGTGGCATTCCTCGCTGCGGCCCTTTTGCTGACGGTATTTAAAGCTCAAGCTCAAGACTACGAGCTGTACGACGGCTACGACGATTACGGCGGCTACTATTATGACGATCCATATAGTCCCTATCCGCCACCTCCCCCTTACTACGAACCAACGCCTCGATATCAGGAACCCTCGCGTGAACGCAGGCGACAGTCGACACAAACAGCGCGGGGAACGATCGTGATCGCGACACGCGACCATACGCTTGTCTACACGACGGCATGGGGTGAACAATTTGCCTACCCCATCGCAGTCGGCCGCGAAGGCAAACAATGGTACGGATCGACGCGGGTTGTATCCAAACGAGCACATCCCGAATGGCGGCCAACTGCAAGCATGCGACAGAAAAATCCAAGGTTGCCAGCCGTCGTAGGGCCAGGTCCCTCAAATCCGCTCGGTACCCGAGCGATCTATCTTGCCGACGGACTGCTACGCATACACGGCACCAACGATCCCTCCTCTATTGGCACCAACGCGTCGAGCGGTTGCTTTCGGATGTATCGCGAAGACGTCGAGGAGCTATATGAGATGGTGCAGCCGGGGACCCAGGTGATCGTCCAGCAGTAGTCGAATTTCGCTTGACCGAACTGTCGGGGACTTGCCTAGTCTCGGCCGATGTCATGATTGCCAAACAACTCTATGACCGCACTCGGGTCGATCGACAATGGTGGCCAAGAAATCGAGATTTATGCTTCACTGGCCCTGCGAAGACCGACGCGGTTCGCCGGGCTCATCGCGCAGAGCCAGGTCGTAGACAAGCGAAAGAACGGAAATACCGGCCTCGGTGGCAGCGCTCAGAAGGGTCTGCCGGAACTCTTCAGCGCTTATTTCACCGATGAGCGCATCAGCGCATGCCTTGACGGCTATGACATAATCCTCGCCATCGTCAAGGGGCCAGTCTTGTATGAGAACACGTGCCGCGTCGGTAAGATTCCGGATGACAATTTGCGGCTGATTGTTATGAAATTTGAGTCCGATCGGCGCAAAGGCCGAATATCTATTCGTTGCCATGCCTTCACCCAGTCCATTGAGAGGGTATTATACACGACGAAGCCGGGGTTGTATTTCACATAGTTAAAACAAAGTTAACATGCCGAGAGTTGTCTCATGCTGAACGCCCCGAGGGACCCCACGGACGCCAAAGAACCCGTCGGTCCCGACCCAAGCGTTTCGCCATGAACGGTCGATCTCCTCCGCAAGCTTGCTCCTCCAGGCGATAGCGTATGGCCGCGCTTTGCCATGGAAGCAATGAGGTGGGGTTGAGAAACCAGAAGATGCCTCATCGCTGGGCTTCGCATCCTGCATAGCCGCGTTGCGAAAGCGGCATTTGTCATTGCAGGCGGGCGGTAAGGCGTGCCTCCATGTTGATGGCCTGCCGATTCTTTCGGTGTTTGCTGTCGGTAGCAACAAACGGGCGCTCCCTGATCAGGTCGAGCGCCCGTTCTGTTTGAGCCAACTGGATAGCTTCACGGGCGCCCGATCAACGAGCCGTCAAGAGGCTCCCCTTCCCAACAAGCGAAAAAACCGGTCTCCCCATTCTTCGCGGCTTGTCGCCGCTATAGGGCTGGCGAAGTTGCGCCGCTAACGCGATCGACTGTCCCTCGCCACTTCCGAGCCCGGGGCGCCACGTAAAGTCGGATCGATTGATAGGACCAGTAATTTGACGCACGTTCAGAGTGGGCCAAGCGTCGGTATCGCGGTGAATAGATAAGTGGTTTGTTCCGGTTCATATGCGTGGCGCGCCAAGCAACGTCTTTGTGCCGATGCTATTCGTTCACCTTGCAACGCAACGAAAGCCTCATATGCGCTCTGTCCCGCCACGGCGCCGGATCCGACCGATTATTTTGCGGCCAACGACCGCCGTTTGAGAAGCGCCGCGCGGATCAGGTCGTTCTTTGTCGGCTCAGGATCAGCAGCAACGTGCGGCACCGCAGCCAACGCGTCGGGCTGCATGCGGGTCCGCTTCATTTCCAGAAAGC